>JAYSVM010000130.1:0-43690 GCA_043718495.1 Oscillatoriales bacterium | reverse complement strand
AAATAAGATTTCAACCGATCGATACCATCTCGGTCTAAATACCTACCAGCAACATCATAATTTTCAATCAGACTCGTCACTGCATCGCGCATAAGTTTGTCTCCAAAAAATCTTTATCAATACTTTGCTATCTGAGATAGACCGCCTATTGTAGACTACTACAAATCCGCCTTTGATTAAGATTTGAGATAGAATTTTCTGATATAGGTTAAACCCAGCCAGAAAACCCCCAATGCTGGTGAATACCTTGTGCGCGGCCCAGACAAAACCAATATCAGGAGTCAGTCATGTTCCAAACACCCCAAGAAGCCTTAAATTACATAAAAGAAAATAAGATCCAAATCATCGACCTCAAATTTATCGATATGCCGGGAATCTGGCAACACCTTTCTCTGTACCATGACCAAATCGACGAAACCGCATTCACAGACGGCGTGCCCTTCGACGGTTCCAGCATTCGGGGCTGGAAAGCCATCAACGAATCAGACATGACAATGGCGATCGATCCTACCACCGCTTGGATCGATCCATTCATGGCAGAACCAACCCTCAGCTTCATTTGCAGCATCAAAGAACCCCGCACAGGCGAACCCTACAGCCGCTGTCCCCGAACGATCGCCCAAAAAGCCGTAGAATATTTAGTCTCCACCGGTCTCGGCGATACCGCATTCTTTGGCCCGGAAGCAGAATTCTTCATTTTTGACGATGTGCGCTTCGATCAAACTCAAAACAGTGGCTATTACTATGTAGACTCAGTAGAGGGTCGCTGGAATTCCGGCAAAGAAGAACCAGGCGGCAACCTCGGCTACAAACCGCGTTACAAAGAAGGTTATTTCCCAGTTGCACCAACTGATACCTCTCAAGATATGAGAACAGAAATGTTGCTGACAATGGCAAAATGCGGCGTACCAGTTGAAAAGCACCACCACGAAGTAGCCACCGGTGGTCAATGCGAACTCGGCTTCCGCTTCGCGACTTTGATTCAAGCCGCTGACTATTTGATGACTTATAAATATGTGATTAAAAACGTCGGTAAAAAATACGGCAAAACCATCACCTTCATGCCCAAACCACTGTTTAATGATAACGGTTCTGGGATGCACGTTCACCAATCGATTTGGAAAGATGGTCAACCACTATTTGCTGGCGATCAATATGCTGGTTTCAGTCAAATGGGACTGCATTACATCGGTGGCATTCTCAAACACGCACCAGCACTTTTGGCACTCACCAATCCCACAACGAATTCCTACAAACGGTTGGTTCCGGGCTTTGAAGCGCCTGTAAACTTAGCTTATTCTCAAGGAAATCGATCGGCATCAGTGCGGATTCCGTTGTCGGGAACTAACCCCAAAGCTAAGCGCTTAGAATTCCGTTGTCCCGATGCCAGTTCTAACCCATATTTAGCCTTTGCAGCGATGTTGTGCGCGGGGCTAGATGGCATCAAGAATCAAATCGATCCTGGTGAACCTTTGGACGTGGATATCTACGATTTGTCTCCTGAAGAATTGAGCAAGATTCCTTCGACTCCTGGTTCTTTGGAAGGTGCTTTGGAAGCTTTGGAAAAAGACCATGCTTTCTTGACTGAAACTGGGGTGTTTACCGAAGATTTCATCAAAAATTGGATTTCGTACAAACTCGATAATGAAGTCAACCCGATGCGGTTACGTCCTCACCCTTACGAGTTTGCTTTGTACTACGATTGTTAGATAGTTGACAGGATTTCTAATCGAAAAAAGCCGCCGCTGCAGGTGGCCTTTTTTATAGTTTATGCGAACTCTCAAACCAATGTCCAATGCCCAATTCCCAATGCCCAATTCCCAATTCCCAATTCCCAATTCCTACATCTCAAAACTTCTGTATCAATGCCCAGACTTTACCATCGCCCGATACCATTAGGGCGACACTGCGAGTAATCGGGCCCATAGTAGCGTCGGAGATATTTTCTACTGCCCATTTAGTTGCTTTTTCATCGACGATAAACAAATTATCGGCGCTAGTACCTTCCTGAAGTCGGTATATTTTATTGAGAATAAAACGCTTCTTCGCCTCAGCTTTTGAGATGCCAGTGACATCATTGGGGTCGATGGAAATGGCACTTCCTATTTTTAATGTGCCTTTGGAATTGCTCAAGTTTGGCTTGTTACTTTTTGCTATGTGGATGGCGTGAATCTGCAAGTTAGGTGTGGTTGGTGATATATTTGAGCTATTGCCGATCGCACCATGTACTTCCAAACCAAGAAGTGCAGCACTCGCAGTCAAAATTAGCCAAGATTTAAAAAAATTCATAGCAATTAAACTCCTGAAGTGGATGACGAAATAAATATTAGACTTAAATCATTGTAATTGCTTTGTTAGGCAATTCCCAATTCCCCATTCCCAATTCCCTATTTCCAAATAATGTCCGACATTTTTGTAATGATACGCAATCAAAATAACAATGCTATGACCTCAGTTGATGGCATTGCCTTTGTCACTTTACTGACTCAGGAGGGACGAGTGCTTGCCGAGGAGAATGTTGACCTGTTTGAGGCAGATGTGAATTTTGATGACCTACCTTTGGGAAAATATACTGTAGTTGTCAGGCACGAACAGGTTGAACCGCGATCGGCAAGTTGTGATGTTACAATTACCAATGAAGATAAAGTAATTATGTTGACATTTGTTTATCTGGAGCTAGAACGGGTACTGCTCCGCATTCAAATTTCCACAGAAGAGAGGCTGTAATCATGAGAGCTAATGTTACCCCGCCAAATTCAATTAAGATGTTCCGCTATCGAGTGCATTTCTTGGCGAAAGACCTTTGGAGGGAAAAAAACCCGATTTGTCGCATGAATCTGGCTTTGCAGTTAGCGGATGTGGCGAGTACGCTGGCTAGGCTGGAAGTGGAGGAGGCGCAAAAATTTCAACAAGAGTCGTCTCAGGATTTGGTTTCAAATGAGACTAAAATTTGATGTCAAGCCAATGCCCGATGCCCGATGCCCGATGCCCGATGCCCTGAAACTTCTACCTTGCGAGTGAATTAGGAAGCCCAAAAACTGCGTTACACTTTTATAAGTATCTTTACAAAACAACATAAAATTATGACTGTTGCCTATCCCCGCAAGCTTCGCAATGGCATGGGAGCACGCCAAATTCTAGCTCAAGTGGTGCGCGATCGCGAAATTCACCTGATCACCCTCAATCGCTACCGATTTAGCGAACAGCGTAGTTGCAAAGACCTCACAGAGTTAATTGAACAGCTAGATGGGAACCCGCCAGAACTGGTGCGTGACCTTTCCCGGCACATTTCCGACGAAGCGCGACACGCTATGTGGCTGACAGATTTGCTGGTAGACATCGGCTGTGGCATTGGTAAACCGCCGGGAGTGTCCTACATTGACGAGTTTGAAAGGTTGTATGACAGCGAACAACAAGACCCCACCAAAGACCGCGAAGATTTTGTAATTTCTTCCCTAGCGGCGATTAATGTCACCGAAAAGCGGGGCTGCGAATACTTCTCAGCCCACATCCACGCCCTGAAAATGGCTCCTCAAACTGACGAAAACGTCAAAATCCGCGAAACGATCGAAAAGATTTTTCCTGAAGAAGCAGGCCACGTCCGCTGGGGGAATCGCTGGTTGGGCAAAATCGCTGCGAAAAGCCCCGCACACGCGCAGAAGGTCGATCGGGCTAAGCGGAAGTATGTGGCGATCGAACAAGCTGCATTTGCGTCGGGAATGGATATCATGCTGGGGGCGGAACTGCGCCGTGTGACTCGTTTGGTGGATATTGCCAACACGATGCCGATGTGGGAACGGCCTCAATACTTGATGGAACGGTTGGCTGGAAGTTTGCTGGCCCCGGATTTGCAAATGACTAGGGTTGATGTGGCGCAGCGGGCCTGGAACCGTGACCCCCAGGCATTTGTGGAGAAGTTTGTGCCGATGTTCCTGAATGGGATGAATAACAACCAAAAAAAGCCGATGGCGACTACGACTAAGCCTAGATGACCGGGTGGTTGAAACCGTGGCTACAGAAATGAAGAAATTAGGAGACGGCACTGCCGTCTCCTCCGTTCTACTGGTTCTCAATCAGAGTCGGGGGAACCAGTTACCAGTTAAGGTAAAATAATTAGTGGAATAGTTTCCATCAAATTACAACCATGACTACCAGCGAACCGAACCAAGAAACAGTTTTTCCAGAAAGCCTTTTGAGTGAAAGCGCGATCGCCGATGCCCAGGTCGAAAAAGCCACAGCCGTCACCTATGCAGAAGAAATTGAAACTGTCATCGCCAGCATGGCTGTAGACCAAAAAGTGATGGTCGGTCAAAATGAGACTGGCGGACATCTTTGGAAATTCAAGTACGGTAGTGTTGAAGTGTTGGTGCAACTCACGGGCGAAACGGAAGATGATACTTTGAGTGTTTGGGCTTTTGTACTTCAGTTGCCGGCGAAGAATGAAGCTCAATTAATGCGGAAACTCCTAGAAATGAATTGGCTGTCTACTTTGGAATCTCATTTTGCGATCGTTGATAGTCAAGTTGCGGTACTATCGACTCGGACGATCGCAGAAATTTCAACTGGGGAAATTTCTCGCGCTATTACGATTGTCGCTACTATCGCTGATGATCATGATGATTTATTGCAAGCTGAATTTGGACTGTAGTTAGTTGTTAGTTGTTATTTGTTGTTAGTTTTTAACAGTCAACAGTCAACAGTCAACAGTCAACAGTCAACAGTCAACTGTTAACTGTTAACTAATAAGCAGGCCCCGCCAGCCAAGAAATAGTTATTCCTAGCCCTAAACCGACAAACACTTGAAAAGGAGTATGTCCTAGCAACTCCTTGAGACGAGCTTCGTTCAAGTTATGGTCTTCTTCAAAAAATTCATCAATAATTTGGTTGAGGATGCGGGCTTGTTTCCCGGCTGCTTGGCGAACTCCGGCGGCATCGTACATGACAATAATGGCAAAGATTGTGGCGATCGCAAACTCTGGACTTTCCCAGCCCAAGGTTTGTCCCACCCCAGCAGCCAAAGCACCGACAAAAGAGGAATGAGAGCTGGGCATTCCTCCGGTTGTTACTAAATACTGAAGATTAAACTTGCGATTTTTGATTAATTCGATCGGCAATTTCAATACTTGAGCAGCCAGACAAGCGATTAGGGAAACCACGAGTACATGATTGTTTAAGATGCCGCTGCAAATTTCCTGCATAGTGTTTGGCATTTTTTTTAATAACTGCGACTGGTAATATAGTCTGCGATCGCCAACAGCGGTAGGGCTTTATTCCCAAACACTGCTAATTGAGCCTTGGCATCAGCAACAAGTTGTTTAGCTTGATGCCTTGACTCTTCAATTCCCAACAAACTAGGATAGGTGACTTTTCCGGCTTGAACATCTTTACCAGCGGTTTTACCAAGTTCTTCGGCAGTAGCAGTAATATCCAGAATGTCATCAATTATCTGGAAAGCTAATCCAATATTTTTAGCAAAACGGGAAAGTCGCTGCAAATCAGTCTCAGATGCTCCAGCCAGAATTGCGCCACAAACTACGCAGGCTTCTAACAACGCACCGGTTTTGTGAGCATGAATGTAATTCAAGGTTTCGATAGAGACGTCTTTCAATCCTTCCGATTCCAGGTCAACCACCTGACCGCCAACGAGTCCCGCAGCTCCCGATGCCCGCGCTAAATGGGCGATCGTTTGCAACACTTGATGGGGGGGTACGTTCTGAGTTTGAGTGGCGATAAATTCAAAGGCATAGGTCAATAAGCCATCACCAGCTAAGATTGCGATGTCTTCGCCGTAGACTTTGTGGTTAGTCAGTTTGCCGCGCCGATAGTCGTCATTGTCCATTGCGGGCAAATCGTCGTGGATCAGTGACATGGTGTGGATCATTTCCAAAGCGCAAGCTGTGGGCATTGCCATTTGGGTAGTGCCACCGGCGAGTTCGCAGCCAGCTAGACATAGGATTGGACGTAGCCGTTTGCCGCCTGCTAGCAGGGAGTAGCGCATGGCTTCGTAAATTTTTTCTGGGTAGATGATCGGTAGCGCACTGTCGAGAGCTATTTCGATCGCCTTTTTTTGTTCGACTAGGTAAGTAGATAAGTCGAAAGCGGATTCTGATTGTGAGGAATCCATTTCTGTTGCAAATACCATCCCTTGCTCTCTTTTACTGAATGTGACTTGGGATACTTGAGTTGTTTTGGTCGATCGCGCCGACTTTTACGGTGGCTGATCGATCGCAATCTGAGACTCAATTTAATCATTCTACGGGTGTTGTTGCACAGAAATTTGTGTGAAGTTTTGAGTTTTCAGAACTTGCTCAAATTTGGTCTACGCCATCAAATCCGCTGACAAGTTTTTGGCTGTCTGCAAAAACCGTTGCACCGCCGCTGTTGGATTGTGACTCCAAATCAGAGCAATGGAGACGATCGGGCTTGATTCTTGTAACTGTTTGTAAACAACACCGCTGCGCTGGAAATTTTGCATTGACTCTGGGACAATGGCCACTCCCATGTCGGCGGCGACTAGACTAACAATGGTTTGCATTTGAATTGCTTCTTGGGCTGCGATCGGGCTAAAGCCTGCTTGTTGACAAAAACTGATGATGCGATCGTACAATCCAGGTGCGAGGGAACGCGGAAACAAGATAAACGGTTCCGTGGAAAGTTGCCTCAATTCTACCTTCATATTCTGTGCCATTGGATGTGTCTGGGGCAAAGCCACAATTAGCGGTTCCCGAAACACAATTTCCGAATTTATTCCATCATCCACCGGAGGACGAATAAAACCGATATCTATTTGTCCTTGTTGCAGTTGCTGTAATTGTTGATTTGTGGTCATTTCGCGCAATTCGAGCTTGACTGCGGGATGCAGAGTGCGAAAAGCCTGCAAAATTGCTGGCACCACATTATGAGAAGCTGAGCTCACAAACCCGATCGTCAATTGTCCTAATTCACCTCGATTTGTCTGTTGGCCAAGTTGAATAGCGCGATCGAGTTGAAGCAGAATTTTTTGCGCCTCGTCAAAAAAAACCTGTCCCGCTTCCGTTAGCGTTACCGTGCGTTTGGTGCGACGAAACAGTTTAAAGCCTAACTCTGCTTCTAACTGCTGGATTTGTTGACTCAGCGGAGGTTGTGCCATATGGATTTTTTCGGCTGCACGAGTGAAGTTCAATTCTTCTGCAACCGCAATGAAATAACGTAAATGTCGCAGTTCCATAATTTTGAGTGATTGATATTTTTAAAGTATAAGTTGTTAGATAAAAAGATATTGGACATTTTGATAATAGGTAATTGATAATTGTTAGGTAATGGGGAATGGGGAATGGGGAATGGGGCATTGACTGATTTAATTTTTAACTGCTGTTATCTAAAAAATAGAGGATTCTGAAATGGCTAATTTAGACATCGAAGTTAGAGAAGCAAGGCTTGCAGATTTAGAATTGATTCTGGCTTTTATTTTGCAAAAATCAGAGTTTGATGGATTTCTAAATCTTTTAGAAACAACAGCCGATAAATTGAAGGAAACACTATTTTGCGATTCTCCCCTGGCGCGAGTATTGTTGGCGGAAGTTAGCGGAAAAGCTGTAGGATTTGCGATGTTCCATTCTTCATATTCAAGTTTTTTGGCACAGCCGTGTCTTTGGCTTGATGATTTATTTGTAAAATATGATTATCGCGGTTTTGGAGTTGGAACAGCTTTATTAAAGTCTTTGGCACAAATTGCTGAGTCTACAAATTGCGGGCGAATTGAATGGACTGTTCAGACTGGAAATGCACCAGGAATTGCTTTTTATCAAAAGCAGGGTGCGCGAATTTTGGAAAATATCCGAGTTTGCAGAATTGATGGGGATGCAATTGGTGTGCTTGCTGGCAAATAATTTCATAACGAACCACGAAGGCGCGAAGAACACGAAGTGAAGAGGAAAGAAGGGATGTCACAAGATTTTTGGAATTCTGCTCTTTATGAGGGAAATCATGCTTTTGTTTGGCAATATGGCGAATCGCTGTTGGAATTACTTGCCCCCAAGGCTGGGGAACGCATTCTCGATTTAGGCTGCGGTACTGGACAATTAACGGAAAAAATTGCTGAAAGTGGAGCTTTTGTGCATGGAATTGATTCATCTTTGTCGATGATTGCCCAAGCTAGATCTAACTATTCTCAGCTTGATTTCGCTGTCGCCGATGCTCGTGATTTTCAAGTGGATGAACGGCTTGATGCTGTTTTTTCTAATGCTGTTTTGCATTGGATTAAGGAGCCGGATGCTGCGATCGCTTGCGTTGAAAAAGCACTGAAACCAGGTGGGCGTTTTGTCGCTGAGTTTGGCGGTAAGGGGAATGTGGGGGCTATTGTTGGAGGACTTTTGAGTGTTTTGTCGGAAATTGGCTGCGAGGAGCCTGAAGCGCTTAATCCTTGGTATTTTCCGAGTGTTGGTGACTATGCTGGGCGTTTGGAAAAGCGGGGTTTTGAAGTTAGTTATGCGGTTTTGTTCGATCGACCAACTTTTCTCGAAGGCGGTAATGCTGGTATGGCTAATTGGATTGAAATGTTTGCGGGCGGTTTTTTTGCGGGATTGTCGGAGGATGTGCGATCGCAGGTAATTGATGCAGTTGTAGAGCGTTTGCGATCGACTCAGTATCATGATGGTAATTGGATTGCAGATTATCGCAGAATTCGGGTTATTGCTACTATCCCATTAACCGTATAAAGATAGTGGCTTTGCGAATTCCTGCTGTTTCTCCGGTGCTAGTAATTGTGAGCGATCGCAAATGGTCGAAAAATGGCCTTGCTGAAAGTTCAATTAACCTCAATAAGGGGATTTGTTTTTCCCAAATTCCTCTGCTTGATCGCCAATCTAAATAAAAGTAGCCGTCATTAGATAGCGGTAACGGTTCAATGCTAGTTTGAAAGTCTTGATGCGCCATCAAAGAACCTGTTTCGGCTGCTTTTAGTGCTTCGTCCATTGCTTCTACTGAGGTGGTAAAAATTTCGTATTTACCAACAGTCGCCCGGACTCCTTTGGCTTCGGTTTCGATCGCACTTTTACCCTTATTTTCCTTACCATAATTCGGGTTAGTTGTCAACTGCGTCCAAGCGGTAATTTTCTGGTTTCTGAGGGTGAAGTTGCCGATGCTGTATTCTTTGCTGCGGGCTATTTCGTCCAAACGGGCGATCGCCTTTTGGGAATCAGCAGATGTTTCGGCGGCAAAAATCCAATCGCTACTATTTGACAAGCCGGGAAGCGCTGCTAAAGCGTATTCTCCTTTTACCCAGTTGAAGATGTCCTGTGGTAAGTTGATGCCCCAAGCTGTCTGAATATCTGCCAAGGTGCGATCGGCTAATTTTGAGACTTCTGCATTGGTAGCAACTGCGGATGAAAACTCAGACCAAAAATTGCTTAAATCGGTGCTAGCGACGGCGAAAGGACTCGCTGAGGGGATGTACTGCAAGGCTTGGACGGGTTCGGACAGTGCGGGAATTGCTGTTTTGTCTCGCGATGTCACCAAAGCAGTTTTGGCCAGCAATCCCCGTCGGTTGACTCCGATAGCAACTGCGAGGGAATTGGCGGTAACTTGGGAATTTTGCTTGGTTGCCGACTGCGGGAGATTGATAAATCCTAAAGCTATTCTGCCTTTAGTTAGCTGCTGCAAGGCTTTTTGATATTCGGGACTGTTGTTGAGATTGAGATTTGCTGATTCTACGTTATCAATTGCATCTCGCAGCACGTTCGGGCTGTTGGCAAATAAAACAAAACTGCTGCTACTTCCTGAATCAGAACTACTGCCGATTGCTGCTGTTGCAAAGCTGGGAGGCAAAGTTGAATTCGGTAGAGAAATCGAGTTGAAAGACCAAATCGAATCTTTTTTGGGGTTAGTTATTGGTGACTCTTTATAATATATTTTGACACCTTTATACAGTTCCGACTGCACTGTTTTCTCCTTACGAGATTCTTTTTGCCAGTAGGAAGTGAGAAATTCTTGACTGCGATCGGCATTTTGGGAGGAAACGGCTAGCAAAAACCCGGTTTGTTTGCCGTTGTTGAGTTCGCGATCGTCGAAATCTGGCTTAGTGGCGGCGAGGGTAATTTCGTCACCTATCCAAGGTTGGATATCTCGACTGTAATCGAGGTTTGTATTGGCGAGGAGGCTTTTTTTAATTTGCTCGAATTCAGCGTGCGATCGACTTCTTTCTGCGGGAGTGGCGAAAACTTGTCGTAGGGCTTCGATGCGATCGGGATTTACCAGCATTGAGACTAACAAAGGTGCTTGTTTCGAGACAAACACAGCCGCAGCCGGAGTAGTTGTGGGCCCGCCGTTGAGTAAGTTGAGGGGAGTTTGAGTTGTCAGCCAGTAAAAACCGCCTGCACTCAGCGCTAACAGTGCGAAGACACCGACAATTAGGAAAGAAAATAACGATCGCAACTTCATCGGCAAATGACAAATTACCACAACCTCTGATTATACACCCAGAACCCCGACTTGTTTCATAAGTAGGGATTCTGGGTGTACGATTAATTTTTAAGCCGATCGTTCTGGCAATCTAGCCATCAGATTTTCCAGGGATAATTGAGGCAATTCCGACAGTAGTAATGACAAGTTTTCTGGGGATAAACCGAGCAAATTGGGGATGAGAGTAACCGGGAGTTCGGATTCTGATTGTCCTGATTTACTGAAACGGTTGTTCAAAACACTTGCCGCTAGCAAATTTAGGACTGGTTGGCGATCGACTTGTGCGATCGGTAGCATAGACAATTGCACCAATAACATCGTAAAATCGGCAGTAGGGAGAGCCGATATCGGGCTTATAAAAGTGAGAGTTAGGGGGTCTAACTCCCCAAATCTGACCTGCAAGAAACTCTCTATAATCAACCGCTGTCCTTGTCCTATTCCTTGCTCTATTCCTTGCTCTATTCCTTGTTCTATTCCTTTTTGTTCTGCTTCTTGTAAATGTTGTTGAAAAAGGGGTACAATCGCCATAACTAACTCCTGATCTTCATCATCCCCTGCGGGATTAGTTGGTGTGTTCGCTTGCAAATTTGCCTGCAAGTTATAAAGTAATTGTAGCGCATTAGCTCGGATTGAAGCATCAATGGGAAATGCAGTTAATTCTGCGATCGCCCCTTGCTGCACTCGACCCCTACCCAGCATCCGCAACCACATCGTCTCAGGAGTCTTCGGTAGCTGGTGAATAGCAATTAAGCCAACTCTCCAAGCCTCCAATAAAAAATAAACTCCCTTCTCCCAGCCCCCAGACGCTTCGGGAGTCCGAAAACCCAAACTGTTTAATAAAAGTTCCGAAGCAGTAGGAGTAAGAATCCACAACATAGGTAATTGTCTTTCCTCCAAACGTCTATCTTCTCGATTAGCCTGCCGTCCCAATTCAGCCCTAATATTTAATGATTTTACCACACAGCTAAAAATTCCATCAGCACTCACAGGATTGCGAAACGGTTCAATTATCGCAGGTGTTGCAGCCATTTTACCTAACAAACCCAAACTTTGGACATATTCCTCCTCAAAAGAAGTGGGTTGAAACCAAACATCAATTTCTCTAACTTCAGCAGTGACATCTTTGCTTGTTTCTACTTGTCCCAGAGGCGATAATAACTCTTGCAAGTATTCTTTCGCAAATTGATCGTGGGGAAACTTAGTCATCCGATTTTAAATTGTAGATTTTAAAAGTATAGCATCCGTTGCCGAACTTTCTTGACATCCGTTAAATCCCTTAAAAAATCCGTTGCCGAACTTTCTTCACATCAGTTAAATCCGTTGCCGAACTTGTTTACCAATAGCAGCCTCGCGCATCGGAAAAATCAGCATTCAGCATGGCAGACTCCTCAAATATAGCATCAGTCACATCAGCCTTTCTAAACGAAGTCACCGACAACTTTTCGATCTCTTCAACAGCAATAAAAAACCCGATCGCAGTCAACCCCAATATCACCCCAGAAACCAAAACCAAAACAATTCCCTTCATCGCATCTCCCCCAAAAACTGTCACAATACCGCTAGCGCCGATCGCAGCAGCAGCCCCAGCCACAGCCCCAGCCACAATCCCCGCCTCAGCCCTAGTCGCCGCAATCGCAGTCGCCGCCACCGCCACTACCGCCGCCGCCCCCGCATCCGCGCCCCCAATCAATCCCATCAAAGCCCCAGCCAGCGTCACACTCACAGCAGTCACCCCAGCCCTAGCAATCAAAGTTTTTACCCGTCTGCGGCTTTGTCCCATTCTGGCACCCTGAAAATTTGCCCCCCTCAAAATCGCCCCAGTGAAATTGCAACCTCGAATGTCACAACCACTGAAATTAGCCCCTGACAAATCCAGGCCTTTAAAAGAGCGATTTCGCAAGTTTTGGTTAGAAAAATTGAGATTTCCAGATTGAGTCATTCTATTGTAGATTGTAGATTTTAGATTGTAGATTAACTTACAAAAAACACCATTCTCGCACATCTCGTAGGGGCGGGTTCGCCAACAGCCTTAAAAGAATACAGACAATTTAAATAAACCCGCCCCCACCCACAAAAAAATCTCTAAAAATTGACAATAGCGCCAAATTTTACATTAACAAACCAAGGCCATTTAGAATAAAGCCTGTGGTTTATCCCGAATTTCCATGTCAGTCATCTCCGAATCCCCATTTTCCCCTGAAGAAATTGCCTCCGAAGGCATCAAAGCCGAAGAATACGAAGACATTGTGCGGCGTCTCAACCGCCATCCCAACAAAGCAGAATTGGGAATGTTCGGCGTCATGTGGAGCGAACACTGCTGTTACAAAAATTCGCGGCCGCTATTAAAACAGTTTCCCACAGAGGGCGATCGCATTCTCGTCGGCCCTGGAGAAAATGCCGGCGTTATAGACTTGGGAAACGGATTGCAATTAGCCTTCAAAATTGAATCCCACAATCACCCGTCAGCAGTCGAACCATTCCAAGGTGCCGCAACTGGAGTCGGGGGAATTCTGCGCGATATCTTTACAATGGGTGCACGCCCGATCGCACTTTTGAATTCCCTACGCTTCGGCAACCTAGACGACGCCAAAACTCAGAGATTATTCAAAGGAGTAGTATCGGGAATTTCCCATTACGGAAACTGCATCGGCGTACCCACAGTTGGCGGCGAAGTTTACTTCGATCCAGCCTATTCAGAAAACCCATTAGTTAACGTCATGGCTTTGGGTTTAATGGAAACTCAAGAAATAGTTAAATCCGGCGCTTCCGGTATCGGAAATCCCGTGCTTTACGTCGGTTCCACCACTGGCAGAGATGGCATGGGTGGTGCAAGTTTTGCCAGTGCCGAATTGACCGACAAATCAATGGACAATCGCCCCGCCGTCCAAGTAGGAGATCCGTTCTTGGAAAAATCCTTAATTGAAGCTTGTTTAGAAGCATTCAAAACGGGTGCTGTCGTCGCCGCGCAAGATATGGGTGCGGCCGGGATTACCTGTTCGACATCAGAAATGGCCGCCAAAGGTGGAGTCGGAATTGAATTCGATCTAGACAAAGTTCCCGTGCGGGAAAGTGGCATGATTCCCTACGAATACCTACTTTCAGAATCCCAGGAACGGATGTTATTTGTGGCCCAAAAAGGACGGGAACAGGAATTAATAGATATTTTTCATCGCTGGGGATTGCAGGCGGTAGTCGCGGGCACAGTGATTGAAGAGCCGATCGTCCGCATTCTCTTTAAGGGCGAAATCGCAGCCGAAATTACCGCCACGGCTTTAGCAGATAATACGCCAATTTATCACCGAGAATTGTTGACAGAACCGCCAGAATATGCTAGAAAAGCATGGGAATGGACGGCGGATTCGTTGCCAAAATGTACAGTTGAAGGCATCGAAATTGATGGTAGTGTGCAAAATTGGAATCAGATTTTGCTCAAACTTTTAGATACTCCCACCATCGCTTCTAAACGCTGGGTTTATCGTCAATACGACCATCAAGTGCAAAATAATACAGTTGTTTTACCAGGAGGTGCTGATGCTGCGGTTGTCAGATTGCGGCCGCTGGAACCGTGTCAAGCTTCTGTTGTTAAGGCACCGCTAGAATCAGAAGAAGCTGCTTCTCAAACTTCCGAAAGCAAACAGGAAGAAAAAGCAATTCCTCTCTTCAAAAAGGCACAAGGTAGGGAAACTCCCGCAGATTCCCTACCGCTGAATCAGGAAGGACAGAAAGTCATGATTCCCGGAGTTGCGGCCACGGTTGATTGCAATTCTCGCTACGTTTATCTCGATCCTTATGAAGGTGCAAAAGCCGTCGTAGCCGAAGCAGCCAGAAACTTAAGTTGTGTGGGTGCGGAACCGATCGCAGTTACGGACAATCTGAACTTTGGTAGTCCCGAAAAGCCGATCGGATATTGGCAGTTAGCATCGGCTTGTCGCGGGATTGCTGAAGCTTGTCGGGAGTTGAAAACACCTGTGACTGGCGGCAATGTTTCTCTTTACAATGAAACCATCGATTCTGACGGAAATCCTCAACCGATTTATCCAACTCCGGTAATTGGAATGGTGGGATTAATTCCAGATTTAACCAAGATTTGTGGTCAAGCTTGGCAAAAGAAAGGCGATTTAATTTATGTGTTAGGAATCGGGGAAAATAGTCAAGATGAATTGACCTTTTTTCAATCTGCCAATTCTGAGTTGAAGGTTGAAACTCCGAAAGTTCCGGCTTTTGCTACTCTCGGAGGTTCGGAATATTTAGCAGCAATTCACGGAATTGTCGCGGGGAAACCACCAACTATCAATTTTGAATTGGAAAGGAAAGTGCAATCAGTTTGTCGCGATGGAATTCGCCAAGGTTGGGTATGTTCCGCCCACGATGCTGCGGAGGGTGGAATTGCGATCGCCCTCGCGGAATCCTGCATCTCTGGTAAACTGGGTGCAGATATTCATCTCAATTTCGATTCGGCAAATGTTAGCCGCTGGGATGAAGTTTTGTTTGGTGAAATGGGCAATTGTATTGTTGTTTCAGTCGCACCGGAAAATCAAGGAATTTGGGAAGCTTATCTGCAAGAACATTTGCCGAAAATGTGGCAGAAAATCGGTGTGGTTGGTGGTGCTGATTCGCCATTGCGGGTGGTGAGTGCGGATAATCTAGGGTTGATTGAGGTGGGAATGGTTGATATGGGCGATCGGTTCTATAATGCGATCGAGCGTCGAATTGGATCTGTTTGATTAGCCGTAGAATGCGTCGCATCGACAATCTACCAATAAAAGCGACAATTTCACAGCGACGCACCCTACAATAGTCAGGTGCGTCGCCATCTCAAATGTGCAAATCTCATCGAGAATCTGACAGCGACGCACCCTACTACAAATTAGCTGAAGTTGAAAGCCGTAGGGTGCGTCGCATCGACAATCTACCAATAAAAGCGAAAATCCCACAGCGACGCACCACACATCCCTTAACCGATCGCAAAACCTGTATATTGCCTAACCAAAGGTTCGTGAAATGCTAAAACTATATCTTCTTTCGGAACACCTAACTTAACTAACTCATCAGCTATCCCAATTTCAGTTCCATCGTGCTGTATCCAAATCTTGCCGTTTTTAATGTCTAAATGGAAGAGACAACCATACTTACGATCGCGATTTTTCCAGCCAGCATATACCAATTGATAATGATCGCGCTTAGTATCAAAGATTTTTTGTCTGTCTACTTCCGGGTCTGGAGTACCCAAATTAGCATACTCCTCCAATAATTGTTGAATGTATGTTCTGTAATTTTCTAATTTGTTTTCCATTGCACAATCACCTATTTCTTATTTCTTCAGTCCCTCTCTGCTGGGACTTTGTTTCTGTAGAAGCGATTTCAATCGCCGAATCAATCGCCCAATGAATCGCCCGTTAGCGAATCCATCGATCGCCCGCCATGAATAAACGCTACTATCGGAAATATGAGGCGATCGATACTACAATGCCATTAAACGCCCCACAGCCCCTGCCAGAATCCCAAACCACTTGAAATTAATGTTCGATCCGTGGCAATATTAAGGAATTGTTAAGTTATGCGACGCGATCGCAGACAAAACTTCCCGCTAAAACTTTCCCACTAACCCACCGTTCCCATTAGGAGCCAACCCATCTATGATTCCCAACCATTCCTTCGCGGCTGACGAGCATTCTAGCAAACCCGATAAGCCCGAAGAAGCTTGCGGCGTTTTCGGTATCTACGCACCGGGTGAAGATGTCGCCAAGTTGACCTATTTTGGTTTGTATGCCTTGCAGCACCGAGGTCAGGAATCCGCAGGGATTGCCACCTTTGATGGTGACAAAGTATACCTGCACAAAGAGATGGGACTGGTTTCCCAAGTCTTTAATGAATCTAACTTAGGTCACTTGCCTGGTAACTTAGCCGTAGGTCACACTCGCTACTCTACTACCGGCTCGTCGCGCGTCGTCAATGCTCAACCTGTGGTTGTCGAAACTCGTTTGGGAAGTCTGGCACTAGCACATAACGGGAATCTTGTCAATACTAAAGAATTGCGGGAAGAATTGTTGGCTCGGAAGTGTGAGTTTGTCAGCACCACGGATTCAGAGGCGATCGCAGTGGCGATCGGCTATGAAGTAAACAAGGGCAAAGATTGGCTCGAAGCAGCCATCAGCGCCTTTGCCATGTGCCAAGGAGCCTTTAGTTTGACGATCGCCACCCCAGCAGGTGTTATGGGCGTTCGCGACCCCCACGGAGTCCGTCCGCTGGTCATTGGGACTCTCCCCACAACTCCGATGCGCTATGTTTTGGCATCGGAAACTTGCGCCTTGGATATTATCGGTGCTGAATTTTTGCGCGATGTAGAACCGGGAGAATTAGTGTGGATTACAGAAGAAGGCATGGCTTCCTTCCACTGGAGTCAGCAACAAAAACGCAAACTTTGCATCTTTGAAATGATCTATTTTGCTCGGCCAGATAGCATCATGGAAGGTGAAAATTTGTACAGCTATCGACTACGAATCGGACGTTACTTGGCCGCCGAATCTCCGATTGATGCTGATATAGTTATTGGTGTTCCCGATTCTGGTATCCCGGCGGCGATCGGCTTTTCTCAAGCTTCCGGCATTCCCTACGCCGAAGGATTGATTAAAAATCGCTACGTCGGACGCACTTTTATTCAGCCGACTCAGGCTATGCGAGAGTCAGGAATTCGCATGAAACTCAACCCTCTGCGAGATGTGTTGGAAGGGAAACGGGTAATTATTATCGATGATTCGATCGTGCGTGGCACTACCAGCCGCAAAATCGTCAAAGCCTTGCGGGATGCGGGTGCAACCGCAGTTCACATGAGAATTTCTTCGCCGCCGGTGACTCATCCATGTTTCTACGGCATCGATACCGACAATCAAGATCAGTTGATTGCTGCTACCAAGTCTGTTGCCGAAATCGCGGCTCAAATTGAGGTGGATTCCTTGGCTTTCTTGAGTTGGGATGGAATGCTGAAGGCGACTAACGAAGATACGAACAGTTTTTGTTCTGCGTGTTTTACCGGCGATTATCCGATCGAGATTCCAGAATTAGTAAAACGAGCCAAGCTAATTTTAGAGAAAGCTGCAACTTAAGGGAAGTTATTAGTCATTAGTCATTAGTCATTGGGCATTGGGCATTAGTCATTGGTCATTAGTGATTAGTGATTAGTCATTAGTCATTAGTCATTTGTTAATTTCTATGCCCGATGCCCAATGCCCGATGCCCGATGCCCATTCCCAATGCCCAATGCCCAATGCCCAATTCCCAATGCCCAATTCCCAATTCCATTCCCAATTCCCCAACTCGTTGTCAGAATGTATGTAGAAATGTTACATTAACTTAACTCTCCTATTTGCAGCCTGGAAGCTTTGCCTCCAAAACTGCATTCTCAGATCGAAGTCGCATTTCGCACTTCCAACGGGCACAATAAATTTTTTCAGATAACAGGGTTGATCGCACAAATTTTCCCCATACCAGCATTCCCCAAGCCACTTGGCAGGAGGATCACCCACGGGCGGGCTATTCATGCGAACTAAATAACTTTAGAAACCCTTACTGAGTATAAATTGTGGCTCCTATGAGCCCAGAGTGACTGATAAGTAACGAAATGCGGTTTCTCAAAGTCAGCTTAAATCGGAAACTTCGTGCAATCAAATACTGTTCTCAATCAGCCGAGCCCTCAAAGCTCATCCTCTCGTACAAAAGAGTTACCTTTTACTCTTCAAGAAGTCAAAGCAGCCATTCCAGCCCACTGTTTTGAACCCTCGGCTTGGAAATCCCTGGCTTATTTCTTTTTGGATCTGGGGATAATCGCAGGCTTATATGCGATCGCCTACACCCTAGATTCCTGGTTATTTTACCCAATTTTCTGGTTGATGCAGGGAACCATGTTTTGGGCATTGTTCGTAGTCGGACACGACTGTGGACACGGTTCCTTCTCCAAGAGCAAATGGCTCAACAACCTGATCGGACACCTTTCCCACGCTCCAATCTTCGTCCCTTTCCACGGTTGGCGGATCAGCCACAGAACCCACCACGCCAACACAGGTAGCTTGGATAATGACGAAAGCTGGTATCCGGTTTCGGAAACCAAATACAATGAAATGGCCTGGTACGAGAAGCTAGGACGTTTCTATTTGATGTTATTTGCTTATCCAATTTATCTGTTTCGTCGATCGCCCGATCGCGAAGGTTCTCACTTCATGCCCGGTAGCCCGATTTTCCGTCCATCCGAAAAATGGGATGTGTTAACAAGTTCCGCATCCTTAGTCGCAATGCTAGCCTTTTTAGGTGTCCTAACCTATCAATTTGGCTGGTTATTTTTGCTAAAATTCTACTTAGTTCCCTATGTAGTATTCGTGATGTGGCTGGATTTGGTAACATTCCTGCACCACACAGAATCCGATATTCCGTGGTATCGCGGAGATGACTGGAATTTCCTCAAAGGTGCATTATCGACGATTGATCGCGATTATGGCATCATCAATTCCATCCATCACGACATCGGCACCCACGTCGCCCACCACATTTTCTTGAGCATCCCGCACTATCACTTGAAAGAAGCAACGGAAGCCATTAAGCCAGTATTGGGCGATTATTATCGCAAATCAACCGATCCAATTTGGAAGAGCTTTATTCGCTCTTACTGGGATTGTCACTTTGTCTCTGATACAGGCTCTGGAGTTTACTACGAATCGCGTAACACTCGGCGATCGATCCAAGCTAAATAATATTAAGCACCGGAATGATAAAGGACACGGCAATGCCGTGTCCTTGCTTTTGGTAATATTAATTCCGATGCTACCGGATTTGATCTCAATTGTTACCTCTTCCTTCTTCCTTCTTCCATAAAATTCAACAAAATACGTTGATGAGCAACACCCATCAGTCGCACATCTCCTGACTGTTCAGAAAAGCATTTTCCAGCCCGAATCTCCTCCGGTGTCAACAACTTCATATCCCAACCCTCAAGCAAAACTAAATCCTTGACATCTACACCAAGTTCTGAATGAAAAACATGACGAACCACATCCCCTTCTACATCGCAACAAAAAAAAGACACACTCCCAGGAGCATAACTAATTTCCTCTTTTAATTCGCGTATCACAGCAACTTCCGGTGTTTCTCCCGGCTCAATGTGTCCGCCAAACAAAGCCCAACATCCCGGATATCTAATATGAGGAATGTCATCCCGCAACTGACAGAGAAACTTGCCATTTCTGTATAAAATTGCGATCGCAGCGTGAATTTGAGTCATTTTTCAATTAAGCTGGAAGTATACGAGAAATGAGCGATACAACCCCAAATCCTACCAATAAAACACCACTAACAGGCGTAATCCAACTCGACCAACGACGCAATTCTAACAACTTTTTAATACTTGCAGTAAAAGTGCCTGCTATAATCAGCGGAGCCACATAACCAGCAGCATAAAACAATAACAATACACCACCTAAAACAGTATCTCCCGTCTTGGAAACCCAAGCTAATAGCGTAGCCAAAACCGGAGTGCTACAAGGAGAAGCCACCAAACCAAAAGTTAAGCCTAATAAATACGATCGCACACCAGCAGGCAAATCCTTCGGCACCCAACCCACAGCATCAAAAGACGGCATTTGCAAAGGCAAAGCTTCCAGCAAATTCAGCCCCATCAAAATAGCAATAATACTGACTGCGATCGGCAAACCCACGCCAATTTTGCCATAAACCTGTCCCGCAAATGATGCTAGAATACCCAAACCAGCAAGGGTTGTCGCCAATCCCAGAGAAAACCATGCCGACTGGGTAGCAGCTTGGAGGCGGCTTTTTGCTTCGTATCCGCCGATATAGCCGATCGTAATTGGCAACATCGAAAGCATACAGGGAGTTAAGCTAGTTAACAACCCAGCCAAAAAAATGACTCCAACACTCACAAAACTGAGGTGTGTCAGTTGAGTATTGACTAAAGTATTAGCAAATTCTGCTATTTCGTAAAGTTTGGTTTGCAGGGTTTCCATTGCGAGTATTCGGTGCTTTTCTGGCTGTATTTAAAATAGTAACATAATTTATGTACATTATTTAAACAGACTTTACTTTAAATTAATGGCAATTTCTTCATTGATAGAGCCATCAGGCATAACTGCCCCAGCCAGTACCGCACCTTTCAGATTTGCCCCCTTTAAAATCGCGCCTTCTAAATTAGCATTGCTTAGATTTGTGACTTGTTTAGAACCACGAGAAAAAAAACTCTGCAAATCAGCATTCGTTAAATTACTATCACCCAAATTTGCATATCGCAAATCAGCACCATGTAGCGTCGCATCAGTTAAATCAGCCTTGGTGAGATTACTACCCCAAAGTCTAGAATATAACACATTAGCATATTGTAAATTGGCACCAGTCAAATTAGCCAAAGTAAGATCGGCATCCCACAATCGAGTGCGATTAAAATTAACATCCGTCAAATTTGCTTTACTGAGATTTGTGCCAAAAATATCGGCATTTGCTAAATTGGCACTACTGAGATCTGCATCAGAAAAATCAGCATTTTTTAAATTAGCTCCTTCTAAATTGGCGCCACTCAAATTCGCCCCGCTCAAGTTAGCTTCTTCGAGATTCGCTCCTCGCAAATCGACCCCACTCAAATCGCACTGTTTCCAGAGAAAGCTAACGCACCAATTATCTTTTAATAGATGACTCACATCCTCAGCAGTCGCGGCCATAACTGGAGGAGTTAAACAAAGAGTGGACAGTGCGATCGCCAATACTGTTACCAGTATTTTTTTCAACTTAAAAATTATTTTCATTGACCGTAATTTGAATAATATATTCTTCAGCTATAATTATCATAGCAAATAATATCCAACTTTCATCAGAAATATTACTGAAAAGTAAGTCTTCTATTAGATCATAGGCTTCTTTAATTGACACTCTCAGGGCTGAAGCCGCTGAGATTCTTGATTCATAGAAGGGATTTGCTGATACAGGATTTCTCCAACATCAGTAGAGATCACTTCTCCACAAGCGTTGCCTAGATTAAATCTAGAGGTTTCGGTATGCCCTACTGTACCCAATCCTCGACTTAGGATATTTCTAGCTGCATTGAAGTCTCTATCGAGCGTACACCCGCACCGACAAACGTGCGTCCTAGTTGATAGTGTTTTCTTCACAATTGCACCGCAGCTAGAGCATTCTTGGCTAGTATATTGCGGATTTACCGCTACCGTTACTTTCTCAAATACCTTTCCAAAGTATTCAATCCAGACACGGAACTGATACCAAGAAGCATCGTTAATAGACTTAGCCAAACAGTGATTCTTCACCATATTTTTAATCCTCAAATCTTCGTAGACTATCAAGTCGTTTGACTGAACTACGCACCGTGCTAATTTCACAGCATGGTCTTTGCGTTGTCTACTTATTTTCAAGTGGCGTTTTCCAAGAATCTGTCTGGCTTTGCCTCTGTTTTTTGAACCTTTAACACGCTTTGACAAGCATTTCTGGGATTTCTTTAGCCTGCGCTCTCCTTTTCTGAGGAAACGCGGGTTTTCAACGGAAATGCCATTCGAGTCTGTGTAGAACTGTTTTAGACCTACATCTAATCCAATGGCGTTTTGGCTTGTTTCTACAACTTCACAACGGTCAACGTCAATACAGAACTGAACATAATAACCACCTGCACGTTTAATCAATCTCACCCGTTTGATTTGGTTGAATTGATAAAAGTGTAAGTTTCTCGTTCCTTTTAGTTTGAGCTTCCCAATTCCGTTTTTGTCCGAGAAAGTGATTGACTTTCGATTGTCTGCAAGTTTCCATCCAGTTGTTTTGTACTCAACAGAGCGGTTATCTTTCTGAAACTGTGGAAATCCCTTTTTTCCGGCAACCTTCTTTTTGCATTTGTCATAAAAGCGTGAAATAGCAATCCAGGCTCGTTCTGCACTAGCTTGACGACCTTGGCTATTTAGTTTATTGCAAAACGGAAATTCTTTCGCTAAAACTGCACAATATTTACTCAGCTCGTTTTTGCCGATATTTACATGATCCATCCACAAGCGAATGGCTTTGTTTCGGATGAATTGTACAGTCCGTAACGCTTCATCAACAGCGTCGAACTGTTGTTGCTTTCCGTAGGCTTTAAACTCAAAAACTAACATGATTGCGACCTAATCACGATTCATTTATCTTACATCTTTGGCTTTAAACTGTCAATTGTTTTGAGCTTTATTGATAAATTATTAACAAGAAAGATACGGGGACTGAAGTCCCCCGTGTCGCTTTTATCTCAGGACTAAAGTCTCTGAGCTTTTCGCTTTCCGTTCGTTTTTCTGTAAGAAGTCTGGGATGTCGGTATTCTGTTTTTTTGAGGTGGCTTTATTTACAGCAGATAGCAGGTTGATGAGGTACGTTCAATATTCACTAGGGACACGGCAGTGTCGTGTCCCGACAATAACTATGTACCTACATACCTGAAAAGAGCTGTACGATTACCTAGGCGCGCCCAATCACCTGAAAAGGCGAGAGTTGAGTGGTTTTGGGCAAAATTCCCCTTAATTGTGATCTGCCTCACTAACTAAGCCCAAACCTCCTCACACAAGTGAATGTCCAAGCATCACCGAATCCGATCAAAATAATCACGTTACTCACACTATCAATATCACTGCTTGTGCCTAGACCATGAAATAAAATAGTAGCATACAGTTAAATAATTGTTTTCTTATGCCTACTATCCCCATCCTTCCCAGCAGATTAATTGTCACAACTATTTTAAATTCGATGAATCTTTTGGGATTAACTAATATTGCAGCCAGAGTATTGTCTGAGAATCAAGTTGATTCCACACAAGATGAAATTTCTAATACAGGCGCCAAACATTTTTACATTCATGGTTTAAAAAATGTAGCAGAAACCGATTTGCATAGTGCAGTAAAAAATTTCACTTCCGCCATCAAAATTAATCCTTGTTTCGCTCCAGCTTACAATGACCGAGGAATTACTCGTTACAAATTAGGCTATAAAAAATTGGCATTAGCAGATTTAACCGCAGCAATTAATCTCAATCCTTACAGATATAAGTATTACAACAATCGAGGATTTATGCTGGCTCGTTTAGAAGATAATGCTGGAGCGATCGCAGATTATAACTCAGCTTTGCTACTTAACCCAAATTTAGCCCAAACTTACTTTAAACGTGGTAATATCTACTTAAAAATAGACGATTCTGTAGCAGCAATGGCTGATTTTGAATCGGCTATTCGCATCAATCCTGACTTTGGTAAAGCTTATTTCAACCGGGGATTAACTAAATATAAGTTGAAAGATGTTCAGGGGGGATTTGAGGA
The DNA here is from genome assembly GCA_043718495.1 of Oscillatoriales bacterium. Classification (GTDB taxonomy): domain Bacteria; phylum Cyanobacteriota; class Cyanobacteriia; order Cyanobacteriales; family Microcoleaceae; genus Microcoleus. The sequence goes on along the minus strand of JAYSVM010000130.1, from coordinate 19,925 downwards.
TTTTCAGAAAGCATCAGAACTTTTTAAACAGCAGGGTAAAATAGAAGATCATTACGATGCAGTTGCTAAAATAAAACAGTTATGGTGATAAACCTACACATATCCCGGACTGCCTAAAGAAGTCCGGGAGTTAATTATGGCCAAATTAGCCAATTCTTAATATGGGATCTCCGGGTGGCAAGCCATCAAACGGGGAAGTATTACTAGCAGTAATTGCAAAAGTAGCATTTTGAACTACTGCGGGGAGGACATTTTGAACCACAACTCTTCCACCGCCTACTAATGGAATGATAGTGTTGCTTCCAGACGCAATGAATGAAACATTTGATAAATTGCTGGTACTAATGCCAATGCGATCACCCTCTTGCGGTCTAAAATCAAGAATTATATCGTTTTCATCCTGCAACAACAGCGTAGTTATATTCGAGGTACTTACAACAAAAGTGTCTGCACCGCTACCACCAGTGAGAGTGTCATTACCATCATCGTTAACTAAAACATCATTGCCATCACCACCGGTTAAAACATCATTTCCTTTGCCACCTCGCAAAAAGTCGCTACCAGTACCGCCGTCGAGATTATCATCGCCGAGATTTCCATTCAAAATATCGTTGCCAACACCACCAGTAATCAAGTCGCTACCTTTGCCACCTCGCAAAAAGTCGTCACCTACTTCGCCACTGATGGTATCATTGCCTTGGCTACCATTAATCGCATCATTGGTTGGTGAGCCAGTTATGCGATCGCTTCCACTGCCTCCCAGTACACCACTAGAGTTTTGTTGAGAATCTTGGGATGTAACTTGATAGTTGTTTGGGGTGTTGCCCAATTTTAGCGATCGCAAAGGTAGACTTACAAGATTAGTAGTATTGATGAAATTGTTGAGCAAATTAACATCAGTAATGACGCTAGAAACTCGACTGGGGACTATACCTTCAACGACTTTTGCACTCGAAATGCGATCGCCCTGCTGCACCGCATTCACCGTATCAAAACCTTGAATAACGTTGCCAAAAACCGCATAATTGCCATCCAAAAACGGCAAAGCATCCAAAGCAAAATAGAACTGCGAAGACGCTGAATTCAAAGCATTAGAACGAGCCATTGCCACAGCCCCGCGAGTGTGCTTTAACTGCGGCGTCTGCGTGACAACTTGGTTGTAAACAGGTTGTGCTGCCCCTTGTGGCTTAATTTCCAAAGGAATAAAACGGGCCTGGTTGTTATCCGGATCAATAAAATTACCGGTTCCCAAGGCACTTGCTGGAATTGTCGCATCTCTGCTGCGCGGATCGCCTCCTTGCACCACAAAAGGATCGGGCTGACGTACAACTCGGTGAAACATCACCCCGTTGTAAACGCCACGTTCAACTAAATCAACAAAATTGCCAGCAGTAATTGGGGCATTAGTGCCATCAACTTCGATCACAACGGGTTGACCGTTAATTACCTGTACTACTGTAGCTTTGCCTGGTAACGGGGGTGCAGCGGCCATAAGTAAATTGCGATTTTAGTAAGTGATATTTGGGTTTTAGGAACAATCCCTTACCCATTTAATCAGAAAAGAGTTAACTTGTGTTAAGTACAGTTCTAGTTTTACATTTATGCTCTCCCGTCGCTACTTTTTTAGCACTTTATTCGCAATTTGTCTAGTTTTTCTGAGTTTCAATTTTGCGGCCCCCGCCTCAGCCCTCGGCGGCAAGCTTCCGCAGGTGAATCAACCCGCACCGGAGTTTTCTTTACCCACTAACAGCGGTGACGGACAAGTCTCCCTCTCGGATTTTCGCGGTCAGTGGCTGGTAGTCTATTTCTATCCCAAAGATTTTACATCCGGTTGTACGATCGAAGCACGTAGATTTCAACAAGACTTGCCAAAATACTTGGCTAAGAATACTCAAATTCTCGGCATTAGTGCTGATGATGTCGATTCCCACGCAGAATTTTGCGATTCCGAAGGTTTGAAATTTCCACTGTTAGCTGATACGGACGGTGAAGTGAGTAAAGCTTACGGTTCTTGGATGAGTTTCATCTCGGCGCGGCACAGTTTTATTATCGATCCAAAAGGCATTTTGCGGGAAACTTTTGTCAAGATCAATCCGGCGATTCACTCTCAAGAAGTGTTTGCCCGATTGCAGGAATTGCAGGCTAATGGGTAATCCGAGGTTTCACCTTTAACTTGTTAAATATCGTAAGCGGGTTCTAGGCCCGCTCAATATTCTTAAGATTATCCCGTCTCAATGAGAATTCAATTTAGCATTGACTTCCCCAGGTTCGGAAGCAGATTCATTGCCGGAAAGATTTCTTTTTATGCTAGAAATGCGATTTTCTGGGTCAATTCCCTCGAAGGTTGGTGGTAACCAAACTCGGATTACCAGCAACATTCCCAAAACTAGCAAAAATACACCTGTCGATAGTATTTGAACCCAGGGAGTTTCCAGCACTCCACGCACGATAACTTCTCTCAATACTGATACAATACAAACCTCCACAGCCACGCCGATGGAAACGCGCTGCTCTTGCAAGTAAATAATTAGCAATCGAAATAACTCAACTAAAACTAAGAGAGATAAAATATCTGCCGTCACTTCCTGGAAATTCAAAGGAGGTAACAGGGAAAAGAACATTTCTCGCAGTTCCAACACCATGAAGCCGAACAAACCGATACATAAGGAAATTACAATTAAGTCTTGAACTGTTTCTAGAGCGCTGACGATTAGTTTCAGATTTAACCATTGCGGGGGATTACTTGCCGATTTGTTTAAAGGTTTTTGCATTGACGGCTCCTGCAACTTGTTTGACTCTTTTACAGCTTAAGTTAAATTGAGCTAATCTTTCACAATGGAATGGTTTAATTTATTTATAGCCATCATAAAACTTCCCTCAGTTGAAAATTTTGTACAAACTTTGATTTGCATCGCAGGTAGGTTGACACTTCACCAAGGTTTATGGTATTGAAAGCTGGCGATTCAAAGATTTGATAAATAAAAGCCAGAAATAAAATATGAAAATTGTAAAGAATTCTTTACAATAGTTTGATAAACTCAGGCTAGGGACTATAGGCTCTCATTATACAAGAGTTCTAAAGTCAACCAAAAAACCAAAAATAATCCAGAGAGGATTGAACACAATGGCATTTGAACTTGCACCTTTACCCTTCGCCGCTGACGCTCTAGAGTCTGGTCATATGTCGGCCAACACTTTTTCGTTCCACCACGACAAGCACCATGCTGCTTACGTGACCAACCTCAACAAACTGATTGAAGGCACTGAACTTGCCAGCAAATCTCTCGAAGAAATTGTGATGGCATCTTCCAAGGATTCATCCAAAGCTGGCATTTTCAACAATGCAGGCCAAGTCTGGAACCACAATTTTTTCTGGAATTCTCTCAAAGCAGGTGGCGGCGGCACTCCGACTGGAGCTTTAGCTGACAAAATCACCGCCGACTTCGGTAGCTTTGACAAGTTCAAAGAAGAATTTAAGGCTGCTGCGACAACTCAGTTCGGCAGTGGCTGGGCTTGGCTGGTTTTGGAGAATGGCACTTTGAAAGTGACCAAAACTGCAAACGCTGATACTCCTTTAGCACATGGTCAAATCCCGTTGCTGACTTTGGATGTTTGGGAACACGCTTATTATTTGGACTTCCAAAACCGCCGTCCTGACTATATTGCTAATTTCTTGGATAACTTGGCAAATTGGGATTTTGCAGCAGCAAATTTGGCTGCGGTTTAGTAGAAGTTTTGTTGGAGCCGATCGCGCTTTTCGCAAAAGTCTAAAATAGTTTGAGATGGTAGCACTAATTTGGAGTAAATCGGAGTTTCGATTTACTTCAGCTACTATCGCGGACTTGCAGTGTAGGTTGGGTTGAGGAACGAAACCCAACACAACAGAACGTAATTGAATGTTGGGTTTCGCGATCGCTTAACCCAACCTACAGCATAAAATCTAAATTCTAAAATCTGCTGATATTGTGCTATGATTTAAATGGTGACTATTTTATGATTTTTGTAGTTTCAGTGGCTGTTCGCGCGATGACTTCTTCACCAACTATAGCTCCCGTTCGATCGAGTCAAGTTACCCGCAAGCCTTATCCAAACTATCGGGTAATTGTTCTCAACGACGATTTCAATACATTTCAGCACGTTGTTGAATGTTTAACAAAGTATATACCGGGGATGAGTCCCGATCGAGCTTGGGATTGTGCCAACCAAATCCACAATGAAGGACAAGCTACTGTTTGGGTTGGGCCACAAGAGCAAGCAGAACTTTATCATATGCAATTGAGCCGTGCTGGACTGACGATGGCACCGTTGGAGTCAGCTTAACAATTTTTAATCGAAATGATTTGAGCATGGGATTAATTAATGTTGACTGTTGATTATTGATTCTAGAATCTAAAATCTAAAATCTAAAATCTAAAATCGGTTGGTTTGCCAAACTTCATCCCAAGGCTCACCTCCAACTTCCAAACCACACAAAGAACTTTGAGCTTCTAAAATTATTCTAGAACGCTGTTTGCCATTTTTGTCAACATTTCCGCCCAATAATTCTCGGAGTTGTAGGCATAAATTACCGTGGGTTGTATCCCGACAACAAAAAGCCATACCTTTCGCTGTGGGAATTCGGACATAATTACCTGGAGTGTTGGTAGTTCCAATTAACTCAACTTCAAATTGACTATTTCTCGCCCACATTGTCCACTTTCCCCAAGGTTCAATATTCCAACTAACTTGCGAATTCCAAGGTGCAAATTCGTAGAGTTTACCTCGATAATGGATGCCAATCATGGCGACAGATTCCATCCACCATAGCACGCCACGCCTGCCACCACCCGCAGTTATGGCTAAATCTGATTCGCCTTGAAAACAGTTGCAATTAATCCAAAACCATTTTTGAGGAAAAGCACCGCCCCAGTTTTTTTCGCTGTAAGCTGGAACGTCTGTAAATTCATAGCGTTGATTGTTCCAATCTATCCAGCCCGTGGCTAAACCGTGGGACATTAAAATTTGCCAACCGGGTTCAAATATTGGTAAAAAAGATAGGATTCCTGCGGTGGATTTTTGGATTTCTCCTGAGTTTCCCCAGCCGTAAATTGGCTTGATTTCATATTGCCAATAACAGTGACTACCACTTCCTGGGTCGTGTAAATAACCTTGATTTAAAGTGGCAGTAGCTTGATAGCCTTCTTCGACGCTGCTGTCAAATACTGACGGTTCTAAATATTCGGGTTTGATTTGTAAGTTTGTTTTGCCCCAATGCCCTAATCCCAATTTGTCCCGGTGTGCCCAAAATTTGTTGATGTCGGGGAAAGTGCGACACAAATATTTGTCTTCGGGGCCGAGAATTTGAGCGACTCCGCCGCTGTAGGGTTGACTGCCTCTGGGGTCTTCGATAGAGTACATGAATGCGAAGGATTGTCCGTGGATTGGTAGGGTGATTCGATAGTACCAACCTTCAAAAAAGCGACGGTAACTGCCATCCCAGTGGTAGCCACTGTGGGGAGTTTCAATGGTTTTGTGTTTTGAGGGTTGATTTGACATAAGATTATGAATAACACGATGGTAAATTTACATCAACTGTCTTTTTATTCTTCTTACCCTGAGCGAAACTGAAGTAGTAGTAGGTTGGGTTAAGCGATAGCGAAACCCAACATCATCCATCCGTTAAATCCGTTAAATCCGTTACACAATCCGTTGCCGAACTTCCTTCTCTTATGACTTTAGCACTTTGGCGATCGCATCTTGCTGGTACTCTCCATCGCAACCGCAGTCTTCCTGTTTCTAGGTACTTACAATTGGCAACAGTTCGGGCTGATGGCCGTCCGGCTAACCGCACTGTTGTGTTTAGAGGTTTTTTGGAAGATAGCAACCAGTTAAAGTTTATTATAGATATTCGTAGTCAAAAGGTAGAGGAAATTAATGTCTATCCTTGGGGGGAGATTTGTTGGTATTTCCCTAAAACTCGCGAACAATTTCGGATTGCTGGACAACTGGTTTTGGTAGGTGCAGAACATTCAGATGTGGCGCTGTATTCATCGCGTAGAATGGCTTGGCAGGAAATTTCTGAGGCGGCGCGGCTACAATTTGCTTGGCCGTATCCGGGGGCAAATAGGGCTGTTTCCAGCGCTTTTGAACCTGTTGCCCCGGATGCGATCGAGCCGGTGTCGAATTTTTGTTTGTTGTTGTTGGAACCGGAAACGGTGGATTTGTTGGAGTTGCGAGGGGAACCGCAGAACAGGTTGCTTTATGACCGGGATGAGGAGGGAAATTGGTCTGTGCGAGAGGTGAATCCTTGACAGAAGTTGTTATTGGTTAAATGCCCAATTCCCAATGCCCAATGCCCAATTCCCAATTGTTAGATGCCGCTGCCGTCGAAGAATTCTTGAATGACTTTATCTTTTAACTGACAAGTGTTAGTAACAGCTAAGTGCATTTTTTCTGCTACTGCTACGTTTCTGGCTTGGTTTAGTGCTTCTGATACTAAGTGGAAATTGTGAGAATTGGGATCAGAAGTTAAGGAGATTGGCTGTTGAGTTTGCAAAGTTTTGATTTGCTGTTCGAGGGACTCGATGCGATCGACTAAAGAACGAATGACTACAGCTTCTGAGTCTGGTAGACTACCATGTTCTAGGGGATTTACTCGTACTCCCGATCGATAAACTATGCGGCCGGGAATCCCTACCACGGTACAATCAGATGGTACGTCCCTGAGCACGACGGAACCTGCACCGATGCGGACGTTATTGCCAATTTGCAGATTGCCGAGTACCTTGGCGCCGGCACCGACAACTACGTTTTCGCCGATGGTGGGGTGGCGCTTGCCACTTTCTTTGCCAGTGCCGCCGAGGGTGACACCTTGGTAAATTAAGGCAAAATCGCCGATAATTGCGGTTTCGCCGATCACAACTCCCATGCCGTGGTCAATGAAGACGCTTTTGCCGATGGTGGCCCCTGGGTGAATTTCGATTCCAGTAAAGAAGCGGGCCATGTGGGAAATCAAGCGGGGGATGAAGGGAAGTCCCAGTAAGTATAGCCAGTGTGCGATGCGATGGAATACCAGGGCTTGAAGGCCAGGGTAGCAAAACAAAACTTCCAGCCAGTTGCGAGCAGCAGGGTCTCGATCGAAAATTATACTGAAGTCAGCTCTAAGGGTCTTTAGCACTTTCAGAGTTACCAATTTTGGTTAAGCACGCTATTTTATTTTACCGGACGGGGGAAGATAGCTGCCGATCGCGTAAACCGAATCACAAAATATTCAAAAATTAAAAAGTTAACACTATAGTTAACAATTAGTCATCTAACATCTAGGATTTGACATCTACCTATAGAATGATGCAACAACAAATTTCTGCGATATCTGGATTTCGTGCTTCTGACAAAACCCTGGGGGAAACTCCTAAAAAACAGTCGCGTCCGATACAGCGGGCGATCATATTGATGTTGATCGCGACTGGTTTACTGAGTCTGCACGTGAGTAGGCTGGTGCAATTGCAACTGGTGGAAGGGAAACAAAATCGGGAACGAGCCGAAAATAATCGGGTTCGCTTGGTGCCAATGCCTGCGAATCGCGGACACATTGTCGATCGCGGTGGCAAACTACTAGCTGCGAACAATTTAGCTCGATCGGTATATTTGTGGCCGAAAGAACAAACGCCGGAACAGTGGAAAGTCACGGCCGAAAAACTGAGTCCGCTACTCAAAATCTCTGCCAAGGAAATTCTCGAAAAATTAAAACAGGTCGATCCTCTATCCTACAGACCGGTGCGACTCAGGCAAGCAATGCCACCAGAGGTGTTTGTGCCACTGTCAGAACAGGTGGGACAAATGCGAGGAGTAGAAGTACGGCCCGAAGCCAGACGCTACTATCCCGAAGGCAGTTTGGCCGCTCACGTTCTCGGATATATTGGTGAAGCTACCCAAGAAGACCTGAAAGCTCATCCAGAATATCCGATGGGGATGATTGTGGGTCAAATGGGCATAGAAGCCAGTTCTAACAGCAAAATTGCGGGAGTTTGGGGCGATCGACTAATCGAGGTGAATTCCCAAAATCAAGAATTGCGCCTGATGGGAGAGACACCTCCGAAACCAGGCGAGTCTATACAGCTAACTATAGATTTGAAGATGCAGAAAGCTGCTGAAGAAGCCCTGGGGAATCGACGAGGCTCGGTAGTTGCACTGGACGTGAAGACTGGTGGAGTATTAGTTTTAGCCAGCCACCCCACTTTTGACCCTAATCTGTTTACGCGAAAAATGACCAAGGATGAGTGGGAAACTCTTCAAGATCCCGAAAATCCCTTTTTGAATCGGGCCATGCAAGGCTATCCTCCCGGTAGCACTTTTAAAATTGTGACTTCCGTCGCTGGCATGGAATCGGGCAAGTTTTCACCAGATTCAATTATCGGTACTTCATCCTACATTACTGTGGGGGGAATTGATTTTAACGAACACAGCGGCGGTTACGGTGATATCGGCTTTCGGGATGCTTTGGCTTTCAGTAGCAATACGTTTTTTTATCAAATTGGGATGAGTGTAGGGCCAGAGCAAATTTCTAAGTGGGGACACCTTTTAGGAATTGGCAAGGATACCGATTTGAAGCTTTTGGGACTTGGTGGCGGGGATCACGGTCAAATTCCCACACCGGAGGAGAAGGAGAAAATTTATAAAGAACCCTGGTATGCGGGGGATACGGTGACGACATCAATCGGCCAAGGTTTGGTGTTGGTGACTCCCTTGGAGGCGGCGGTGATGGTGAGTTCGATCGCTAATGGTGGCGATCGGGTGAAGCCCCATCTTTTGGCTTCTCTGACTGGCACACCTGAGATGAAACCGATACCTACGGGAATGAAACCTTCAACGGTTAAGGTGATTAAGGAGGGACTCGTAGCGGTGGTGACGGAGGGTACGGGACGGGGACTCAATGACGGTTCAATTCCGCTGACTGCGGGCAAAACCGGGACTTCTGAGGTGATTGGACAAAAGGATCACTCATTGTATGTTGCTTATGGGCCGGCGGATAAACCGCAAATTGCGATCGCTGTGGTTGTAGAAAATGGCGGTTTTGGTTCTGTGGCCGCAGCCCCGATCGCCAAACAGGTATTTCAAGCCTATTTTGGTAAACCTAAACAGGTAAAGGAACCAGTGATTAATCCTTAGTTATTGGGCATTGGGCATTGGGCATTGGGCATTGGGCATTGGGAATTGGTAATTAATCCTTAGAAATTAGGAGACGGCAGTGCCGTTTCCCTACCAAAAAACATTGTAGGGAAACGGCACTGCCGTGTCCTCTATATCATAGGTCGTTGCAACCGAAATTGATATAATTAGTTTGTTGAATTTTTACCTGTTTTTTCTGCTATCTTGCTGTAACTAGAAACGGTATTTTCCAATAACATAGCAACAGTCATCGGCCCGATTCCTCCCGGCACCGGTGTGATAAATTCAGCTACTGTTTTAACAGCATCAAAGTCCACATCTCCAGCCAAACGGCTAGTACCATCAAGATTGACAACGCGGTTGATCCCGACATCAATCACTACTGCTCCCGGTTTAACCATATTAGCTGTAATCATTTCAGTGCGACCGACGGCGGCGATTAAGATATCAGCTTGGCTAGTAATCGATTCTAGGTTTTGCGATCGCGAATGAGCTACAGTAACAGTGCAATCAGCTTCTAAAAGCATGAGCGCCATCGGTTTACCCACCAAAATACTGCGCCCCAAAACTACAGCATTTTTTCCTTTCAAATCAATCTGATATTCTTGTAGCAGCCGCATCACTCCGGCGGGAGTACAACTGCGTAAACCCTCTTCACCCCGCATCAGGCGGCCTAAATTGATCGGGTGAAGTCCATCAGCATCTTTATCAGGAGCAATTTGGTACAGTAGAGAAATTGCATCTAAGTGATCTGGAAGTGGGAGTTGAACTAAAATGCCATCTACGCGATCGTCCTCGTTGAGTGCATGAATGGCCAGTTCCAGTTCAGCCTGAGTTGCATTTGCGGGGTAATGCTTACCAAAAGAAGCTATGCCCACCTTAGCGCAGGCTCGTTCCTTATTACGCACGTAAGCAGCGCTGGCTGGGTTATCCCCAACCATCAGCACCGCAAGTCCCGGAAGACGGCCAATCTGGGTTTGCATCGAACGAACTCGATCGCTCAACTCGCCTTGAATCTTTGTCGCCAAAGCTTTACCATCTAATATCTGAGCAGTTTTTGCGTCCATTGTAGACTCTGGGTTAGGGCTGACGATTTTAGATTTTAGCTTAACTATCGCCCAGGACTACACTGTGAAACTTTCTGAGTTGCGATCGATTCCCAGAATTGTGGTTAAAGTTAAGTCATATCTCCCAGCTAAATTTATTTGAAAAATGACTATTGCAACTCATCAAGTTTGCATTCAAAAGTTCTCCATCGGCTCTTTATTGCTAATACTAGCCAGCGGTTTGCTAAGTTGTGGCAATTTGCCGAATTCTCAATTTAACCTGGGTTTCAATGTTGCTAAAATTCGCGATGTTCAACAAAAACGACAAGTGGATGCAGAAGTTTATCTTCAGGGAAAAGTCGAAAACCGCGCTCCCTTTGTCGGGAATGCAGCTTATCAACTTCAAGACGCTACTGGCAGTATTTGGATTTTAACCAAGCAGACTTTGCCACAGCTAGGCGATGAAATCATGCTCAAGGGGAAAGTCCGCTATCAGAGTATTAAATTGAAGGATTTAGCTGGTCAAGATTTAGGTGAAGTTTATCTTGAGGAAACTGAACAGCTCAAGCGCATTCCCAATTCCGACAAACCTAAATAATAAGTATAGCCTTTCTCAGGTTTCTGGAGGTACTCATGGGGATAGGGCATAGGGCATAGGGCATCGGGCATAGGGCATCGGGGATACCTCACTTTTTTGAGCACAGTTATGTATGCAAATTATTAAATTTCCAATTTTTTTAGTAATCAATTAACTGGATGTGATACAATATGTAACAGATTGAGGCAACCACGGAAAACAAAAAAAATCTTCTTCCTGATATCCGCTAAATCCGCTAAAAAATCCGTTGCCAAACTTCCCTATATCCGTTAAATCCGTTACAAAATCCGTTGCCGAACCTCCTTCTATCCGTTAAATCCGTTACAAAATTCGTTGCCGAACTTCCTTCCTAAATTACCAATGATATCAAAAGAAGTATTTATATCCAAATTATCAAACTGGGCTAATGCCCCTCAAAAGTTTTTCAAGCGAGATATCTTACCAGTGCTCGCAGATTTGAGGCTGGCGATTATCTTGCTGTTGGCGATCGCATTTTTCAGCATTTCCGGCACCGTCGTCGAACAAGGACAATCCGTAGAGTTTTATCAATCCAACTATCCAGAACATCCAGCCCTTTTCGGATTCCTAACTTGGAAAGTATTACTAATTGCCGGACTAGATCATGTATACCGTACTTGGTGGTTTTTGTCAATCCTAGTTTTATTCGGAAGCAGCTTGACAGCTTGCACATTTACCAGACAACTTCCAGCCTTAAAAGTCGCCCGCCGCTGGAAATTCTATGAAGAACCAAAGCAGTTTCAAAAATTAGCCCTCAGTGCGGAATTAGAAACAGGTTCTTTAACTTCATTAGAGCAACTCTTGCAGCAAAAAAGTTATCGGATATTTCGAGAAGGCGATAAAGTTTATGCTCGGAAAGGCATAATTGGCAAAATCGGGCCGATTATTGTTCATGCCAGTATGTTACTGATTTTAGCTGGGGCGATTTGGGGGACGATGACTGGTTTTATGGGGCAAGAAATGGTTCCCAGTGGCCAGGATTTTCGGGTGCAGAATATCACCGATGCGGGGCCTTGGGCGGGGCCGCAAATCCCCAAGGATTGGTCGATGCGAGTCAATCGGTTCTGGATCGACTATACTCCAAACGGTGCGATCGATCAATTCTACTCTGACCTATCAGTTTTGGACAAAACAGGCCAAGAGGTCGATCGCAAAACCATTCATGTCAACCTGCCACTAAAATACAGAGGAGTGACATTTTATCAAGCAGATTGGGCAATCGCCGCCGTGCGAGTTCGCCTCAACAAAAGCCCAGTTTTGCAACTACCAATGGCTCAGCTAGACACCCAAGGTAAAGGCAGAATTTGGGGTGCTTGGATTCCCACCAAACCAGATTTGAGTGCAGGAGTTTCTCTGTTAGCAAAAGACTTGCAAGGAACGATGTTAGTTTACGGTACGGATGGCAAATTGTTAACAACAGTTCGCGCTGGTACGGCAGTTGAAGTGAATGGAGTGATGCTGGCTATCGATGAAGTTGTTGGCAGCACAGGCTTGCAAATCAAAGCAGATCCGGGAATCCCGATCGTCTATACTGGCTTTGGGTTGCTGATGCTCAGCGTGATGATGAGCTATCTGTCTCACTCACAGATTTGGGCTTTAGAAAAAGAGGGCAAACTTTATGTTGGTGGGCGTACCAATCGCGCTCAAGTGACTTTTGAAAGAGAAGTTGTGGAGATTTTGGATAAGTTGGCTGAATCGAAAATAGATGAAGATAAAAGTGCGATTCCTGAAGCTTCTTTAGCTAATCAAAACTAAACGGGTTCAAGCAATAAATTTAAATGACTAACAGCTTATTTGTCATTGCGAGTGAAACGAAGCAATCGCCTAGTCTCTGCGATTGCTTCGTTTCACTCGCAATGACGGAGGGTTAGTTATAACTCAGATCTTGCACCATTCTCAATTAGCTGTAGGGGCGGGTTCGCCAAGGGTTTTAAAGCTTGCAAACAGGCTAGATAAACCCGCCCTCTCCCCCACCCAAAATCCCCTTATTGACATTGCTGCAAGATCTCAGTTATAACCCACATATATAACCGGGAATTGATATTACATTGAGGCCAAGATATGAAAAAGATTAGATATAGCCAAGATGTAGATGCGATGCTGATCGAAATTTCCGATAGTCCTATCGCTTATGCTGAAGATGAAGGGAATATGATTCTCCACTATTCTAGCAGCGGAGAATTGGTATTGATTGAAATATTAGATGTCAAAAAATTTATGTCATTAGAATCTCTATCAGAAGCAATTAAGTAGGGTGCGTCAGAAGCGCGTTATTTTCGATCCCAACCAACAATCTCACTGACGCACCCTTGCAAAAAAAACGGTGCGTCAGAATCATGTTTTCGGTGCTGATTGAGAATCTCAAACCTGACGCACTCTACCTACTAGATATTTTACCGTTTCAGTTCAATTAGTTTCCCCAACGAATGGGGAGCCTTGAGGATTGGATGGTATCGACAGTCCAACTAGGTTTCCATTCAATTAGTTTCCCCAACGAGTGGGGAGTCCTCTACATTAAACCTCATACAGCGCAAGATGTCTAGAGGCTATTTGCGAGGGGGTCGAAAATTGTCTTGACAAATGCCGCAAATCCCCCAACATAAATTGCTGAAACCCTTATGTAGCAATATATCGAGGGGGTTAACCACCGAATCAATATTTCAGCGATTTGCGTACCCCCTCGCAAGTTTCAGATAATCACAGACTTCGGCAACTCCGTGACAAGCAGTCCCACCCCAGGGCTGTTTCATTCTCAGACAAATCATCAATTTGTAGGGGTAGTGCCCCCGTGCCTACCCTCCTACCTTATTCAGCACACATTCAAAATCAAAAAAACGGTGCGTCAGAATCATGCTTTCAGTGCTGATTGAGAATCTCAAAGCTGACGCACCCTCCGCGTCTACTTCTCGTGCCGCACCTCAACCACAGTGTGCACATTCCCCCGTGGTAAAAAATCCCCCTTAATCGTCGCTTCCAACGGCGAACAAGCTGCGACAAAATCATCTAAAATTTGATTGATCGATTCCTCGTGAGAAATGTAGCGATCGCGATAACTGTTAATATACAGTTTCAGCGCCTTCAATTCCACCACCCGTTCGTCCGGCACGTAAGTAATATGAATCGCCGCAAAATCGGGATAGCCCGAAAATGGACACTTACAAGTGAACTCCGGTAAAGTAATGTTAACCGAGTAGCGCCGCCCGATTCGGGGATTCGGGAAGGTAATTAACTCCCCGTCCAAAATCTCCCGTTCGCCGTATTTCATTTCCTCCTCACTTGACTTTTGCGACATACTTTGTTCTGATGGATGGTTGTTCATGCGATCGCAGGCAAACTTCTAAGATTTCAACTAACTATTAATATCTCTCAGGCTAAACTAAAATAGCTCACCCTCGCCATCTACAAATTATGCAAAATACTACCTTACCTGAAAATAACTCCTCCGCCAACTCAAATAACTACTCTCCATCAGTGCCCATTTCCCTCTACCGAGAAGTCACAGCCGAATTGCAATCCGCCCAAGCAATGCTTGACTCTCTCAAAACGCACAACCAGCAACTACTCCAACAAAATCAAGAATTGCGCCGAGAAGTAGAAACAGTAGTCCAAGCATCAGTATACCTACAGCAAGCAGTCAACTCAGCTCAAGGTGTCACCCAGACAGGGATGCCTCAAATGCCCTCAGTCAACAGATTTAATCTCGCCGCTGCATCGCCTCGCCTTGCCTCTTTACCATTACAGGCTAACTCTGCCATACCCAACCAACCAACTCCGGCTAATCAAAGTGTAGCATTGCCCTTCCCCGGAGCAGAACCTGAACCCACAGCCGCCCCAATACCAGAAAAACTTCCAGAAAAACTATTTACAGAAGTACCCGAAACTCCTTACCGTTTGCGTACTCAACCAAAAAAAGCATCAGACTTAAGCGGATTGTGGTTAGCGATCGCCATTTTTTTGATTGTCATTGCCGCTTTCGGCGCTGGTTATATAGTTGTCCGCCCTTTGTTGATGAAAAAGTAAGTTTCAAAAACAAGAATCCCACGGCTCGAACCGTGGGATTTTAACCAAGAGTTAGCATAAAATAATCAAACTTACGCTAATTGGTTGATTATGCTCTAGCAGCAGTCGTTTCTATCAAACGAGGTGCATACTGTTCTTCAGAAGCAGAACCTAAGATGCCCACCCCTGGCTCGAAACCGCGCGTGAACTCGGTGAGTTTTACCTGTTTAGCTTCCAGAGCTGTCTGTAGCACCTTCATGGCCTTGTGAGGGTCGCCGGCTCCGCAGAAAAATAAGTCTGCGGCAAAATAACCGTGTTCAGGCCAAGTATGGATTGCTATATGAGACTCTGCCAAAGTAGCAGTAGCCGTCACTCCGTGAGGACTAAACTGGTGTACGCACAAATCGATGAGAGTAGCTCCTCCGGCTTCGATCGCATCGAGAATAGCGCGGCGGATACGTTCAGGATCGTTGAGCAGGTCTCCAGGAGACTGCCAAGCATCAGCGACCAGATGGGTTCCCAATTGTTTCATTCTGCGGGGTTTTACCTCTATTAATTTTTAAGTCTCAAACCTTCTAACCATAGCACGGCCTCTAAAATTTGGCAAGTAGGTTTCCCAAAAATTTTCAACTATAGTGGCGCTTGACTGTTGGCTGTCAACGGTTGGCGGTTAACTGTCAACCGTTGACCGTTGATAGCTAACTCAATCAATCCCGACTGTGAGTAGCTCCATTCGGCAAAATTGCCCCGCTCAAAGCCGCCTCATTTAAATTAGCAACATTCAAACTCGCCCCAATCAAATTAGCTTCCGACAAATTGGTTCCTGTCAAATTTGCTCCTGCCAGGGAACTCAGCAGCAAACCCGCTCCCGACAAATTAGCCCCGCTCAAATTAGCCCCCCGCAAATCCGCTTCCAGCAAACTAGCACCAGATAAATTAGCACCAGACAAATTAGCTCCCCGCAAAGAAGCTTTGTTCAAATTTGCACCCCTCAAATCAGCATTCTGGAGCATCAAACCATTTAAATTAGCTTTACTCAAATTAGCGCCTTGCAAGTCGGCACTGCTCAAATTAGATCCATTCAAATTAGCCGATTGTAAATCAGCACCACTCAAATCAGCACCGCTCAAATTAGCAGCGCACACACAAGCCTCCCGCATACTTACTTCGCTCAAGGAAGCTCCAACCAAATTGACACCACTGAGATTTCCACGATTGATGTAAGCCCGAATCAAAGTTGCTCCCATCATGTTAGCTCCACTCAAATCTATCTCGCTCATAATCGCTCTAGTTAGATTTGCTTTGCTTAAATCAACCCCGCTCAGAATTGCTCGGCTCAGCGTCGCCCCACTTAATTTAGCCTCACTTAGTTTCGAGCCGTTGAGCGCACAAGCTCCTACTAAACTTGCTCCAATCAGAATCGCTTTGCTCAAGTCAGCATGAGATAATATTGCTCCAGTGAGATTTGCTCCACTAAAATCTGCTTCGATCGCAATAGTTCCAGTTAAACTAGAACCGCCGAGGTTTGTTTCAATTAGTTTAGCCTTAGATAAATTCGCACCGCTCAAGTCAGCTCCGTTCAAGTTAGCTGCAATCAGTTTGCTTCTGATTAAGTTTGCCCCTTTCAAGTTGGCGTTGCTCAAATTTGTCCGACTGAGATTAGCTTCACTGAGATTAGCTTTAATGAGGCTTGCGCCTCGAAAATCTCGTTCTCCGTTTCCATGTCTAATTAAAAGTTCATCAGCACTTAAATGTTCAGTGGAATTCATAAAAAAATTGAGTGAGTTTCCTTGAGTTCTCGATTCGATGTTCTCTGCTGTCTGAAAAATTCGTAGTTTCTAGGCTGGCAGCCTTTTTTAACAAATACTTATTGCAACAGCTACAATTGCAAAAACAGGTTTATTCCCAGCAGCACCCGCGAGGGAAGTCTTAATTTTGTTAATAGTTAGTTTTCGGTTGATATTAATTATTAGTTATTAGTGCTTAGTTGTATTTTCTACTAACTGCTAACTGCTAACTATTAACTACTAACCATTCACCAAAATACCTAGAAGTTGTCGATCGCACACAAAGGCGATCGAGTATTTGGGGTATCACTGAGGGCCTCTGTGCCATATTCTGACCAGAAAAATTGCCGATACAGGCGATCGAATTTATTACTACCAGAAAGAAACAAAATATCAGAGCTTACACCCCTTCTGCCTTGTACCTTCTGCCTTCTAGCTTCGATCGCCCGTGAGCGCAGATCCCTGTCAGCTCAGCTAGTGTCACCCCCCCCCACCGTGTACAGTGCCTGTGAAACCCAACAGAAAAGCTGTTTCCATCCGAGTTCTGAACGACTCACAAACGAAAGAAGCAACACACTATCCCTCGGCTGCGATTTCGCGAAAAAATGAGCCGCGAGCCAATCCCATGCTCCCGCGCTTATATGCTGACTGTAAATCCTTATTCGATCCATAAGCGCTTGCGGTTGTGACGCTCCTACACCAATCGTAAGCAATATGGTCTAGGCTTCTGAGTCCTGTTAAGGATATCAAGAACTTCCTTCAAGGTACTCCAATTGTTTCCCTCTACGGCGTTTTAAAGTGAGGAACACGTCCAGCCCCACTATAGATAGTTAGTTGCCAAGCACCGCAGGCCTACCCTGCGCGTGGGACTGGGCTACTTCATTTCTATTAAGTTTCTGAAATTAGCTCCCCCATAACCTAAAGATAGTCGCTGCCGGACTAATTGAGCAAGATCTGCTGTAGAATATGTCATGAAATTCGATCGTACTGCTTCCTTTGAAATCTAGCAGTAGTGAGTGTTACAGACCGAAAATTTATAGTGAATCTGGTGTATAAAAATTAATATTACGAATTAATGTAAACAAAAGAAAAAAATCAAAAATCGGCAATTTATCTAAAATTGCCGACTTTTGAGATTATTTGATGCCTCAATCTCTAGTCAAAAGAGCTGAAGTCACTTACAGCCGACGGCTGCTGCTAACCCCCTGATTTGGATCATAAATATCAGCCGTGGTATCGACGCCGGGAGTCCCTGGAGCACCGTAATCGGTGCGAGCGCTATCGACGCTGGGAGAGTCGTAGATGCTCCAATTCTGAATACCTCCACGGCTCAGAATGGTTTCAGCTTTAGCGACTTCTGCTTCGCTACCGTCAAGCAGTACCAAGTAATCTCCCCTGGCCACCCGATCGCTGTATGCTTTAGCTTCCTCTTCGGGAATTCCCAAACCGACTAAAGCTCCGATCAAGCTACCCGCAGCCGCACCCAAAGCAGTACCAGCAAGTGTAGTCGCGATCGCCGTAGCTGAGGCTCCTGCCAGCATAATCGGCCCGATTCCCGGAATCGCAACTAGGCCCAGGCCCACCAACAAGCCAGTCAAACCGCCCAAAGTGCCGCCTGTGAGAGCACCCTTCGTGGCACCTTCATCAGCCTTGTTATCAGCGCTATCTTTGACATCAATGCCTGCGATTTCGCCTTTGGAGTCCGCATCCTTAGCGATGACAGAAACCCGATCCATGTCGAAACCACCAGTTCTAAGTTCTCCAAGCGCTTGTTCCGTCTCGCGGCGGGTAGAAAATAGACCCACAGCGCGCTTTTGGCGACCCGAAAGTTTGCGCCCAGTGTCTGTCGGCACATCATAAATGCCCCAATCTTGAATACCCCGCACGCTGAAAATTCTTTCTGCTGTGGCGATTTCGCTGTCTGTTCCTTCTACGAATACCAAATATTCTCCGCGAGAAATGCGATCGCTGTAAACTTTAGCTTGGGCTTCGGGAACTCCCAAACCTACCAAACCGCCAACTAAACCTCCCGCAGCCGCCCCAATTGCGCCGCCTACAGCAACGTCTGCCAGCAGAGTTGCCAGAACCCCCCCCGCCATCACAGGCCCAACTCCCGGAATCGCCAGCGCACCAATGCTTCCGAGCAAGCCAATCAAACCCCCAGTCACAACTCCCGCTGTCGCCCCTGCTTTCGCGCCGCCACCAACTTTTTCGTCGGTACTCGTGCTGGCTTTAGCACCAGCAACTTTGCCTTGATCGAGATTTTCCCCAACTACCGAAACTTTACTCATCGGAAACCCTGAACTTTGGAGTTCGGTGAGAGCGAGTTCAGTATCTCGATAATTAGAGAATGATCCTACAGCTCGCTTGTGTTGACCTAAAGCCATTTTCTTTCTCCTTAAAAATATACTACTTTTACACAACTACAGAACTTTTTTTCTGCTTACTGACCTTGCTACATTTAGTCATTTTTGCAAGGAATTTTCATCGACCGCTGGGCGTAAGTGCAGCCTCTCTCTTCCGACTGACCTCCAACTACTTATCAGAAATTAGTTATTGGTTATTCCCAATTCCCAATTCCCAATTCCCAATTCCCAAATGAAGCTTACTTAGCTGTGGCTGGGGCAACAACTGCCGTAACGTTCACATTCTTGACACCCTTAATTTCTTTAGCTAAGGGTTCAATTTTAGCTAGGTCTTTTTGATTTGGAACAGTGCCTCCTACGGTTACCAGCCCGTCTTTTGCTTCAACTGTCAACTGACCTTTGGTGATATTTACTTCCAGCTTAGAGCGTACTTCACTTTTAAGGTCGTCGTCGGCTCTAATAGTATCGCCACCAGTCACATTATTTCGCTGTTCTCGCGCCCTAATATCAGAATTTGCTTGCGCTTTGCGAATATCGCTAGTTGCGTCGCCCTGAGTTTTTTGAACGGTATCGGCTGGGGGAGGGCTAGCGGCAGTTTGTGTGGTAGAATTAGGAGCATCAGTGCTGGTTTTCGCACCTTCGCTGCAAGCGACTGCTCCAAATAATAGAAGACCGCTGATCAGAAATGGTGTTAGCTTATTCATAAAATTTGAATACCCTACAGGTAAGTTTTAGGTAAGAGAACAGATGCTTTGTTTGCAATTTGTGGGATTTAAAAAACCTTATCTTTAATATAAAAAATTGAATGAATATTTACATCGCTCCACAGGTGTAACCTTGATCTATGTCATAGGACATAGGGAATAGGACATAGGGAATAGGGCATCGCGCATCGGGCATCGCGCATCGGCAATTGGTGATTAGAACCAATAATCAATAATCAATAATCAATAACTAATTTCTG
>JAYSVM010000129.1:0-1600 GCA_043718495.1 Oscillatoriales bacterium | reverse complement strand
CAACATCTTATTGTAGAAGAGTTGGGTTTCGCAAAGCCTCAACCCAACCTACTCTATATACTTTTTAGATCAATTCTGGTTGCACCATCAGGTGATGTTAACAGTTAACTGTTGACTGTTGACTGGTTTCAACCGCCGAATAATAATATTGAAAAACTAATCTAACTCTCTCCTTCCCTCCAAAGCGCGGGCCAAAGTCACCTCATCAGCATATTCTAAATCTCCCCCCATCGGCAAACCAAAAGCAATTCGCGTCACCCGCGTAAAAGGTTTCAATAAGCGGCCAACATAAAGCGTAGTAGTCTCACCTTCCACACTCGGACTAATCGCAATAATTACTTCATCAATCTTTTGCTGACTGACGCGCCTAACTAATGGTTGAATGTTCAATTGTTCCGGGCCAATTCCATCCATCGGGGAGATGACACCGCCGATAACATGATATTTGCCTCTGTATTCCCGCGTTTTTTCCAATGCAATGACATCGCGGGATTCCGAGACTACGCAAATAGTAGAATTGTCGCGGTTCGGATTGGCACAAATTTCGCAAACAGGTTCAGCAGATAAGTGAAAACATACTTGACAAAAACCTACCTGCTGCTTGGCATCAATCAAGGATTGAGCGAGGGTTTGGACTTCTTCGTGGGGACGTTTTAAAATATGTAAAGCGAGTCGCTGGGCACTTTTTGGGCCGATGCCTGGTAAGCGCTGCAATTGTTCGATTAAACGGGCTAAGGGTCTAGTATACATGAAAGTTGGCGGTAAAAAGATTGATTATTTTTGGGTAGGGAAATAGCATTGCCGTATCCTCCTTTTTACCCTCCACTAATTTTAGCTTTGTAGCCTAATTTTGTCAGAATTTCTAACAGTTTTTGCTTGTGTTCGCCTTGGATTTCGATCTCATTTTCTTTGACGGTACCACCAGTACCGCATTGAGCTTTTAGCTGCTTCGCTAAATCTGCTAAAGTTTCGGGTTTTCCCTGAAAGCCGCTGATGACTGTAACTGTTTTACCACCGCGTCCTTTTCGGGATGCTTCGACTTTCAAATTTTGTTGATTTTGGGGGACTTCTTGTATTCCTCGTTGGAGGGCGGCGGAGTTTTCATAGTTACCAAATTCGGAGTAAACTACTCGTTTACCGTCGGTTGTTTTGTTGTCAGAATTCTTGCCCTTGGATGCTGCCATATGTTATAATGCCTGAGCTTTTTTACGGGTATTTCTAGCAAGTAGCGTGCGTCGCCATCTATAATCTGCAAATTATATCAAATATCTCGGAGCGACGCACCCTACGGATTAACACTGGAATATGCTGTAAGTGTCTGATATTATCGATCGCCTTTTAGTGTTGCGGGTAAAGCCGATCGCTCTTGAATCGGATAGCGACGTTGGGCGATCGTTTGTGTTAACGTTACACTGCGATCGCCCGGTGCCGGATGAGTCGATAACAAAGCAAAATCTAAACCAGATTTTCGCGCTAATCGCTGAAAAAAGTCTGCTGCGCCTGCTGCGTGCCCGTAATGGGAAACCAAGAGTTGTAAGCCAAATTCATCGGCTTGGGCTTCCTGACTGCGCGAAAATTGGGCTGTGCTTAAATTGGATGC
>JAYSVM010000128.1:0-44759 GCA_043718495.1 Oscillatoriales bacterium | reverse complement strand
GTATTGCTGATATAATTAACGGAAATGAAGAGAATTAAAGCCGTCCTAGAAGGCGCTGTGCTGAGCGTAGTCGAAGTAACGGGGCTTCAGACCCAGTTTCTTGGTGATCTCAACCATTCCGCCTTTTGTAGGAATTTCCTATGAAGGAGAGTTGGATACAGAGTATTTTTTAAGGCTGCATTTTCCAAAATTTCAGCAGTGGACTCAGACACTAGGAAAAAACTCATAGGGCATTGGGCATAGGGCATCGGGCATAGGGCATATCTCACTTTTTTGAGAACCGATATGGTTGCCAATTTTTAGTTGTAACTTTAATTAATCTCGCAAATTGCGATCGCGCAACCAAGCATTTGCCCAAACCGTATCTGTTTCAGACAGTGCTGGTATTGGTTCTCGACAGTAATCTATTTCCATATCGTAACCCGCAATATCGTATACTTGATTGAAAATCATCTGTAAATCAACAATAGGTTCAAAGTCTTCTGGACGCAAAGGAACTGGGAAAGCAGGAATTGAATCTTGAATATTAAAAGGATACATATCGCCGGAAGGAAGGCGATTTCCCCGACAAACCAAAATTCGATATTGACTGTTAAGATTATTTCCAAAAACTGGCATTGGTTCACCGCGCCGCAGTAAATCAATCTCTATCAAATGAGTACGACTGCCGAGGATTTGTTCTCGTTTTTTTTCATATATTTGCCTGCCTTTTCCAGGTCGTTTATTAGTAGGTGAAAGTATTTCGATCGTTGTGACTACCTCTTTTGTTTCCACTCCTCTAATCTCTAAATAACCTTCCTTGATAATTTCAGGCATAGGAAGTGTTACTGCGACTGGTTGTGTTGGAGGGGACAAAATCGCCACATTTGTGGAGGGGTTATTTGATATCTGAGAACGCTGTACAGTCACATCTGGAATACCGACAAGCACTGAATTTTCGCTGCTGGTTTCATACATTCGCAACTCTACAGCAACTCGATATTTAGGACGCAGTTGGGGAGATAAAAATCTGGCAATTTCACTAATCAACCAGTGATGCAACTCAGGCCATAGGTTAGGATGCTCTAAATACGGATCCATACCGGGAAAGGGAGATGGCATTGATTTGACTCCTTGACTCAAGTCTATTTATAGTTTAGCAACATTAGTCCGTCGGGGGTTGAAACCCCCGCCGGAATCTGGCAACAAATGCCAGATATCAGTTCGATCGCATTAAACTTCGATCGCCAATTGCATCGGAATTGGAACGGTGTTTTCATCTAGTACAGACACCGCATTCACGAACATAATTGTATGCGGGACTGCGGGCATTAAGCGGCGCAGTGCATTTAGGTAAGATTCGGCATCGCGGCGACGGGCGAAACGGGCGACTGTGAGGCGCTGACACTTGGGCAGGTGGCGAATTAGATGCCAAGGTTGAAGTCGATCGCGATATGTCGATTGTTTTGGTATCATAGAAGAATCCTTCCCATTTTTGTGGGTAGTGAATGAAAGGCGATCGCTCTTGATTTATCAGGTCGGAGGGCGATCGCTTGCCTATGATTTACATTCAACACGAATACTCGTGTGTTGTCAAGAGGTAATGGGACGAATTAGGCTGCGAGTTCGAGAATTTGCTCAAGAAAAGGGTTGGAATTTAACAGAAGTCTCCAAAAGAACAGGTATTCCATATACCACGATCATTACCTATGCTAATTCTCCAGGTATGGCAACTGTAGATTACACAGCTTTGGATAAGATGGCCCGTGCGTTCGAGATTGCGATCGAAGATTTAGTTGAGATATTGGAATAGTAGGCTAATTTTTTGCTGGGAATATGGGACGAATTAGTAACTGTAGGTTGGGTTGAGGAACGAAACCCAACACCCAAAAACTTTGTTATTGTTGGGTTTCACTTCGTTCAACCCAACCTACATTCTACATTCAACTACTTTAAGTTTATCAAACTCCAAACGGGTGGTCAGAAACCGGGTTTTTACGAGAAAACTTCGTTACAGCCCGCAGATTCGATAAAAACCCGGTTTCTCTGACGGAGTGAGTAAATCTTGATCGCGCTCCTGGCCCAGAAACCTGGTTTTTTCGATAAGACTTCGTGACAGGTATTTTAGGGTGCGTCAGTTTTAAGGGGTTTCCCATGTATAGTCAGTGTTCACGAATGGCGCACCCTACATCGATAGTTAGTGGTTTAAATGCGTAACAGCTTAGTAGGTTTACGCAACCTCTTCTAACTCAGGAATATGTTCAGATTCATAGTTTTCAATTAAAACACCAATAACGTCCATCATCGAAGCAAGCGGATGGTTTTCATCCTCGCCAACTATATCGATCAGAGTATCTAGTAGCTCGACTAAATGCTCGTATTCTGCTTCGATGCGAGGGACAAAAACCGTTTCAGCAATCAGTGTCCAAGCAGTAATTGTTCTATCCAGATTAAGACTTTTCATCATTCTTTCCACCTCTCTTCATAGTATTCTGAGTGAGTTAATATAGCCCGAATATATACTTTCTTCCGATTGTAATGAATAGCAGCAATGAGTCGAACTTTATTTCCTCCTATATTGAAGACAGTCAATTTACCGACTAGATCGGCAGAGGGAAATATTTCGCGGAGTTCAACGAAGGTTGCAAACTCATTTTGTTTGACAAGTTTGTACCACTGAACCAAGGCATTTGTTGTATCTGGATGAAGTTTAGCAAACTCATTCAGCCGTTTGCGGGTAATCACGTGCATAATAATTTGCTCATGCCTACTCCTCTTTAATTCTTGGCGTTTTACTCAGCATGGCATATACGCTTTGGGTAATTCCAGTTTAATTTTAGCGATTTGTCGTTGGGTGGAGGCGGGTTTTTGAGATTGTCGTTTTGTGTCATAAATGTTGGCGAACCCGCCCCTACAGGTCGATTGATTCCCTACTTCATCTCATATCCAAACAAATTCGGATCGACTTCTCCCAAATTCAAATCTGCCAAACCATACTCAGCCCAACGCCGCTGAACCATCGCCGTCATATCAGGATCGGATTCCAAAGGTTTACCCCATTCGTGATCGGTTTCCGGCGGCATCTTTGTAGTAGCATCAATCCCCATTCTACCTCCCAAACCAATCTTTTCACTGGCAAAATCTAAAGTGTCAAAGGGCGTATTTGGCAGAATAAATACATCTCGAACCGGGTCAACTTTAGAACTAATTGCCCACACTACTTGACGCGGATCGCGAATGTTGATACTTTTATCGACAACAATCACAAACTTGGTGTATGTAAACTGGGGCAATGCACTCCAAAATGCTAATGCAGCCCGACGCGCTTGACCGGGATATGCTTTATCGATCGAGATAATGGCAGCTTTGTAACTCAGGGCTTCCATTGGTAGGAAGAAATCGACAATTTCCGATACTTGTTGCCGCAAAATAGGAGTATAAATGCGATTTAGGGCGATCGCCATCATCGCTTCTTCTTTCGGTGGCCGCCCGCTAAATGTAGTCAGATAAATCGGGTCTTTGCGGTGTGTCATGCAATTGAATCGCACCAGCGGCGAATCTTCGACGCCGCCGTAATAACCCATGTGATCGCCGAAGGGCCCGTCGGGCAAAACTTCACCGGGGGTAATCGTTCCTTCTAGCACGATTTCCGAGTCTGCGGGTACTTCTAAATCAACGGTTTTGCACTTGGCCAATTGCACGCCGGAACCGCCGTAAAGTCCGGCAAATAACCATTCGGATAAATCTACAGGAATCGGGGTTGCTGCTGCGAGGATGATCAGTGGGTCAACTCCCAGGGCGATCGCCACTTCCAACTTCTTACCAGCCTGCGCCGCTTTCCGCAAGTGCCGCGCGCCGCCTCGCACCGATAACCAGTGGACAGTCATCGTATTTTTTGACTGCAATTGCAATCGGTAAACCCCCACATTTGGCGTACCCGTTTCGCAATCTTTGGTAATTACCAAACCCAGGGTGATAATTTTGCCCGCATCTCCCGGATAGGGGCGAATCATCGGGATTTTGTTCAAATCCAGTCCTTCTCCCTCAAATACCACTTGCTGACAAGCTGGGAAGAAGTCGCGGCCTGGTTTTGCTTTCACGACATCGAACAGCACTTTGCCGAATTCGATCGCTTGGGAAATCTTTTTCGGCGGTTTGGGCTGTTGTAGCATTCCCAGTTTTTTGCCGAGCTCTTCTAGTTCGATCGGCTTTTCCATGTTCAGCGCCCAGCAAACGCGCTGTTCCGTACCCAACAGGTTAATCGCGACGGGGAATTCAGCCCCTTTGACGTTTTCAAACAGTAAGCCTGGGCCGCCTTTTTGCAGCATTTGGTTGGAAATTTCGGCAATTTCTAGGTCGGAATCGACTAAAGCGCTAATCCGGCGCAGTTGTCCCCGTTCTTCGAGTAGTTTGAGGAATCCCCGCAAGTCTCTAGCCATTTTTTTTAAGAATTGTTAACGGTCTTTATTTATTATGAGGGGATCGACTGCCACAAGTTAATCTGCAATGGTAAGTTAATCAAAAATCCCCGATACTCCTTCGATAAATTGTGAAAAATCCCCGACGATCGCCCGATCGATCTCGCAAAAACGGTCGTTCTCGCAGCCAACAGTTTTATCCGCCTCAAGCTAGCCGCCAACAATTGTTTGAGGCTTTGGTACCGCCGTCTAGCAGCAGGTGCGGGGAAGGTGTGATTGACAAAAGCTCAGAGTGCGATCGGGGCATATCTATTTTGCTCCTAGACGCAGAAAACTTGAAACTTGACGTTAATGCTGAAAAATTTTTAGCGAGTCTGTGCAACTATCCCCTGCAAATTAAAATTGCTTTTGCTAACTGGAAAAAGCCTACTGCGGGCAAGTTGGATGCTGAACTTTACGATCGCGGTTATGAACTAATTCACGTTCCGGGTGGTGCTAATAGTGCTGATGGTAAGATGATTGCCTTTGGCGCTGCTATTTTATATCGATATCCAGCGGTTAAACAAGTTTTTGTCTGTTCTTCGGACGGTTTGTTAAATCACCTCTGCAATCAATTGCAAAATCAGGGATTGACTGTGTTTTGGGTGCGTCGGAAAAGTGCTGTGTTGTCTGTAGAAAATCTTCTGACTGGTGATACTAATCACTATTCTTGCAAAAGGGAAGAGCAAGTACCTACATTTGAAGAATTGGCTAATCAAATTGGTGAGTTTTTGAAGGCTGAACACAAATCTATTGATGAGCGGATAGCTCGATTTTCCAGCGTTGCTGAGCTTTTTCAAGAGTGCCGTACTGTTGCTTTTAATTCTACAACTTCCCATGTAGCAGCACTGTCGGAATCAGGAGAAAACGAAGTTACTCCGGTGGCTGAAGTATCTGTTGCTGTTAATCAAAATTTGCTAGAAATAATTCCAGAGATCAACTCAAATCCTATTGAGTCGCTGGATGTTTTAAAAACTATACTTGTGGAAATAATTGAAAGTGCAAAACTTGAGTTAAAAGAGGATGCTATTCCTGTGGCAAAAATTAAGAAAGATTTTTTTTCCAAATATCACTCTCATGCAGATTTAATTGTCAAACAATTTTTGGGTAATAATTCCAGTCTAATCAAACTATTCCAGTCCGAATCGGCGGATTTTAAAGTAATATTAATCGGTAGCGAACATCAAGTGGCAATTATACCAAAGATTGAAAGTTCAGAAGAAGCGTAAGGATTATCAAGTGGCGATTAAGAGCGGGATAGCTTCGCTTAACGCACTTTCGGTGCTTGTAACTAAGAGTATGACCCAACCTGCGGTATGTCCCCGCAGCTACCCGAAATTAGTCTAGGGCGATCGAATACATAAATAATTAAACAAATAATAACTCTAGTAACTCTCCCAATCGCCAATTGTCAAAAATTTAATCTAAATTTAACCAAAATTTAAAGCAAGCTTATTACTTCTCCAGCCCTGACTTGTATGTTTCGGTCTATCCTATGGAGGGGATTCCCCAAAGTTTGGTATTAAGGAGGAGGAGTATGTTTTTTTTCACAGGACGTTGGCGACGCGCCTTTATCGTTACGCTAGCAGCAACAGCATTTTCGCTCTCGTTGATTAGTTCTGCTGTAGCAGCAATCACACTCAACGGTTCGGGTGCCACTTTTCCCAAACCGCTTTACGATCGCTACTTCTCTCAGATGAGAAGTGCAAATCAAATTACTGTAAACTACGAAGCGACTGGCAGCGGTGCTGGCATTAAAGCATTAATCGCAGGCACTGTTGACTTCGCAGGTAGCGACGCGCCGCTGACTTCTGAACAAATAGGTCAGGTAAAGCGTGGCGTCATTGCAGTTCCCACTGCTGGTGGCGCTGTTGCAGTTATTTACAACTTGCCTGGGGTAAATAATGTACGGTTGAATTCCGATGCGATGAAAGGTATCTTTGAAGGCAAAATTACCCGCTGGAACGATGCTAAAATAACAGGAATTGCCGGACAAGCTAAAAACTTGCCAAATACTGCAATTCGAGTAGCTGTACGGGCAGATAGCAGCGGTACAACCTTTATTTTTGCTAACCACTTACAGGCGATCGGTAGCAGCATCAAAGGTGTCCCTCAACCAAGTTGGCCCGGAAGCCCTGTCAGCGGTCAAGGAAACGCCGGCGTAGCTGGTTTGGTCAGACAAACAGCGGGTGCGATCGGATACGTTCAAGATACTTACGCCAGACAAAACAAGCTCCAAACAGCGTTTATTCAAAATAAAGCTGGCCGATTTGTAGATGCTAACTTGGCCGAAGCAGAGAAAGCTTTTGCAGGAGAAACATTCCCAGCAAACTTCTTCTTAGTGGAAGGAAATCCCACCGACGGTTATCCGATTGTTGGCTTGACTTGGCTGTTAGTCTACAAAGAGTATCCTGCTGCGAAAGCAGATGCTATTAAAAAGATGGTTAATTGGGTGATGACAACAGGTCAAGGTATCAACAAACAGCTAGAGTATACCTCGATTCCTTCAGCTACAGCTCAAAAGGTAATTCAAACAGTCAATCAAGGTGTGGTTGCCAAAGGTTAATTAGGGCAATCTCAGGGAGTGAGGAGTTAAATAAATATGACTCAAAACTCATAAATTTTCAGGGGTAAGGTGCACTGGTAGTGCACCTTACAAGATATCTACTATAATTACTCGTCCATCAAGCAAATATTTCACTGTTTACGCAGTAACTTAGGGTATGACCAATTTTGCTAAGCAACCGGAAAAATTTACAACCCAGCAGACAGCAAATAGCACAGAAGTAGACTTAACTGATACTAAGGGTGAAGGTTTGTGGATGGAGTCAGCATTTACCATATTTGTATGGGCTTTTGCCCTAGGGACGGCAGGCACGCTGTTCTGGATGAGTGCCATAATTTTTAAAGACGCTTGGCCTGCTGTTAGCAAATTTGGACTCTCATTCTTATGGAATCCCAAGTGGGATATCCAGGAATCACAGTTTGGGGCTTTGCCGTTTATTTACGGTACTGTAATTAGTTCTGCGATCGCCATTATCATCGCACTTCCCCTAGGACTTTCAGTCGCTATAGTTACTAGCGAGAACTTTTTCCCAGCTTGGGTGCGATCGCCCTTGGGATTCATGGTTGAATTAATCTCAGCTATTCCTAGCGTCATCGTTGGACTTTGGGGAATCTTTGTTCTCATTCCATTTCTGCTACCTTTACAGCAATCACTATTTAACAATTTCAGTTGGTTTCCTCTGTTCAGCAGCGAACCTTTGGGACCCGGAATGCTACCCGCTGGCATACTGTTATCAATTATGATTTTGCCAACAGTAGCCGCCATCAGCCGCGATGTTTTGATGTCCGTTCCCGTAGATTTGCGAAGTGCTTCCATGTCCCTCGGTGCAACCCGTTGGGAAACAATATTTAAGTTGCTATTACCAGCAGCAAGTTCAGGAATTATCGGAGCAACCATCTTGGCATTGGGACGCGCTTTAGGCGAAACAATGGCAGTGACAATGGTAATTGGTAACTCCATTCAAATCAATCCATCTATCCTCGCCCCCGCCTACTCAATCCCCGCTGTTTTAGCCAGCCAATTTCGGGAAGCTCAAGAGCCTCTACACATCGGCTCTTTAATGTATTTAGCGCTAATTCTATTTGTCATCACCCTATTGGTGAATGCAGTCGCAGTCTTGTTTGTTCAGCTAATCGGTGTCAAGGGAGCTAAGAATTAAATATGACTCAAGCAAAAAACACAGAAACTATCCTTGATGCAGAAATTTATAACCCCCTGTCCCTAGGCAGAAGTTTTTTTAGCCAGGGAATGACTGTTATTTCCTTTGCTCTCACAGCCTTGGCTCTGCTACCTTTGTTTGCTATTTTATACAAAATCCTGGGGGAAGGATTAACACATTTGAGCTGGGAAGTTTTAGTCTCTCTGCCAGCACCAGTCGGAGTTGAAGACCAGCCAAACGGCTTTGCTAATGCGATTCTTGGCACTGCTTTAATGGTAGGAATTGCTACGTTATTTAGCGTCCCAATCGGTGTAATGACGGGCATCTTTTTGTCAGAGTTTGGTAGAGAAAATAAAGCGATCGCAAATATCATCCGCTTTATCACCGTCATTCTCAGTAGTGTTCCCTCAATCGTTGTCGGTGTCTTTACCTACGCTTTAATTGTCGTTACTACCAAAGTATTTTCAGGATTAGCTGGGGGTATCGCTCTGGGTATCATTATGCTTCCTGTTGTCGCCCTGACGACAGAACAAGCATTAAAGCTAGTCCCTATTTCTTACCGTCTCGCTTCGGGGGGTTTGGGAGCCGGACGCTTTCAAACTATCTTTAAGATTATCATTCCCGCAGCACTTCCGACAATTACCACAGGGATTTTACTCGCCGCTTCTCGCGCAGCAGGCGAAACCGCACCGCTCATCGTAACTGCCTTGTCGAGCCAATTTTGGCCTCCTTTAGTTGAAAAATTGGGAGAAATAACTCAGTCTCCCATTGGCGCAGAAACTATATCCAAACTGCAAGAAATTCCAGGGACACTACTGACTCCAACTCCTTCGATGTCAGTATTAATCTACAATTATGCTAGTTCTCCTTACAAAGAGCAGAATGAATTAGCATGGACTGCTGCCTCCGTTCTTTTGGGCATGGTTTTGATTGCTAGCGTCGCATCTCGCGCAGTCACTCGAAAACGTTTGCAAAATCGATAAATCAATAACTCAACTGAATCAAATAGTCACATAGTCAAAGTGTTAACACTACAACCAGGCAAATAATGAAACCTCAAACTAACTTGAAAGACGAAAAATATGCAGATCAGTTTCTAGAAGATTCAACTCCTGAAATTGACCCGAATGCAATGCCGGCATTGCGAGTTCAGGACTTGAGTTTTTATTACGGAACTCACAAAGTCTTAGAAAACTTGTCGATGAATATTCCTCACCCGCAAGTCACAGCTATTATCGGGCCTTCAGGTTGTGGGAAATCAACTTTTCTTAAAGCCCTCAACCGCATTGGTGAATTGGAAGGAAAAGTGATTATCAAGGGAAGAGTAGAGTTTTTTGGACAGGATATCTACAGTCCAAAGGTCAATATCAATAGTCTGCGCCGCCAAATTGGCATGGTGTTTCAAAGACCTAATCCTTTTCCCCTCAGCATCTACGATAATATTGCTTATGGAGTCAGAATTTTTGGCAAAAAGAGCAAATCAGAATTAGATGAAATTGTCGAATCTGCACTAAAAAGTGCGGCGCTTTGGGATGAGGTAAAAGACAGTTTGAATAAGTCTGCCCAGGGGATTTCCGGTGGACAGCAGCAACGACTTTGCATTGCTCGTGCTCTAGCTGTGAAGCCCAAAATTTTGCTAATGGATGAACCTTGTTCTGCTCTAGATCCGATTTCTACGATGAAGATTGAGGAGTTATTTCAGACTTTGCGCCAACAGTTAACTGTGGTAATTGTGACGCACAATATGCAGCAGGCGGCTCGTGTTTCTGATTACACGGCATTTTTTAATACTGATGAAAGTCGCATCGGACGCATGGTTGAGTTCGGGCCGACAAGCAGGATTTTTACTTCTGCAAGCAATCCAAGTACCAGGGATTACATTCAAGGTCGTTTCGGTTAATAAGTAGAAGGAAGAAGGAAGAAGGAAGAAGGAAGAAGGAAGAAGGAAGAAGGAAGAAGGAAGAATGTCTAAGAAGCTTGCTTTTTAGACATCTGTTCCTTACTTTTAAGTCAGTGGACTTACCAGAGGTAAGCTGGGAAATGACTACTGTGCAGATTGATAGTTCGATCGCGTCCATCCTCCACGCCACCGCCCTGATGTTTGTCGCCTATGGCGGTTACGCCCGTATCGCCACCATGAGCGAAGAAGTGCGGGAACCGAGGCAAACCATTCCCAAAGCAATAATTTTAACTTTGGTGCTGACAATGCTGCTTTACATGGCGGTAGCAATTATGCCATTACCAACCTCGCCGCCCTGCAACTTTCTCCCGCCGAAAGGCTTTACCCGCAATGGTTAGCTGTGGTAGGTTTAGCTTCCTGTTTGTTTCTGGCTTTCTGGGTCGAGAAGCAAATTTGGCTAATTGGGTTAACCTTAATTATGGCTGGTTTGATATGGCGGGCGATCGTCCGACTACTGGCGAAAAACTAAAATTATGGTACATTTAAACACCATCCACGGTGGAGAGCCATGCCCGCTCACAACCCCTTGCCAGCGACTCAAGAATCTCCCGCATTCAATGCCATCAGTCGCTATCTCGCTCAAACTCTAGTTTCCATTCAGTCCAAGCATCCCGAATGGATAGCTGAAAAATACAGGAAAACCCAGTGGGCAAAACCTGATTTTCAGTCAATTTTGATTGTCAAATTTACCAAAAGTTTTCGATTAGCAACGGATGCAGATTCAATCCTCCTAACGGCAAAAAAATATCTCCAAATTTTGCTGATTCCCGAATTCGTTAATTCGCCTCAATTCAGCAAATTAATCGCCAAAATTCAGCAACTTGCCGAATCCCAAATACCACAAGTTAAATCAAATAACTCAGTCCCTTCAAAACCCTCAACTCCAAACCCAAGTCCAATACCCTCCGGCGATGTTGGCATTGCTATCCTGCTGCTAGATGTCGAAAACTTGCAACTCAATATCGAAACCGAAAAGTTTCTAGAGGGAATTTGTCAGTATCCAATTCAAATTAAAGTTGCCTTTGCCAATTGGCGCAGCATGGGTAAAAAAGATGCTGAATTTCACCAACGCGGCTATCAACTTATTCATGTCCCCCCCGGAAAAGACAGCGCCGATTTGAAAATGGCCACCGTTGGCGCGTCTATTTTTGTACATTATCCCACAGCCAAGGAGATTTTGGTCTGTTCGTCCGATCGCGCCTTAACCCATCTCAGCAATACACTTCAAGCTCACGGATTAACCGTATTTCAAGTTCGCAAACAACTAGATAAAATCATAGTTTTAAACAGCAAAACCGGACAAGTTGAAACGCACTCCCTGGTATCTTTACCAGAAATTGACCCCATAGAAAAAATAGTCTTCCAGCTAAAAGAATTAATTAAAATAGAACAACAACGCACATCTGCTCAGTGGATTAAACTTTCACGAATTTCAGCTTTATTTAAAGAAAATTACGGTTCAACCCTCAATGAAGTTGTGGCATCTAATCTACTAGGAACTAAAAGCAGGGATATTTTTATCAAGTTTCCGACTGAATTTGTGGTCCATTACCCCTCAGATACTTCTCAAGCTTATGTAACTCTTTTTGAAGTTAAACAATTACCAGAATCCCCAATACTGAACAAAGAGATTTCAAACAAAACCATTGTCGAATCTGCGAGCTTGGAAAGTATTAATTCTCTCGAAGACTTAGAAACAGCTATTGTCAAAATAGTTAGTGACTTAACCGGCAACTCCCCCGCAAATTCTGTATTCCTTTCAAATGTCGGCAGCGAGTTTCACAGACAATATGGCAAACAAATTACCCAAATCATTAAGGAGTTCAATCTGAGTAGAAAATTTCCTAAGTTTTTGCAATCCTGCACTTCTCTTGAAATCAAAAAAGCAGAAAAAGGCTGGCAAGTTTCTATAAAATAGTTATTGGTTATTGGTTATTGGTTATTGGTTATTGGTTATTGGTTATTGGTTAGTAGAAAGTGCGATCGGGCGATCGCACCAAACAAAATAGTCCCGAACCCACGTAGATGCTAGAAACCGAGTTTTTTACCGAATCTGTCCGCAATAGCGCGTCTTTTCGTCAAAAAACCCGGTTTCTTGGCCCCCATGCCTCACTCCCACCAAATTAAAATCTAGCAATACGCTAAAAATCTTTAAAATTTGTTAAGATTAACACGACCTCAGCGCCGGCATCCGATCCGCCGCTAAACCCCTTCCCCAGCCCCCACAACAATGCTGCGACTCGAACACATCAGTAAAATTTATCCCACAGGCGTCGTACTCAAAGATGTCACCTGGGAAGTCAAACCAGGCGATCGCATCGGCTTAGTAGGCGTCAACGGTGCCGGCAAATCCACCCAACTCAAAATCATCGCCGGCGAAATTGAACCCACATCAGGCGAAATCATTCGCCCCGCCAGCCTCCACATCGCCTACCTCTCCCAAGAATTTGAAATCGATCCCACCCGCACCGTCAAAGAAGAATTTTGGCGCGCCTTCAGCGAAGCCAACGAACTTCATGAATCGCTGATGCAAGTCCATCGAGACTTGGAAAACTCCACCCCAGAAAATCTCGATGAATTGATCCACAAAATGGATCGCATACAAAGACAATTTGAAGCCTTAAACGGCTACGGTTTAGAAGCCCAAATCGAGAAGATTCTACCAGAAATCGGATTTGAAGCAGAAGATAGCGATCGGCTAGTCAGCGCCTTCAGTGGTGGCTGGCAAATGCGGATGAGTTTGGGTAAAATTCTCCTCCAAAAACCCGATATCCTGCTACTAGACGAACCTACCAACCACCTCGACTTAGAAACCATCGAATGGCTGGAAGTATACCTGAAAGGGCTAACAACCCCAATGGTAATCGTATCCCATGACCGAGAATTTCTCGATCGGCTCTGCACCCAAATCGTCGAAACCGAACGCGGAGTTTCCAGCACTTACCTGGGCAACTACTCCTCTTATTTACTGCAAAAAGCCGAAGCCAGAGAAGCCCAACTCAACGCTTACGAAAACCAGCAAAAAGAACTCGACAAACAGCAAGCATTCGTTGAAAAATTCCGCGCCAGCGCCACTCGCAGTACCCAAGCGAAAAGTCGCGAAAAACAACTCGATAAAATCGAACGCATCGAAGCCCCCACCGGTGGATTAAAAACTTTGCATTTCCGCTTTCCCCCCGCACCTCGCAGCGGCCGCGAAGTAGTAATCATCGAAAATTTGGTACACACCTACGGCGACAAAATCCTATTTTTGGGTGCAGACTTATTAGTTGAAAGAGGCGATCGCATCGCTTTTCTCGGCCCCAACGGTGCAGGCAAATCTACCCTGTTAAAAATGATTATGGGATCAGAAACCCCGACAGAAGGTACTGTTAAATTCGGAGGCCATAACGTGATCCCCGGTTACTTTGAACAGAATCAAGCCGAAGCCTTAGATTTGAATAAAAGCGTGATGGCAACAATTCACGATGAAGTTCCCGACTGGAAAAACGAAGAAGTTCGGACTATCTTGGGGCGTTTTCTGTTTACCGGCGAAACAGTATACAAAAACGTTGGCGCTTTAAGCGGCGGAGAAAAAGCGCGTCTAGCTTTAGCAAAGATGCTGTTGACTCCCGTTAACTTACTAATTTTGGACGAACCGACAAATCACCTTGACATTCCAGCGAAAGAGATGATGGAAGAAGCGATCAAGAATTATGATGGCACAGTAATGATCGTTTCGCACGATCGCTACTTCATCTCCCAAGTCGCTAACAAAATAGTCGAAATTCGGGACGGAGAGTTTCGCCCTTATCTGGGAGATTACCACTACTATCTCGATAAAATAGCGGAAGAAAAAGAGCTAGCAAAGTTCGCCAAATTTGAAGCTGAAAAAAACGCTAAAAAAGCGGAAAAGGAAGCTAAGAAAAAAGCAACTGCCAAGCAAAAATAAAGTCTCAACCACCAAGCAGAACTCAGGACACGGCAATGCCGTGTCCCTACAATATTAACGAGCACCTCTACCACCCGACTTCTGCCTAAAAAATGGCTTCTGGTAACTCAGACACTCCTCCAAATCATCACCTAAATCTCTAGGAAATCCATAATCTGCCGTATACTTACTCAATTGGTTTTTTCGGCCAAACAAAAGAGTTTCTCGATCTTGCTGAAATAGCAATATATCGTCAAATCCGTTGATTTTGTAAAATTCTTGGCTGCTAGTATCTACCGCAACAGAAGCGACAGTAACTCCGTTAGAAGAGCGGCTTTTGAAGCAGATTCTATTTTGTTTCTCAGCAATCTGAATGTATCGAGAACCACCACCGTGATAGACACCCACTTGCAAGGGTAAAGCTGCTAAAGACTTCCCAGGAGTAAGGCCCGTCAAAAACAAAATGATAAATCCTAACTTGATGCCGCAGTGCAGGTACTTCATTTTTGATAGAATCCAGATACTACTTAAATTTCAACCTAAAATTATATTAATCATCTGATTCGCCTGGGAAGCATAACTCCCCCCAAACAAATTAAAATGATTCAAAATATGATACAGGTTATATAAAGTTTTCCGCCGCTCATACCCTGAATCCAACGGCCAAACCTGATTATATCCCCGATAAAACTGCGCCGGAAACCCACCAAATAACTCTGTCATCGCGAGATCAACTTCTCGATCGCCAAAATACGTCGCTGGGTCAAAAATCACCGGTTCTCCCGCAGATGTCACCCCCGCATTCCCACCCCACAAATCCCCGTGCACTAGGGAAGGTTGAGGTTGATAACCTGCTAACAATTCAGGAATTAGCTTTAATAAACGTTCTTCTTGCGGAAAATGACCACCCCGACTTTTAGCCAATTTTAACTGATAACCAATGCGATGTTCTGCCCAAAATTCTGCCCAATTTCCCATCCAATTATTAATTTGCATAGTTGAGCCGATCGTATTATTAATATCCCAACCAAAAACTCCCCTTAACAAGCCTGAATTAACCTCTTCTCCCCCCCGTTGTAGGGGCGGTGCCCCCGTGCCCGCCCCAGGACTAAGGGGGGTGAATTTGTGCATTTCGGCCAGTTTACGCCCCATTTCTGCCCAAGCTGAATCGCCCCCGCGCCCCAAATCCAGCCATTCCAGCACAATATAAGCTGAATTCCCCTCAGTTCCCCAACAAATCAGCTCAGGTACTCGAATCGTCTGGGTTTTCCGCATTTCTTGCAAACCCCGCGCCTCAGCTTCAAACATCGTGACTTGGGAAGCTTGATTGATTTTCGCGAAGTAAGTGCCAGAAATGCTGCTGATAGCATAGCCCTGATTGATGCAGCCACCGCTGACAGAACGGCGATTGTCGATCGCAAATTTGTCTCCCGTTACTTCAGAGATATGCGCGCTAATTTTATCCCACATGGCATTAAATTGTTTTTTACTATTGAAAATAGCCGAAAGATAGATTTACAAATTATACCTCAGATAGAGATAACATATATTGTATAAGTCTAAAATCAAACAATATCCAAGCGTGTAATTTAGCTATTTTACTCTAACCCTAACACGCATTCGTTTTTGAATGAAAAATTATGCTTTTACAAGAAAAAGAATCAG
This sequence comes from Oscillatoriales bacterium, assembly GCA_043718495.1. Lineage (GTDB taxonomy): Bacteria > Cyanobacteriota > Cyanobacteriia > Cyanobacteriales > Microcoleaceae > Microcoleus. The sequence continues at coordinate 29,063 of JAYSVM010000128.1, read as the reverse complement.
GTGACTTGGTAGAAATTCTCGATGTTGATGGTTTAGTTAGCCCTGCCAAAAATGAAGTATTGGGGCGAAATCAAGCAGGTGAAGAAGAGCAAGAACCAGCGAATTTCCCAAAAGGTAAATTAGTATTTCCCTCCGGCGAAGTTTTGCCGCGTTGCTGGACTGAGGAAAATTATAAGACAAATTAATCCAAGGGAAACCTCCAACCTTATGTCCGAAACCCCGACTTCTTTAAGAAGTCGGGGAATTGCTAGTTTAAAATAGTTTGTTTATCTTATCACTTTAACCATTATAATTAGTTTGTCACAAACGAGCGTGTATTTTGAAAAATCAAAATTTCCAGAACATATCATCAGCAATCGCTGGTATTCTATTAGTAGTCGCACTGCTCCTCGGATTCAACTCTTTTGTCGTCATCAATCCAGGTGAAGCAGGTGTTGTGAGCGTTTTAGGCAAAGCTACAGATGGAGCATTGTTAGAGGGGTTTCACTTCAGACCTCCGCTGATATCCAAGGTAGATGTGTATGATGTAACAGTGCAAAAATTTGAAGTTCCCGCCCAGAGTGCTACTAAAGACCTTCAGGATTTAAATGCTAGTTTTGCAATCAATTTTCGCCTTGATCCTAACAGAATAGTTGATGTTAGAAGAACTCAAGGAACATTGGAGAATATAGTTTCAAAAATTATTGCTCCTCAGACGCAAGAAGCATTTAAAACAGCGGCTGCACTGAGAACTGCTGAACAATCGATTACTCAAAGAAGTGAACTGAAGCGAGACTTTGATGCTGCGCTGAAGGAAAGGCTATCAAAATATGATGTAATCGTGCTTGATACGAGCGTTGTCAATATTCGATTTTCCCCAGATTTTGCGAAAGCGGTTGAGGAAAAACAGGTAGCGGAACAGCGGGCGCAAAGAGCTGTTTATGTTGCTCAAGAAGCCGAACAAGAAGCTCAAACTGACATTAACCGTGCTCAAGGTAGGGCGGAAGCTCAAAGGCTTTTGGCTGAAACTTTAAAGGCTCAGGGCGGTGATTTAGTGCTGCAAAAGGAGGCTATCGAAGCTTGGAGAAGTGGCGGAGCTCAGATGCCAAAAGTGTTGGTTATGGGTGGCGGTTCGAGTCGGGTTCCTTTCATTTTTAATGTGAGTGACTTTCAGGAAGAGGGCGATCGCAAAAAAGTTACCAAGAATTGAGAGTTACCATAGTATGCTAAACTTCTTTTAGCCCAAATCTAGCGATCGGGTAATCTGTCACTACAAAAGCGAAGTCCGCGATTGACACGCAGACGCACACTCACTTTAGAAAGCAAGGAAAAATCATGACCCGCGCGATTATGGAAACGGACAAAGGCACAATCAATTTAGAATTGTTTGATGCAGATGCGCCTAACACAGTCAAAAATTTTGTTGACTTGGCAGAAAAAGGTTTTTATGACGGATTGGCGTTTCACCGAGTCATTCCTAACTTTATGGTTCAAGGTGGCTGTCCGAAAGGCAATGGAACAGCAGGCCCTGGCTACAAAATAAAGTGCGAAATCAACTCCAACAAACATTTGGCAGGAACTTTATCGATGGCTCATGCAGGTAAAGATACGGGTGGTAGCCAATTCTTTATTTGCCATTCTCCGCAGTCGCATTTAGATGGAGTGCACACGACTTTTGGTAAAACTGAGGATATGTCTGTAGTCAATGCTATCCGCCAAAGCGATAAGATTATTTCGGTCAAAATCGAGCATTAATCCTCAGTAATGAGTTGCGTTTGTAGTAAGGACGAAGAGTCCTTATTACAAATTCAACATTACAAATTCAACCTATTGAATTGAATTATTTATCTTCGATACAACAGTTTAAAAGTTCAATACAGTTCATACTTGAGCAAAGTACACGGAATTGAGCCATTGAAAACTGGAATCCGTTTTGATGTTCTGAGTCCAACCTGTTTTCCCAACTCTTTATTTCCAGTCAAGATAAACGCATTCCAACCTTTGAAGCGCTGCTTGAAAATATCTCCTAACATTTTATAAAGTTCTCCCAATTCGCTCGCATCTCCCAGCCTTTCTCCGTAGGGAGGATTGCAAATCAGAACGCCACTATCTGATGGTGGTTCCAACTCCGATAATTCGGTTCGAGCAAAATTAATTTTACCTGCAAGACCGGCTTGTTGTGCATTAGTACGAGCTTGGGTTAACATATCGGAATCGCGATCGCACCCTACAACTACTTGCTTAAGTTCCGGTAACTCGCTATTTTCCGCTTCAGCCCACAATTTATCCCATAAAGGCTCGTCAAAATCCCGCCAAGTCATAAATCCAAACTTTTCTCGAAATAATCCTGGCGCAATATTCAAAGCCTTTAAGCTGGCTTCTAAAGGCAAGGTTCCCGAACCACACATGGGGTCTAAAAAAGGTAAATCAGGTGTCCATTCTGCCATGTCTAACAAAGCAGCAGCTAGGGTTTCTTTGAGGGGTGCCATGCCCATTGCGGGCCGATATCCCCGTCGATGCAAACTACCACCAGAACTGTCTAAACTTAAGATACCTCGATCGCGATGAATGTGAATGTTAATCAATAAATCGGGATTCTCGACATCCACACTCGAACGTTTGTTAAATTGATAGCGCTGTTGGTCGGCGATCGCATTTTTGACCTGCAAAGCTGTAAAGTGGGTGTGATTTAACTTTTCGTTGCCGCCTGTACAATTGACCGCTAAAGTATTGTCAGCATCTAAGTATTGATCCCAAGCAATTCTCTGAACTGCTCCGTACAGCATATCTGAGTTGTAGCACTGAAATTCGGCGATCGGCATGAGAACTCGAAAAATTGTTCGAGACCAGAGATTTACACGATACAATAAAGTGCGATCGCCCGAAAAGTAAACCCCAGTAAAATCTGGCCGCACATCCTGCGCGCCTAATCGTTCTAATTCTTGGGCGGCGATAGTTTCTAATCCGCGCGCAACTGTAGCAAAGTATTGATTCATTAGTTATTGGGGGAATTGGGCATTGGGAATTGGGCATTGGAACTAACAAGTAACAAATAACTAACAACAATAGTCAATAGTTAACAAATAACAGACAATAGATCATAATAGCTGGTTTTCAGCCTAAGTTATCAAAAAATCTACTATACATTAAGATAGATGTGTCGGTTCCCAAAAAGTTCTAAGGGTTTTTAAAGAAATTTGTCAACAAGCGATCGCACTTATTCTCCTTTATATGTAAGGTCGATCGGGCTAACTCACAGCCGATATATCTCCAACATCTTGCTGTACAAGGAATTCAACTCTATTCTCCAGACTGTGGTGAAGTACGAGCCCATCGGCTATTGAAAAAAATATTAACTACTGGTGCTAGTTATTGACTTCATGTTAGGCTACTCAAAGCTAAAAGTTAAATCTCGAACATCACAGCCAGGGAAGACTTCAGCTAAACAGGTGTATCACAACAATTGGAGACAATTATGTCAAAGCAAATTAACGGATCGGCTCTCAAACTGTCCCGCGCTAGCACAATCCAACAGGATAAACGCAGTCGTTGGGTTCACCAATAGCTTTAAAAGGTGCAGACAAGTTAAATAAACCCGCCCCCACCCACTGGAGAAGAACATAAGTTCTGATACATGGGTTGTAAAAATAAAAGTTTCTAACGTATAAAATGAGGTAGAGAATGATGGATAAGTTTTTTTGTTCGGATGCGTCTAAATGCGCTCAAGAAGATATTATTGGTACAGCGAGTAATTACCAAACCTATGTATTAATTGAATGTTGCGTGCCTTGGGAATATGAAGCGTTCAATTCTAAACAAATTCCGCAGAATCTCAAGGATTTGATACAGGAAGTAGAATATTCAAAACGAAAGATTCGCTTTTTGTTGATAAATAGCGATCGCACTAAATATGCGAATCAGCGCAAAGTCTTGATTTATGACAACAAACATCAGGAACTCTTTGGTGGCAATGAAAAGCATGAATTTAATACAGATAGCATTGACAAAGTAGCGGGAATTGTCAGAAGCTATTTAGCTGGAGATGTTCCAGATTGCGAAACTGAAAATCAGCCAAGTAGAGATATTTTGGTTTGTACTCACGGTAGTCATGATACGTGTTGTGCGAGATATGGCAATCCTTTTTATGCCGAAGCAGTGGATTTAGTATCTGAGTTAGAATTGAATGATGTTCGTGTTTGGAAATCTAGTCATTTTGGCGGACATCGGATGGCACCGACTGCCATAGATTTGACTGATGGGAGATATTACGGAAATCTCGATCGCACTTCGTTTCAATCTCTTCTAACTCGCACTGGCGATATCGAATGCTTGAATAAAATTTATCGCGGTTGGGGAATTTTGCAAAACGAAATTCAGGTTTTTGAAAGAGAGTTAATCATGCTTTATGGGTGGGATTGGTTTAATTACAAAGTCACTGGTCAAATGATTAGTTCAGACATAAAAAATGATGCCTTCTCGGCTGAAATTACTTTTGAAAAAGCCGATGGTACTTATACTTATCGCGCCGATTTGGTGAAAGATGAAATCAAGACTGTGCGACTTAAAGGTTCTTGTGGTGCTCAGAAAGAGTCGGAGTTTGTGAAGTATTCTGTAGAAAATCTCCATTTTTACTCGAAGAAGGAGGAGTTAATATTTGTAATTCTTCCTGCTGTTTCGATGGCAAAAATGGTCGAAGCTATGTAAGATTTTGTCCTATCAATCGCGCACAATACAATAAGCCGTGGCGGGTTTTTGAGATTGTCGGTTTTTGGCAAATATTGTTGGTGAACCAGCCCCTACAGGCATCATGGTTGAATTTCTAATTGCATAAATATGTGGGGGATTCCCAGGAAATCAAAGGGATTGCCTTGTTCGGTAAATCCGATTCTTTGATAAAATTTGATAGCGTTAATTCGAGACATAAGTCTCACAGCTTTGAGATTTTTTGTCTGAGCTTTTGTGATTAATGTTTGAATCATTTTAGTACCAATTCCCTGATTTTGAAATTCAGGAAGTACCGCAACGTAGCTGATGTTTCCTAATCCTGGGGATGATTCGCGCAGTCGGGCTGAAGCAATGATTTGACGATCGCAGATTCCAACTAAATGCACCGCGCCATCCTCGTGATCGTCCCTTTCGCTGCCCTTTGTCATGCCTAGGGGCGATCGCAAAACCAGCCACCGCTGATCGAACATTTCTGCTAATTCTTGTTTGTTCTTTACTTCACGAATATCCAATTGTAGCATTTTTTGATGAGATTAAAGAGGTAGATTGCAATTTAGCATTGGGTGGGAATAGACATTCAATAATCAACAAAAAAAAGATGCTACCCTCTAGTGAAGGTAGCTATTCAAGTAAAGCATTTTATTGTCTCTCAAAACTGCTGGATTAACCTTCAGTATTTCCCGATTTATTCGGCAGTTGCAAGTCATCTGGATCGACATAATGACAAACTGCTTTGTCCATGCAAATCAAGGCCCAACCAGACTTATCAATGCTCATCAGCTTGTAGGATGCTGGCTGAATAAAAAAACCTTTGTGATTGCGAGTCGCTGGTTTGATATTAACGTGGTTCTCAGTGCTCATAGTCTTAAAACTCCTGGTACTGTACTGTGTTGTTAACTAAGCCTGTATTTCGCTGGGCGAATTGCTGAATCGTCTAAGTTTTCAAATACTAGCACTGCTATTCTGAGATTTCCATAAAGTTATTTATTGATTTATTACGACATCGTAATAAATCCCCAAGCCGATTTCTGCGATCCCCGCATTAAAATCGACTTGTTTCCGTGGTTAAGGCTCAAACAGCCATTGCTGAACGCGGGTGAGACTCTTCCAATCGGGTTTTCTGCTTAACCCATCTTCAAAGTTCTTTTTAACTTCTTCGAGTAACTCTTCCGAAGCCATCAGGAGTTGTTGAGTTACTTCTACATGAGGCCGCACGCCTTTTTCTTTGAGATCGAGGATGGCGATTGCGAGGTTAATCCGCGCTTGGGGGTCGTGGGGGTTCAATTTAACGGCGGTTTTCGCTGCTTTTTGAGCGGATGAGGGTTTATCTTCCAATAGGTAAAGCCACGCGAGGCTAGCCCAGGCATTGCCGTTTTTCGGCGCTTTCAGGCACACTTCTTTGAACACGGGAATCAAATCTTTGGGGGCTTCACCTGCTTGGTAGCGATCGAAACCGTCTTTAAACAATTCTTCAGGGGTCATTCGATTTTGGATTTTGGATTTTGGATTTTGGATTGAAAAGGGCATGGGGCAAACAGTTGTTAATTGCCCGATGCCCTATTTTCTCATTTATGTAGAAAAAGAACTGCCACAGCCGCAAGTTTGAGTGGCGTTGGGGTTGGTAAACTGAAAGCCGCCGCCGATCATGGCGTCGCTGAAATCGAGTACCAAACCGTAAAGATAGAGAATGCTTTTGCGATCGCACACTACCTGAAAGCCTTCGTAATCGAACACTTCATCATCTGATTTGACCGTGCCCGGATCTGCAAAATCCATTACATAGGACATCCCAGAACAGCCGCCTTGTCGCACTCCAACGCGCAAGCAGAGGTCTTTGCCTTGTTTTTCTCTGAGGCCTAAAACTTGACGGACTGCGGAGTCCGTCATTTGAATGCCCCGCTTTTGTGAAGTTGCTTGAGTCATCACTTTGCCGAACTCCTGATACTGTTCAATGCTAAGAGTTTCATCTTATCTATTTATTGTACAGGACTGTGGGAGCTGCGGCTGTTGACAAGAGCTGTTGTCCCCCCGTTTCCCCATAGGGTTTATGATTGAGAGGCAGCGGTTGACCCTTAGTGGGGCGCCGCAACCATGCTTCACCCAACGGGCTTACTCTAATGGCAGCGCTGAATCGCTCTACTCTTCGTCGGCTACAAAATTTACCTCAAATTCCCAGCGTGTGGGAGGGCGATCGCCGACCCTTGTCGAATGCCGACTCACACATGATGATAGACGAGGATGACATCCTAGAAGGTGGTGGCGAGTGCATTCTCTGGGTGGATGGCTCTGAAGGAGTTGTCAGGGCTATGGATATGGTAGGCTCTGATGCTGGCCCAGAGGCGATCGTCCGGGCCCTGCTACGCGCCATGGAACATCCCCAAAGTCCCTCTCCCGCAGTCCGTCCTCAAAAAATCGTAGTCAAAAACCGGGAAATTCAATTTTATCTGCGGGGCGTACTTCAAGATTTGGGAATTGCGATCGACTATGTACCGGAATTACCCCTAATTGACGAAATATTTCGGGGAATGGAAGAAGTTGCAGTCAACAGACCTCCTGAATTGCCGCCTCAGTATGCTGATATTCTCATGGAAAAAGCTGCTCAAATTTGGCATGACTCTCCATGGCAGACTTTGAGAGAACATCAAATTATATCTATTGAAATCAATCAATGGGATGTCGCCAGCCTCTACGTGTCAGTATTGGGCCAGGGCAGAATGGATTACGGAATTTTGCTATATCGCTCTCTAGAATCCTTAAAGCGGTTTCGAGAGCGAGTCGTAAACGATGATTCTTTTGAAGATTTAGAACAGGCTTTTTTAGGGCAAGACTGCTTGTTTCTCACCTTTGAAAGTGTCGCTGAAATTGATGAGGATGATGAGGAAGAAATTGATTTAGCCGATTTAGATCCATCGGAAATTGAACCAAATTTTGGCAATTTGCATCCTTTAGAAGGTTTGCGATCGATTCTTTATGAAGAAGAAGCCCTCCCGATGTTAGTTGCTCTCGAAGCATTGCACCGCTTTTTCCGCAATAGTCGTCGCAAACTTGCAGCAGAAACCTTTCCGAGTCTCAGTAGTCGCTACCGCATCCCTGTTCCCGATTCTGACGGAGAAATTCAGCAGATATCTGTCAAAGTTTCAACAATGCCCGATGTCTCGGACGAATTGTTGCAGATGCTCGAAGATGACGATGACGATGACGATGATGATGAATTTGAAATGCCTTTGCTACGGGACGATTTAGTACCACAAAATTCATTTTTGAGTCTCGGTGTCATACCTTGGACAACGGTAGATTTCCTGCGCGGAAATGCCCAGTTTCATCAAGCTGCCGAAGTTGATATTAATCCAAATGGAGATGGTTTGCCTGTGGTGATGATTCAAACTTCAAACCCGAAGGCAAAAACGATGATTCAGGATTTGCAGGAAGCTGGAGGAGTCAAGGCCATTTGCTTTAATCCGGGCGAAGATCCGTTTCAAGAGGAGCAGTACGATTTGGGTATTTTGCAAGCTAACAATGGTGATTTGTATTTATTTGGAGAGTTTAATGAAGACGATCCAGTGCATCAGGAAGCACGCCAAAAATGGGAACGTCGCTGTCAATTAACGAAAGGTTGGTGCGGCTTGGTAATTGCTAAAGGGTTAATGGGTGCTTCTCGTGGCCAACCTCAGTTTAAAGATATGATCGCTTTGTTTGAAGTGCGCTGGGTATCTGCTAAAGAACTAGGAATTGGGCCTCTTCAATTGATGCCGACGTTTTGAAGTTAGTTAACGGTTGACAGTTAACGGTTGACAGTTAACAGTCAACCGTTGTGAGAAGGAAGAGGTAAAAGGATTTATGAACTTTGAATGTTTCTAATATTCTAAAATTTGTTACAATTTGTAAAAACACTGTAAAGGGTAAATAAAATGCGGGTTGCGATCGCAGGTGCAGGACTAGCTGGAATGACCACAGCCGTTGATTTAGTGGATGCTGGCCACGAAGTAGAAATTTTTGAATCTCGTCCCTTTGTCGGCGGTAAAGTCGGCAGTTGGATAGATCCCGACGGCAATCACGTTGAGATGGGTTTGCACGTATTCTTCGGTTGCTATTATAACTTATTTGCGCTGATGAAAAAAGTGGGAGCATTTGACGATTTGCTCCTCAAACAACACATCCACACTTTTATCAATCGAGGTGGCGAAACTGGTAGTTTAGATTTTCGCTTCCCGGTGGGTGCTCCTTTGCACGGATTGAAGGCATTTTTCACTACATCTCAGCTATCCGTACAAGACAAAATTCAAAATTCGATCGCCCTGGGAACTAGCCCGATCGTCCGAGGTTTGATAGACTTTGATGGAGCAATGAAAACCATCCGCAATTTGGATAAAATCAGTTTTGCTGACTGGTTCCGCAGCCACGGTGGCAACCAAAATTCGCTCAAAAGAATGTGGAATCCGATCGCCTACGCCCTGGGTTTTATCGACACTGAAAATATTTCAGCCCGGTGTATGTTGACAATTTTTCAATTCTTTGCTACCAAAACAGAAGCCTCAATGATGCGAATGTTGGCAGGTTCTCCCAGTGAATATTTGCACAAACCAATTGTGGAATATTTGGAAAGCAAAGGAACAAAAATTCACACGCGGCGGAGAGTACGAGAAATTCAGTTTCAAGAAGGTGGAGAAAATCGAGTCACTGGCTTGGCAGTAGCTAGCGGTGAAACGGAAGAAATTATCACTGCTGATGCTTATGTTTTTGCATTAGATGTGCCGGGAATTCAGAAAATATTGCCTCCAGCTTGGCGGAAATGGTCGGAATTTGACAATATTTACAAGTTGGATACAGTACCTGTAGCGACAGTGCAATTGCGGTTTGACGGTTGGGTAACGGAATTGGAAGATGAAGCCAAACGGAAACAGTTGAGTCATGCTGTGGGAATCGATAATTTGCTATATTCGGCAGATGCAGATTTTTCTTGTTTTGCTGATTTGGCGCTGACGAGTCCCAAGGATTATTATAAGGAAGGACAAGGTTCTCTGTTACAGTTGGTGTTAACTCCTGGCGATCCGTTTATCAAACAGACTAATGAGGCGATCGCCCAACACGTACTCAAGCAAGTTCAAGACTTATTCCCATCAGCGCGGGAATTAAATATGACTTGGTATAGTGTAGTTAAGTTGGCTCAATCTTTGTATCGCGAAGCACCGGGCATGGATGTCTATCGCCCTGCTCAAAAAACGCCGATCGCCAATTTCTTTCTAGCAGGAAGTTACACTCAACAAGACTATATTGATAGTATGGAAGGAGCGACTCTTTCAGGACATCAAGCGGCTAAGGCAATTCTCGAAGCTTACAGTCATTAGTTGGTAGTTGGTAGTTGGTAGTTAGTAGTCAACTGTCATCAGTCTCTCGTTCCCAGGCTCTGCCTGGGAATGCCTATCACGAGGCTCTGCCTCCAGCATTTAGACTAGACAGGAAACGCGAGGCAGAGCCTCTAGAAATGCGTTACTAGGCAGAGCCTAGTAACGAGAAATAGAAAATCTAAAATCTAAAATCTAAAATCCTATGACTGATTGGTTAGAACATAGCGTACAAGTAGAAGTAGAAATTCCCGTCGAATTAGCATGGCAACTTTGGTCTGACTTAGAGCAATTACCGCGCTGGATGAAATGGATTGAATCAGTTCAGATTCTCGAAGATAACCCAGAATTGTCTCGCTGGAAATTAGCCACTGGCGGCTTGGAATTTAGTTGGCTTTCTCGGATTATCAAATTAGTGCCAAATCAGATTATGCAGTGGGAATCGGTGGACGGTTTGCCAAATCGAGGTGCAGTACGGTTTTACGATCGCAAAAATAGCAGCATTGTCAAACTCACGGTAGCCTATGGAATTCCCGGCTGGCTGGCGAAATTGATGGACAATTCATTTGTGGGGCGCGTAGTTGAATCAACACTCCAGGCTGACTTGGAAAGGTTTAAAGAGTATGCTGTGAAAGTTAAGGCGACATCTTGAATTCTGAGGACTAAAGTTTTTTGGTTTTTAATTGTAACGCGAAGGTCGATCGCCCTTTTGCCTCAGTATCATAGAAATATGCTGCCGAGCCTTTGCCAATTATGAGTTACTGCCTAAATCCCGCTTGTCAAAACCCCCAAAATGCCGATCGCACCCAATTTTGCCTGAATTGCGGTGCTAAACTATTGCTCAGAGAGCGTTACCGCACCCTCAAACCTTTAGGGCGAGGCGGTTTCGGCAGAACTTTTTTAGCAGTAGATGAAGACAAACCCTCAAAACCCCGCTGTGCGATCAAACAGTTTTTTCCCTTATCCCAAGGTACTAGCAACACCGAAAAAGCAGCAGAATTATTCAACCGGGAAGCAGTGCGACTAGATGAGTTGGGAAAACACCCACAAATTCCTGAATTGCTGGCGCACTTTCAGCAGGAAAGCTATCAGTATTTGGTGCAGGAATTTATAGAAGGTCAAAATTTACAGCAAGAATTAGCTCGAACTGGCCCTTATAACGAAAATCAGATTCGTAGTTTGCTGAATGATTTATTGCCAGTATTAGAATTTGTACACTCGCGCAGTGTAATTCACCGAGATATTAAACCACCAAATATTATCCGCCGCCGTCTTTCTCAATCTTCAATTATTTATACTTACCCAACATTAACGGGGGAATTAGTTTTAGTTGATTTTGGGGCAGCAAAAGTTGTCGAACGTTCGATAGACATCGGTACTGTCATCGGTTCTCCCGAATTTGTGGCACCGGAACAAATTCGAGGTCAAGCGGTTTATGCCAGCGATTTGTATAGTTTGGGAGTAACTTGCATTTATTTGCTGACTCAAGTATCTCCTTTTGATTTGTTTGATATCAATCAGGATACTTGGGTTTGGCGAGACTTTTTGAAGGTTCAATTTGATCCGAAATTGGGTCGTATTCTTGACAAAATGATCGAAGCCAGTCTCAGTCGTCGCTACAAATCTGTAACTGAGGTACTCCAAGATTTGCAGCAGCAGATGGCGGGCACGGGGACACCGCAGCAGCAGAGGGCGGGCACGGCGGCACCGCCCCTACAAGGGCCTGTAATTTCTGTGCAGAATTCACTACCGCCAACGGTTGCAGGCACGATTTTACCTGTGCCACAGGTGCTGCGGGTTGTGCCTGCACACGCGCCCACTTGGAGGTGCGTTCATACTTTGGTAGGGCATTCCAATGCTGTTACGTCGGTAGCTTTCAGTCCTGATGGGGCGACTTTGGCTAGCGGTAGCGAGGACAAGACGATTGAGATGTGGAAGTTGGAGACTGGTAAGCGGTGGTACACTCTCACGGGTCATTCTGACTGGGTAAATTGTGTGGCTTTTAGTCCTGACGGGGCGACTTTGGCTAGCGGTGGGCGGGACAAAATGATTCACATTTGGGATTTGAATAAGGGTAAGTGGTGGTACGCTCTGACGGGTCATTCTGACAGGGTTTCTGCTGTGGCTTTTAGCCCAAATGGTGAGGTTTTGGCTAGCGGTAGTCGGGACAAGACTTTGCGGGTGTGGAATTTGAGTAAGGGAAGGCAGATGTCGGCTTTGATTGGTCACACTGAGGGGGTGGAAGCGGTGGCTTTTAGTCCTGATGGGGAGTTTTTGGCTAGTGGTAGTCGGGACAAGACTTTGCAGTTGTGGGATTGGCAGGCTGGTCGATCGCTTTGTAGTTTAGCTGATCATCGGGATTGGGTGCGATCGATCGTTTTTGTGCCCCCCCCCAGCCAGGGCGGGCACGCACCGTCCACCGCCCCTACAATGGGGGGAGTTGGAGAAGGATTTATTTTGGTTAGTGGGAGTCGCGACGGTACGGCGAAACTGTGGCGAGTGGATGCACAAGGGCAAGGTAAGCTGTTGCGGAGTTTCAGGGATAATTCTGGGGATGTTTTGTGTGTGGCTTTTAGCCCGGATGGTCGAGTGTTGGCGACGGGTAGTCGGGATGGCACGATTTATTTGTGGGATGCTGAGGGCGGAGGTTTGCTGGAAATTTTGTCTGGCCACGCGGGGGAGGTTTTGTCGGTGGCGTTTAGTGCGGATGGGGGGAGTTTGGCTAGCGGTGGGGGCGATCGAACTGTGAAGATTTGGCGGGCGATCGGGAATTAGGGAAAATTGAATATTTATGCTTGACAGGCGATCGAAGGTTGTGCTACATTAGGAATTCGTGAGGACGCATAGCTCAGTTGGTTAGAGCACTACGTTGACATCGTAGGGGTCACTGGTTCGAGTCCAGTTGTGTCCATGATTTTGCGTGGTTTAGCGCTCAAAGGTTTAAGATTTCCCATCCTACAAAAAGTTGTGTTTTCCGCTCATCTTTCGCTCAGTCCTATTCTTCTGGGTAACTGAGGATTTCTAAAACCGTTTCTATATCTCCCAAGTCAGCCCTAGATTTTTTGCGCCGCGCTTTTAGTTGGTTGAGTACGTCAGCAGCTTCTGGAAATTCTGCGACTGCCAGAGCTGAGTTTTTAATTTCAGTGCGATCGCTCGTCATGGTCGCAAGTTCTTCTTTGAGATTTTGTACCTCAAGTCCCAAGTCGCCGTTGCGTTCATGTAGTTGATTGAGTTCTGCGTCCCATTCTGCGAGTTGCTTGTTGGCCGCTTTCAATTCTTGCCTGAGCGATTCATCGTTATTGTCGCTCAGGCACTCAATTTTCCCAGACGTTCCTCAACAGCGGCCAACCGCTCAAGTACCGGGTCAACACTAGCAGCCACCAACTTGTCTACACTTTCCGAGGTAATTGTAGACAATGTAGACACGACACTCGAAGTGCTGGGTGTATACAAATCTACGGATGGTGTAGACACAGGATTACCGCTCGTTGTAGACAGTTTGTAGTTACTGTCTACACCTGAAACTTCCTTGAGAATGCGTTGTGCAGCTTGATTAATCGACTCACCATCTAACTTCTGAGCTTCTATCCAGTTCAGGAAGTCACCAGAAGCTCGGAATGATATGACTTGACTTTGACTCATTGTAGACACCTGTAAACATCTTTTGTCTACAATAACCGATAGTTGTATACACTGTCAACATTTTGTATACAAGTTTCGTAGATACCTGTAGACACTGTTTGTATACAACAAGCGAGTGCTGTATACACTATCAACATTTTGTATACAAGATTTGTAGACACAGAAAATCCCCCAAGGTGGGGGGATAAGATTCTAGCCGTCAGTCATTGGTCATTTCCTAGTCAGGAATCACCCTTAAGTCTTGTGAATTAAGCCATGTGGTAAAACTGCCATCGGGCTTCTGGCAAGCAACCTCACCATATTTATCAATTTCATCAACCACAAGGTCAAGCTTCCCGTACTGTGCCACGCAATTGGCGTTGTCACCCACATAGCGGACTCGCAAACCTTTTTTGATGGTTACGCGCTTGGGCTGTGTCGGTGGTGTTGGCTGTTCCGGCTGAGGTTGAGGTTGGGTTAGTATTTTTGCCAGTTTTTGCCGTTCATCATCGGTGAGTTTGGAGAGTAAATTGCAAATTTCTAAAATAGTTGGAGAAACTGCGTTGGCTGCGTTGGCATCGCTCTCTGCAAGGGTTTGTGCGTTGGCAAGTGCGTTGGCAAGTGCGTTGGCAGTTTTATTTGCCAACTCACTTGCCAAGCCTGTAACCTTCTCTGTGTTTACTGCCAACGCAGCCAACGCAGTTTTTGCACTTATTTCAGATTGTTGTAAAAATCCTATCCCAGACAGATAACTTTGCCCTCGACGGTCGGAATCGGTACGCCCTTCATCACGCTGTTTCTGAAGTTTAGGGAAAATTTCGCACAACCTCGCGTACACCTGGTTTATAGCCTTCACGGGAGTATCATATCGGTTGGGCAGGTCATTCCAAACCAGTTTCTTTTTATCCTCGTTGCCCTCAATCTCTAAAATCCCTACTTCCTGATACCACTCCTGCAAATGTTCCCAAAGGTCTTTGACATAGATACGTCCGCCGGACTGAACTTCAATCCCCATATCCCTGACAAACTGCCACAGATGCTGAGACTTTTCCTGAGCTTCCCGTAAAGCCGCGTCACTGGAACCGTAATTAATCCCTTGAGCAAGCAGCAACGGTATCCGTTCCAGCATCTTGTTCAGCAGCGCCGGTGCAATCTGTTCCAGAATAAAGTTTGGGTCTTCCTTGAATCGTGGATCAGCCTCTAATTCACCTTTGCCGACAGAAGCCCCGACCACGTAAGTTTTCTTGAAACTCAGAATGCAATATCGACTGCGGATGGCTTCTGCATCACTGCTGATAGATGGCAGAACATTGCAGTTAGCAAGGAATATCGCCTCTGGCTTGTACGGATACTCACCGCGTCCCTTGTGTTCAATAGTCAACTCATCCCCGGTGATAAACTGCTTGAGACTTTGCAGCTTATCAAGTTTCACCGCGTCCGCATTCTCACTCGACCAGTTGCACAGAGAATTCTCAAGGCCAGCGAGAGGAAACTTCCTGCCAGTGTCATAAATCTGAAAGTCCTTTAAACTTTTCCCCGTGACACCGCGTCCCAACACCGCCACCAACGCAGTCCGCAAAGTATCCTTGCCGTTGCTACCATCGCCGTGACAGAGCAGCCCCTTCACCCGTGACATCTTCAAACGAGCTAGCGGTAGACACAGTGCAGCAGCAATTGTCCTGAGAAAAATCTCTCGCTGCTGTGGTTCAAGACACTCTAAAAGGCGATCGCAATCTGTGGCATCAATATCAGGGTCATATTTACCACCGATGTATGTGTAGACCTGTTTTGGGTCATGGGGGGTAATAGTGTGTGAGCCGTCAGAGTTGATTTTTACCACCCCGTTAGAACAGTTCAATCCCGGCGGGTTCACCGTCTCAATGTCTACAGCCAGTCCTAAGACCATCCAGTTATAGACCTCATTTACGCTACTTGAGTTAGCTCGGTTGCGACGGTACACGCCTCCTTTGCCTTTTTCAGAGTAGGTCTTTAACCATTCAAGGATGCGACGTTTCTCTGTAGCCTCCGACTTCAACTCGTAGTAACTACCAGTAAATTGGTAAATTTGACCCGCAATCGACGCCCAATAACCATCAGAGTACAGTGCAGATTCAGCTTTTAGAACGTAATTTTCCTCTGAAACTGGTGCTGTGTCTGGAATGTAGTCGTCAATGTTACTATTAGATGACAAATATACTACATTTTTACACGTATGCGGGCGTGAGAGTAAAGGATTTTCTTGTATTTCTTCCATTGCAGCGTTGTGAATTTCTGCTTCTAATCGGCTAATAAACTCTTCAATGTCCATGTTTTCCAAAATCTCTCGGATATCCCCTTTGTCTGGGATATCTGGATAAATGGCAACCGGGTCAACCACGATGCAAGGGAATTGAAGGCGATCGCAAATTGACTGAACCTGAGCGCCTTTCTTAATTCCCGTAGCGTCGTTATCCCGTAGCTTCACGAGCGTGACGTTTTCCCCTGTTGCCCGCAGCGCTTCAACAGCTCTGGTTATTTCGGCATCATTCCAGTTAGACCCCTGCAACGTTAGACCTGCAATACCGTGAGACCTTGCGAGTTCTACGTTTGGTTCACCCTCAAGCATCAGAATTGCAACAGGCTCACCGTCTGGTATGCCTGCTAAAACCTCAACTACTTCATCAATGCGGTAGGCGGGCCACGATAAATCACCCTTACTCCATACCCGCTTACCGTTGCCGTCAACGTGAGTTTGGCGGTAGGTTTTATCACGTCCCTTTGAACTGTTTGGGTCTAACCATTCAAAGCGCAAGACGGACTGTGAATCGCTGTAGACATAGGTAATTTGTTGGGCTTCTGCGGGTACGCCCTTTGGGGTGTATTGAGGCTTATGAGGTTCGGGCCCGTATTGTGGCGCTGATAGTCTCAGGAGTTTCAACTCAGTCGGTATTGGAACCTTTACCGACTGTGGAATCAGACTCTGTACTGCTACCACCTTCTTTTGTGGTTTCTGTTTGGCCTTCTCTTCCTTCTGTGCTTGACGTTCTGCTAATACTTCAGCCCAAGGTCTGATGGCTTCACGAATAGCTGTGGTGTCACAGTCAGAGGTAAAGCAGTGGTACTTCCCGGTTTTACTTTCAATGCTTAGGTTGCTTCCACTACATACCGGGCAAGTGTACTTATTCTTGCCTTTGCCTGGTTGTAGCTTGTCCAGATGGTCACGGATATCAAAGGAGCCTGTGCTGAGTTGGCTGGAAATTTCTGAGGAATCGGATGCAGAATTTGACCCTGTAGGGTAAAATGTAGTCATGAGTTTGGCGCCTCTAAAAGGCGTTGTTAATTACCAAAGCCGCTGTTTGCAGGTATCAATTGAAAGCAGCGGTTTTTTGGTGTTTATAGTTTTTGGAAAATTTAGATCATAGGAGATACCGCCCCGGCAAAATTAGATTGCGGGTACGGTAACGCTGTCAGTAAGGCTAACGCCTATCAAGCCGTTGCAGAATTTAGGGATGAGAATCAGGGCCTTCAGTAAATGAGACAGATGCTTTTGTAGATTGAGTCAGCAAGTTGATTGTCGTTTGAGTGTTAGCCCGTTTTTTATAAGTCCCTTCATTCATCTGAGTTGAATGACCCAAACTTTTAGCCCTTGTCTCCTGAGACATTCCTGCCATTTGACCGTTGAGATTAGCTAGGTGGCGTAGTGCATGGGTCTGACTTAAATTCTTGCCCCACCTCGCTAGAGCGTCGCGGGCTCTTTGAGCATAAGCCTTGGAAATCGTGTTTGGATTCTTTGATAGTGAACAAATTTTAGGTGGCTTACCCGACTTAATTTCTAGACGCTCTATCAAGTCGGGATGCGTCGGTGCAAGCATCGGCACACATAATCTATAACCAGTCTTTGTTGTAGTCTCTAACAATGTTTTGTCTCCCACTACAGCAATCATTTTTTTATTGCTCAACTCAGTCAATGGAGGGATAATAACGCCATCTTTTGTCTTAAATGATTGGTCTATATTCAGAATGGCAAAAACTTCGTGGACTCTAAAACCATAGACCAACTGCATGGAAAATACCCATAACCAACGCTTACGAGTCTCTAGGTTGTATCGTTTATCATTAGGAGGAACGTTTAGAGCATCATCCCGAAGCCTCAAGAAATCGTCAACAGATAAAGTTTGAAGGTCGTCTCTAAATTCGACTTGCGTACCATCAATTTCTTTAAGCTTGCACAGCAAATCAACGTTTCCGATAGTCTCAGCTAATTTACGCATAGCACATAGACAGTTCTTAAAACATTTAGTCCCTTGCTTTTTGCTGTTGACTACTGACAAAATATCTACCAAATTTACAATCCTATCCTCTGGCAATAGCTTGAAATAATCACCATAGACACACATCCAAGAATACTGCTGACTAATGCTACTCCTGTCACGCTGCTGACGGCGTTTCGTGCGGCCATCCCAATATTCTTTTTCTACTTTTGCGATGGCATCACGGAACGTAATCAAATCATTTTTGACGACGTTTTTGTCCAAAATTACGTCATCATACCAGCTTAAAAATTGAGTCTCACTAGAGAACGATTCTAGTGCGCTAGCGACTAGGTGAGCTTTCCTCAGAGCATCAGTAATACCCTGCATCGTCAGATAGCATCCACAGGTTTTGTTGACCCGCTTGTCACCTAGTTTGAATTGGAGGGTGATGTAAGACCCTTTAGCCTTGCTATCCTTCTTTAGCCCTACCCCTTTGGGACATTCTTTCCGTGCTTGCTTGAAGTAGTCGAGAATTCGCTCGTAGCCAATCAAGTAATCGACTGAGGTGCTTGCTGTTACTGAATTAGATTTTTCGCTCATTTTTCGCTCAATCCTATAACAATGTTGAGTCTGCTCAGTATATTCAGCGTACAGCGAGTTGTTCTATTTTCGCTCAAATGTAAAACAGGACTTTCGCGGTGAGTGAAAAGAAGAGCTAGGACGACAGAAAACCGTAGGTTGAGAGCTAAACGCTAATTCGAGTCCAGTTGTGTCCATGATTTTGAATACCTTGCAACTATCCTCTGTCAAGTTATCAGAAAATTGGGTTGAAAACCCCGTCCTTTTAGGACGGCTTTAATTGTTCCCTAATATATTGTTTTAAAATTTCAATAGGCGCACCACCTACTGACGAAGCAAAATAGCTAGGACTCCAGAGAGCATCTTTACCGTAGGGTTTAGGGTAGCCAGCCTGTCCGTATCGCCTACTCGACACTCCTTTTAAAGCATTGACAATACTAGATATTGAGAGCTTAGGTGGATATTCAATTAGCACATGGATGTGGTCGGCTTCACCATTGAATTCTTGTATTTGAAAATCCATCTTTTTCGCCACTTCCCCAAAAGACTTTTCAATTAGATCGAGACTTGTGGCCGTAAATACAGGTCTGCGATATTTAGTTACACAGACCAAATGAATCAACAAGTCTGTAACGCTATGCCTTTCTCTGCGAAATCGGGTTGACATTGATTGTAGACCAATATATAATCGAAATACAGACCAATACTAGCATGTGCAATGAAAGCCAGATATAAGTACAGATGCTACCCAACAGCAGCAGAGTTTAGCTCAGTTGTTTGGTTGTGTACGAGTAGTCTGGAACGATGGTCTAGCTCTCTGTAAGCAGTCTGAAAAGTATCCGGGGCTTAACAAACTATCTGCTTTGTTAACTCAAATCAAAAAAACTGATGAACGCCAATGGCTAAAAGATGTTTCGTCTGTTCCTTTGCAACAATCTCTCAGACAGTTGGACATTGCCTACAGAAACTTTTTTAATTCTTGCAATGGGAAACGAAAAGGCAAAAGACTAGGCTCACCCAAGTTTAAAAAGAGGACAAATTCACAGTCTGCTGAGTTCACTTCATCAGCATTTTCTCTAACGGGTAAATCTGTATACTTGGCTAAAATTGGTAATTTGCAGCCTATATGGTCAAGAGAATTACCGTCTGAACCTAGCTCTGTCACAGTAATTAAAGATTGTGCAGACCGCTATTTTCTGAGTTTTGTTTTAGAAGTTCAGCCAACTCAGGCTGAGGTTAAAAATCCCAGCATCGGAATTGACTTAGGGATCAAAACTTTTGCAGTGATGAGCAATGGTGAAAAAGCTGAAAGTCCTAGCTATAAAAAGTTAGACCGAAAAGTTCGTAAGCTACAACGCAAATTAGCTCGTCAACCAAAAGATTCCAAAAGAAGAAATGTAACTCGAATCAGAATTGCTAAATTTCACAATCGAATTGCCGACATCCGTAAAGACTTCCTGCACAAACTATCAACCAAAATAGTCAACGAAAACCAAGTGATTATTTTGGAAGATTTAAATGTGTTGGGCATGGTAAAGAATCGGAAGCTTTCAAGGGCAATTAGTCAACAAGGATGGAGAGAATTTAGGATTCTCTGTGAAGCCAAGTCGGAGAAGTTTGGCAGAGAATTTAAAGTAATTAGTAGATGGGAACCTACCAGCCAGGTCTGCTCAGACTGTGGTTTTAACTGGGGGAAAATCGATTTGTCTATTCGCTCAGTGCTTTGTTTGAGTTGTGGCACTGAGCAAGATAGAGATGAAAATGCTGCTAGAAACATAGAAAAAGTCGGGATAGGGAATTGCCACGACTCTAAATGGACGCTGAGGGATTGTAAGACTACTTCGGTAGCAGAACCCGATGAAGCGTCAAGAATCACCGCTGCTTCAGCACGGTGAGTATTTCAACCCTACAATTAATCATACTAGGGAAACGGTATTGCCGTCTCCTCTATATCATTCCAGTCCAACCGGAATCATTCCAGTTCAACCGGATTGATATGAGCCAATATGATCTCAATTAAAACTACACCTCTGGCAACTTATACTGACTAACAATCCGCTTCGCATATTCCGGTACATGAGCCTCCAATTTCTCCGGGTAATGGCGCTTCACATACAGATAATTGCGAGTGAAATGAGAATCAATCGAAAACCGAGCATATTCCAAACCCTTCGGCCCAATTCTCTCAATAAAAACTCCCATTAACTTCGCCGCCCACATCGGCAAAGTCACCCCTTTTTCATAGGCTGGAATGCTTTGCTGAACCGCTTCTTTTCGGTTTCCCTGAGACATCACAGGCTGAGTATTTAGCTGCTCCATTACCAAATCTAACATCTCTTGTCCAGTGTCATTTCGCACCACAATCCATTGCCAGCCAAAAGGTGCGCCCATGTAGCCCACAACTAAATCTGCCAAGGAATTGACATAATCAAAACAGCTCAAACAAGAAGGAGCAAAAACATCTTTCAATTCCTTTGTATTTAATCCAAAAAATGGCACTTTTTCAGTAGAACCATCTTCGTGTTTGAAGTGAACGTTAAAGTCTTGCATAAACTCATAGGAAACGACCGTTTCGGGAGAACGGCTAGTCGTATCTAGGAACTTTTGTAAACCAGCGCGGCTGACATTATCCACGCAGGGAGTTCCCAAAACGTAGAGCTTTTCTAAACCAAGTTTTTTCTCGACTGTTCGCAAAGCTTGAATTTGACAGCCGACACCAATTACTAATAGCCGCTTCATCCCAGATTTTTCGATTTGTTCCAATACTGAAAGGTTGGGAGAGAGAGTCGGTTTGTTGACTTTTGCTGCGAGAATTTCTTCGCGAGTTGTCGCAATAATCGGCATCGGTTGGAAGCGGTCTTCTTTGGTATTTTGGACGCAAACCACGCCTTCTACAATCCCTTTTTCGAGCATCTCAATCGCAATTGTGCTGACGATTCCCGTCCACTGAGCGCCCTCGATCGGCTCTTTTTTCCGAGCGGCCATCATATTTTGACTGACGCCGAAATACCAATCGTCTTGATTGTCGAGATTGCGCGATCGCCCATGAATCTCTGCTTCCAGTTCTGCGATATGCTGTGTTAAGAAAGCACAAGATTCCTTGACATAATGGATATAATATGTATCGCACAAACCGCACTCGCTGCAAAGTTCTTTAGCGGGGCGGCGACTACCTGGTTTGAGGGCTTTGGATTTTTGGTGCTTAGTAGAATCTATTGCGGTCATCTAAATTATTTATTTTATGCAGATATGGCTTTTACGAGAATATCATATCAAATCTGGTAGCATCGAAATTAATATTACCCAAAATTAGGAAACGGCAGTGCCGTTTCCCTACAATTAATCGGGGTATCGAAATTAATATTACCCAGAATTAGGAAACGGCAGTGCCGTTTCCCTACAATTAATCGGGGTAGGGACACGGCACTGCCGTTTCCTCCGTTTATATCATCAGGAGTATCACTCTCGATTAATCCGAATCAAATCGGTCAAAATATTATCCAAACTTCCATTAACTTGAATCCTGTCAATCTTCTCCGCAATCCGTTCCAAAACCTCCAATTCCTTCAAACGCAAAGCCACAGGATTATCCTCCATCACCTTGGCAGTATTCAACATACTCCGAGTCGCCGCCGTTTCCTCCCTGCGTCTAACTCCATTGGCTTGAGCCGATTTTTCCGCCTCCACAACCTTACTCAAAATGGCCTTGATTTCACCAGGTAAAATAATATCTTTGATACCTACAGAATCGACTTCAATGCCATAATCTGTGGTTTTGGCGCGGATATATTCAGATATACTGCGATCGATCGCACCTTTGCTCTCCAGCAACCCATCCAGAGTCTGTTCGCCCACCGCACCACGCAAAGCAAACTGCAATTCCTTGTACAAAAATCCCGTAATATCCGACAGACTATTTTTTGCCATCAGCGGATCTCGGATGCGATAACCAGCAGTCAAATTCAAGCGCAGAGGTACTTTATCCTTTGACAGAATATCTTGACCAGATACCTCGATATTTTGCAATCGTAAATCAATGACTTCCGTTTGAAAAGAGCGTCCAAACTTCCACCAAGCATGAGTTCCTGGCGGCAGTTGTGATTGAAACTCTTGGTTGATATATAATAGTCCAATGTGCTGTGCCGGAACTTCACAAAAGTGCAAATACTGGACACAGGTTGATAGAGCTTCTGGGGAACCAGCAACCAACTCAGCTATTAAACGATGATCTAAATTCACATCAGTATTGATATCAATAATTTCGACTTCCACACCTTGCCAAAATAGCTTGCGGCTTGTCGGTGGTAAAACAGAAATGACTTTTCCTCGATCGCGCACAATCGCAATTTGATGACCGAGTAATTGCACAAGTTCACAGTAGGCTGCTACAAAATCGGGATGTTTTTCAATTAGGACATTTTCTTGGGGAAATTCAGGATTAGGAATAACTCGGCTGAAAGTACGAACTGTGACATCTTTATCCACAACAGACCAAAAAGCATATTCTCCTGATTCTAAAGGGCGCACAAAATTATTCTGCACGTACAGCAAGCCTAGTTCCGACTCAGAGATTTGAAACTTTTTCAGTCCTTGTAGGGTAGTCGATCGCACTTTTTGCACAAACTCAATCGGCAATTCTAAATTCTCGTCTAAATTGAAGACATGACATTCTACTTCAATAAAACCGCGCCAAAACGCCCGCAATTGATTCGGTAAAATACTCAGCCAATTTTGACCCAAACGAACTAAAGCTGTTTGATTGAATGCGGTTCTGACAATCGAAAGATGTTCTTGTAATTCGGTTCCGTGGTTTCTCAGCAACAGTTCTAAGTTGTCAATCTTAGCTTCTGGCTGATTGAGATCGTAGCTTTTTAGGTTCCAATGGCTACCGAAATAGGTGTATGTACCGGGGAGCAAAATTTTCTTAAAGTCACTGCGGTGATATAAAATTCCGATTTCGTTAGGTGAGATATAAAAGGTTTTCCACATAAAATTTTAATAGATAATTTGGGAAAGCAAAATCAGTGAGGCAGATTTAATTTATACGAATTCTCGCCTCGTCTTGCAACAATGATGAGTGTGGGCTTGTTTACGCTCACCCTGAGTGTAAGGTGCGTCGCTCAAAGATTGTCGATATTATTCAAGATTGTAGATGGCGACGCACCCTACAGATACTGTTGCATGAGTTTTGAGAATTAGTATTAAACATTGATTGCCTTTTTTGAATTTAGTTGTAATATTCATACTACAATATATTGTTTAACTCTGCAAGTGCAAGTGTTTACAGTTCAGATGCGGGCAAAAACGCCTCCCAGACTGGATTAAGATTGTCACTACTTCTGCTAAATCACCTTTCGGCAATCTCGCAAAAGATCGTAATGCTCAAATATGCCGATCGCGCCACCAATCCAGAATCCCCGCAGGAAAACCAAATCTGGAAAAATGAAGGACATACTCAAATCAGGGAGAGATACAGTTGCGCGAGCTCCTCGACTGCTAACAAACACTTGCATCACAGAGTTGTCAAATAATGGACTCGAACCATCTTGGGATTTCTCCCGTGCCATTTTTAGCTGGAAAGCTACCCGTACCCAGGGCCAGGGTTTTTAAGTACAGGATTTGAACCTGTTACAAATCGATTAACAGTCGATTGCTCTACCAAATGAGCTAACTTTTTGGGGCTGATACAGGACTCGAACCTGTGACTCTTCGGAACACCGATCGCTCTACCAACTGAGCTAATCAAGCGATATAGTTGAAAGTATCTAGCGGTATACGCTCAAACCAAAGGTAGGCGCACCAGTCGGGTATATGGAACCCAAACTATAGCTTTGTAACTTTCTAACTATCCCGATTTCAAGATAGCATATTCAGGATTTACTCAATGTCAGCAACAGGCAAGATGCCTGTTCCACAAGAAAATAGAGTCTTTGTGGAACAGGCATCTTGCCTGTTCATAAAGGCTAATTGAGAAATGGTGCAGATCTCAGTTACAGCCGACAGATTAGGTAAAAACCCGATTTATTTGCTCGAAATCCTCTTCATCATCATCCGACAAATTTTCCATTTCTTCAGCAATTAGCGTCTGAAAATCCTCTCCGCAGTGCACGTTCAGATGAATTGCAGCACTCATGAACTCTGCTAGAATTTCAGCTTTTTGTCGATCGCTCAAATCAGGTAACTGAAGCTGATGGATTAAAGTAATCACATTTTGACACTCAGTACCCAATTCATCAATTAACGTACTCAGCGTAGAATTTGTTACAGAAACTGTCCGCTCGCTAACTTGCATCTTTATTTACCCAGTCGTTTTAAAGCTTGCTGAATTCCTTTTTCAAAAGCCCGAATTTCGCTTTCCCAATGCCGGATTAAGCCTTCATCGGGAAAATCCTTCTCATATTCCAGTGTAATCTTTTCTTGATGTTCAGCAATCCGCTTGTTCAGCGAACGAATAGCTTTTTGATGATTTTTCTTTCCCATAGAGTCTCACAGCCATAAAAAAAGTAGAGACGCGATATCGCATCTCTACACACATTTCAAAGTAAAGTACGCCTCAGCGCACCCTACAATTTAGTAGTTCTGTGGAACAGGAGAACCTGATGCTCCAGAAAGACTCGGTGACAAGCTATTACTTGGTGCACCACCCTTAGCCCGCTTCTTAATCAAGATTGGCTTCACACCGTTTTCGGCGATCGGCGCATCTTCTTGTTGAGCGTAATCCTGGCTCATCCAAGCCGGACGGCTTTGATCGAAAGCCATTTGCAATGCCGCAGCGGCGATCGCATGGGAGTCATACTCCTCAGACAACTGAGACACTAGAGGCAAGAAAGATGCCATCCGTTCGCCAGCCAAAGCTTCGCGAACCTTACCCTGCATCTTTTCCAACTGGCGGGCTTCAATTTGCGCCCGTGTTGGAATCACGCGAACTGCCAAGCTTGATCGCACGTGGCGTTCGATCAAGCGCAGTTTCCGGCGATCGACCGGTTGAATCAGCGTAATCGCTGTTCCTTCGCGACCAGCTCGGCCTGTGCGTCCGATCCGGTGAACGTAGCTTTCTACGCTATCGGGTAAATCGTAGTTAATCACGTGAGTCAAGTGATCCACGTCCAAACCCCGCGCCGCAATATCAGTCGCTACTACCCAGCGCACTTGACATTGGCGGAACCTGTGCAGCAAACGTTCCCGCTGTGCTTGGTTCAAATTACCGTGATATTCATCAACACTGTGGCCTGCTGCTTGCAGTTGGCTGGTCAGTTCTGCCGCCGACTGCCGAGTCCGCACAAAAATCAGTGCAGATTCTGGGTCTTCCATTTCCAGGATTGGCTGTAAAGCTCTTGCCTTCGTCCAACCACGGGGAATCATGTACACGCCTTGGCTGATCCGTTTTGGCGTTGCTTTGGGTTGTTCTACGGTGACGTTAACTGGGTTACGCAAATGTCTCGCGACTAATTTGCGAATCGAAGCTTCCATCGTCGCCGAGAAAAACGCTGTTTGACGATCTTGTGGTGCTGCATCCAGAATTTTTTCCACATCTTGGATGAAGCCCATGCTGAGCATTTCGTCAGCTTCGTCCAAAACCAGCCACCGCAGTCTGTCTAATTTCAGGCTACCCCGGCTCAACATATCCAATATGCGTCCAGGTGTACCGACAACGATATGAACACCGCGCTTCAAACGCTGCATTTGGCGATCGATCGATTGACCACCATACACCGTCAAAACTTGCAGAGAGCGACCGACTTTCACCGGGCCATCGCTGCTGATACCGCTCAAATCGCGAATAGCTTCAGTAACTTGCATCGCCAATTCGCGAGTCGGTGTCAGCACCAATGCTTGTACCGCAGTTACATCTAAATCAATCCGTTCCAAGATGGGCAACGAGAATGCTGCCGTTTTGCCCGTTCCAGTTTGGGCTTGACCCACAACATCGCGACCTGCTAGCAAGTGCGGAATTGCTTGTACTTGGATGGGAGTAGGTTCTGTAAAGCCGAGTGTTTCCAGATGGAGAACAAGTTCTTCCGAAAGACCCAAGCCTTCAAACAATGAATTCATTAATGCTCCTAATAACGAGTCTTAGCCTTACTAAGTCGCCCAACTCGGATGCGGATTTCTGCTCTAGGGCAGGAACTCGTAAGAGTTCTGTATGGTGCTGCGCCTGCGTGCACCTTCTTAAATAGCAATCGAGTATAGGGCAGCTCCGTCGATGGTGACTAATTTTACCCATTCGACAGCCGTCTTTGATTTTGTGACATGACCTACACAAACCGCGATCGGTGTGTTATAAGCTTCCAACAGCCTTTAACAGCATATTGAACTTCCTTTGAGGTACTCGCCAGTTTCCCTCTTAGGCTTTTTATAGTGAGGATTTTGACTAGCCCCACTTCACTAACTACATGGTAGTAACCAGGTTTATTGGTTCAGGCGCTATCCCGCAATCTTTCGCTTACGGGATTTAAGTAAGGGATGTAGCGACCATCACCGCCTATCAGCTCAACACTTCTTCGGGATACCGTTGTGGTGTGGGGCGGACGGCGAAGCAATCTAGGATCATCCCGCTTATGTCTGGCTTGTTACTACTATACTATAGCTCTTTACATTCAGAAACAAAACATTAAACTTGTTAAAACTTTCTGATTGTTCTGTAGAGATTAATGGGTCACTTGACCATAAAGGTCGTAGACATCTGCACGAGTAATTTTTACAGATACTATCGAACCCAATCGGGCTTCTCCTGTCACATAGACGAGTCCGTCTACTTCTGGAGAGAACCGGGCGGATCTACCAATCAACTCGCCTGTCTCTGGTTGTTCTTGTTCGATCAGGACATCAACTACCTGACCGACAGATTCTTGATTCTTTTTCAATGATATAGGTTGTTGTGCCGCCATTACCGAATTGCGCCAAGTTTCCATGGTTTCTGCTGGCAGTTGATTTGGCAAGCTGTAGGCTGGAGTGCCTTCTTCGGCGGAAAATGTGAATACTCCGACGTGATCGAATTCATGGCGCTTGACAAATTCCAGCAAGTGTGCTGCGTGTTCGTCTGTTTCGCCGGGGAAGCCGACTATAAAAGTTGTCCGCATGACGGCACCAGGAATTGATGCTTTCAGCCGATCGACTATGGCATCATTGATCCCAGCTTGAAAAGGCCGATTCATCGCCCGCAGAACTTCGGGATGCGAGTGTTGCAGCGGTAAATCCAAATACGGCAAAACGTTGTGAGTTTCGCGGATGGCTGCGACAACTTGGGGAGTCAAACCTGTGGGATAGGCGTAGTGCATCCGAATCCAAGGTACATCTACTTCACCCAAAGCCCGAAGCAGTTCGGCTAGTTTGGGTTCACCGTAGATATCTTTGCCGTAGTTGGTGGTAATTTGAGAAATTAGGATAATTTCCTTCACCCCTTCGGAGGCTAATTGCTTAGCTTCAGCGACAATAGATTCGATCGTCCGCGATCGCTGATTTCCGCGCAAGTGCGGGATAATGCAAAAAGCACAGCGGTAGTCGCAGCCTTCGGCTATTCGCAGATAAGCGACACCTTCGGATGTTGTGCGATAGCGAGGAGTAGTTTCGTCAGCGATGTAAGTTGGTTCAGCAGAGACGAGGGAAACTCGATCGCCCTTTTCGACCCTTTGCATCACATCGACAATTTTATGATAATCACCAGTGCCGACAATGGCGACGGCTTCCGGCAATTCGTCCAGCAATTGCTGCTGAAAATGCTGTGCCATGCAGCCGGTGATGACTACTTTTTTATTAGCTTCGGCTAATTCTACCAGGGTGCGGACTGATTCTTCTCGCGCAGCTTGGATAAAACTGCAAGTATTGACGACGACGTAATCCGCTAATTCTTCGTTAGAATCGACTTCATAGCCTGCTTGAGCCAGCAAGCCAATCATGTGTTCGGTGTCAATGCGATTTTTTTCGCAGCCGAGGTGAGTAAATGCGATCGTTGGCTTCGTTGCCATGCAGTAATATTTGCTGTTGCGCTATTTTTGAGAACGTTTTATGGTATCACACAATTTGACAACTTGCAAGGTGTCGGTGGATGGGTGGATGGGTGGATGCGATCGGGAATTCAGCACCAAATCCGGTTATACCGGAATGATGAGGAGACGGCAGTGCCGTGTCCCTACAATGTTATCTTCGGTAGGGACACGGCACTGCCGTCTCCTAATTTCATGGAAATACTATCAACTGTCAACTAGCGACTCGATACACCGGATTGAACTCCGAACGATTCAAAGAAACTAAATTCATAAATAGGAATACCAGACTTGGCTAGTTTGGCAAGCCAGCCCGAAAAATATGCTCTGCCGTTAGTTTCAATTCGGGAAAAGCCAACGACTCAATCCTCTCGCTTCCCCTAAACTGTTTAACGTGATACTCCCCATCTACTAATTGATAAACCGAAAGTGTTGGTTGTTTGGGATTACCGATAAACTTGCGGCCGCCCAAACCTAAATAATCGACAATCCAGTATTCGGGAATGCCCATTTCTTCGTAGTCGGCGAATTTGAGATGGTAATCGTCCCGCCAGTTGGTACTGACGACCTCTACAGCCAGTCGCACCGAAGACCCCATCGTG
>JAYSVM010000127.1:0-15692 GCA_043718495.1 Oscillatoriales bacterium | reverse complement strand
GATTGAGACATTTCAATCCCCGGCAAACCGTCTGCATAGGCATTTTGAATTCCCGACTGCCCATCGGTACTAATCAATTCTATTCCCCTATTTCTGATAACTTGACCACTGGCAACATCCCTATCCGTTGTATAGCCACAGCTAGAACAAGAATGAACTCTCACACTCAAATCCTTTCTAACTTCTGCACCACACTCAGGACACTCCTGCGAAGTCCCCCTGGCATTCACCTCGCCGAAGAACTTACCACGCTTCCAACACACATACTTGGTGATAGTTCGGAATTGTCCAAATCCGGCATCAAGCATTTGTTTTCCAAGCATTCCTTTAGCAAGAATTCGGTAATCCAAGTCTTCCATGAAGACCATATCACCAGCATCACAAAGGATATGAGCTTGTTTGAAATGGAAATCTTTACGGGTGTTGTCAATTGTGTGATGAATTCTAGCAACTTTGATGCGTTGCTTTTCGTAATTTTTAGACCGTTTCTGTTTTCGAGAAAGTCTGCGTTGCAGCAATTTCAGCTTGCTTTGCATGACTTTCAAGAACTTAGGCGATTTTACTATTACCCCGTCACTGGTTGCTAAAAACTTGGAAAGCCCAACATCTACTCCAATTGGATAACCCTGTGGACTAGGGTTGGGGATGTTAACATCACATTGGATGTTAATAGATGCGTACCATCTATCAGCCTTGTTGATGATCCGTACTTGCTTCACTACAAAGCCAGTGGGAATTTTGCGATGCAAATTAATTGGTATCAGCCCCAGTTTTGGCAGGGAAATATGTATCCCCGTCACAGGATTCTTGACAAATTGGGGAAACAACAAAGATTTGAATTGCCCAAACTTCTTGAATCGAGGAAATCCATGCCCAATTTTTTGAAATCCCTCCCATGCTCGGTGCAATTGCTTTAGGGCTTGCTGCAACACTTGGCTTGGTACTTCACCCAATCGAGGAAATACTTTTTTGGCACTTGGCAGAGCATTAAGCTGTTTTGCCTCGCCAGGGAAAGGGCTATCAGCAGGCATGATGTACTCATGACTGATGGAACATCTGTCAACCATACATTTCCGACTGTTGCACCAGTCCTTGATTTCTCGCAGCCCGTAGTTATACGCGACGCGACAAGTGTCCATCCACTCTTTGAGTAACTGTTCTTGAGCGGTGTTTGGGTAGACTCGGTAGCGGTAGTTCATGGTTAACATTTCACCATCCTAGCATATTTACTGGCAATTGTGTCTCCAGTAAATATAAAGCCGTCGTAGAAGGACGAGGTTTTAAACCCTATTTCCTAATAAATTTAGCCCAGAAAAATCACGCAATCCTTGACACTTCAAGGTTTACCATGACTAGCCTCGATAGGGTGTTCTATAGGGGTAAAGACCTTGGGGTTCTAAACCCCCCTTGGAATCAAGCATAGCCGACGGTTAGCCGAAACGTTGCTAGCAACCAAAATGTTTACCCAAAAAGGAAAAATGCTCCCGTCACCATCAGAGATTTGGCGGGGAGATCAGTAGATATGGCGTTTCTCAAATAAGTTAGGTGTTTCTGGGTTTTAGTGTTGCTCAGACATGGGGCATGAGTTATTGGTTATAGGGAGTCGTCACATACGAAACCGCCAATCCGAAGGGTCTATCTATAGGTAGATGGCGGTTAAAGGTTGGTATGAAACTGTTTTGGTAGACAAAAAATGATCAAAAAGTAGAATTCTTAAATATCAGGTCGATCGACTCAAAAGCTAAAAACCAATTTCAAACCTAATCTATTGCGGAACTGGCTTTTGTCGAAGGGCATAAAATTTATTGTAGCGGTTGAGTTTCAGCGCTGGGCTGGATGAAACTTAAGCGTCTATTACGTCTTGTTGGAGGGCTATCGCCTCTTTGTTGAGTTTGCGCTGACAACATATATTGAGTGGTGGAATTTTCTACCTGTTCGACTGGGGATTCAATGGAGAGAGCGCAGGTAGCACTTAAGAAGAGGCCAGATAGGCTCAATAAAGCAATTGTTGTGTAGTTTTTCATGGGTAGTATTAGTGTCAGTATCTATTTAGAGATACAGATACTAACCATGCAGATCAGGATTAATTTGGTTGAAATCATCAAACTAATTCCCTACTTCTGCTATGTATCTCACATACCTTAAAAGTGCTTGATTAAGCTACTAAATATTTAATATACAAAACCGCCACATATGAGAGTAAATCTCTCCATACATGGCGGTCGAAGGTTTATTTGCTATCATCACTCACATAAAGGAAAATCCTAATGACTGTAAACAAGAAGTACGGTTGTTTTGCGAACCTGAAAAACTAGCGTCTCAGAAAATCAGATTGAGCGATCGACTCAATAGTGGAAGTGGCTTTCATCCAATGTCGTTATAATGCTTGTAGGGGATGAGTGTCTAGATTAGACTCAATTAACTCTCAGCGTCCGCTACCTCTTTCTGGAGAAAGATCGCCCCTTTGTGGAGTTTGAGCTGATAAAATGTATTGAGCGGTGGCAATGTCCAGCAGTTGGACTACGGATGCAAAGGCTCGATCAACAAGGGCGCTCAAAGTAAGGTCTAAAAGACTTAGTAAAGCAATTGGTGTGTAAGTTTTCATAAGCTAGTTTCCGTGTCAGTGTCTATTAACTGATACGGACTTTGCCCAATGGATCAGGATGAATTTCTATGAAATTTTAGGACTTCTGCAAAAAACCTGATTCTTTCAACTCTACTCTGAAGACTAACAGCCAATCACCAGCAAAATTAGGTTTAGCCCATACTGTCAGAGGCTTTTGGGTTTCGTAACTCAATAAAAAATTGTCGGTTTCAGGGTCTAAAGTCACGAGTTTCCAAGTTTGAGCGGCCAAGGATAGGGGTTCAGTCAGTGTCAGGGCGTAGTCTTGTTTGCCGAGACGATGGAAAATACCAGAAAAGGCGCTTTGGGCTTGATCAAGTGTAGGGACACGGCAATGCCGTGTCCCTACTTTGTCTACCGACAAAGGACAATTGCCACTGGCTGGATATGAGGAGGGTCGATCGCAATAATAGCGTTGTTGATCCAACCAATCCGATCGATCGGGTGTCAAATTAAATAAAGGAATAACTGCCACACTCGCCTGGGAATCTTGCAGCAAAGCCTCCTGCAAAACTCTAATCGGCAAATCCCGTGGCTGACATCCCCGTTGGACACACAAAGCCGCCGCCATCCCCGCCGCCTGTCCAATATTCATGACTGTCGGCTGCAAGCGAGTTGCACCGTTGGCGATGTGAGAAACCGAGATATTTTTTTCGCAGACTAGCAAACCGTCTGTACTCGCAGGAATTAGCGCACCATAGGGAATTGTAAAAGCAGTTCCTGTCCATCGCCCGCCCCAGCGGATGGATTTTGGCTGCAAGGGAATGTCGCCGCTGGGGTAATGATGATCATTAGCGTAGTTACCAATGACTACCGCTTCACAAATTCCCTCGGCATTCAGGGGCAATTTCGCGACTCTCCCGCCGGTAATGGGTAAGATATCTTGTTCTCGGATTGTGGTGATTCCTTGCAAGCGGCGACTTTCTCGGTAGTAGGGGTGGAGGGCGAAGGCAGAATTTTTGGGATTTTTGATGTGGGAAGTGGGGAAAATGTTCTCTGCTAAACCGTAGCGGCGGCCGAGTTGGGTTTGAATGAAATGGGTGAAACTTTGACTATGCCACAGACTTTCTTGGAGGAATTCTTTTTGAGATGTTTCAGATTGAATTAGCCGATCGAGCTTTTCTCCATAATCATTACCACAAATCGGCCAATTAATCATGAGCAATCCACCGGGAAGTCGGCCATAATTGAGAAATTGTTCGGGAGTATAGTTGTTCCAAGCTCCGGTAAAGCGATCGGGATTGTGGATTAGTGGTGCGGGAATTTCTGGGGCTACAGCGCCTTCCCCAAAGTCCTGCATGATTGCTACCCAAGTGGGAGCTTGTACTGGATATGTTTGTGTGAGATCATTAGGTGCGATCGGAGCACTGGGTTCTCCAAATTCTGCTTGAAACTCCCAACCCCAACGGTGAGAAACCTCACCCAAAGCCAATAAATCTCCCAGTTCCGTGCCATCCAAAGTAATCCCGGCTGAAACTGTAAAATCTGCGAATTGAACGCCTACAATGCGATCGGCTTCCTTAATCACATCTTGAGGTTTGTGCCCACAAATCCAGTGTAGATTCGGTAAACACTTAACCCAATCAGCAAAAATTGTCGCACCGATGCGGGGATCGTAAGTAAAAAAACTGACCCAGCCCCAATCCAAACCTTCCGGCTGTCGCTGCTGAAGTTCCCGGAGAAAAGCGCCCCACAAACCAGTCTGAAAAGCGGCTAATTCGTTACCATCGGGAGCCGAAACCCCAGCAGAAGTAAGCATTCCGCCCAACCAAGGAAATTCGCTGA
Organism: Oscillatoriales bacterium; assembly: GCA_043718495.1. GTDB lineage: Bacteria > Cyanobacteriota > Cyanobacteriia > Cyanobacteriales > Microcoleaceae > Microcoleus. The sequence continues at coordinate 11,284 of JAYSVM010000127.1, read as the reverse complement.
CCAAAATAGTTTTCGCACCACAGCGGGCTGCTTGTATGGCGGCTGCGGTGCCACCAGTGCCGCCACCAACTACCAAGACATCGGCTTTTAGGACAGAAGACATAAGGATTTGAGATTTAAGATTTGAAAATGGCGAAAGACAAATAGTATCAGTAAAACCACTTGAAACAACGAATATTGAGATACTCAAACTATTGTAAAAGTTCGATATCTAATAGCGATCGCATTTTACGTTTAATCAGGAACAAGTTATATCGTTTCCGGTTGCATCGCGACTAATATTACCGGAAATGAGGAGACGGCAGTGCCGTGTCCCTACAATTAATCTAGTAGGGACACGGCATTGCCGTCTCCTCTATCATTCCGGTACAGCCAGAATTGATATTGCTCCATTTCTCCTCTTCCTTCTTCCTCTGCGTCCTCTGCGCCCTCTGCGGTAAAAAAAGAATTAGTCAATGTTTTGGAGTAAAATAACAATTCAAATCAAAACAATCAGTCAACAGTCAACAATATTTACAAAGCAATTGAAAATGGAAAAAGGTTTTATTTTATGGTTCACCGGACTGAGCGGATCCGGCAAAACAACTATCAGCAAAACACTCGAACCAGAGTTGAAAGCCAGAGGTTGTAAAGTCGAAATCTTGGATGGAGATGTAGTTCGTACCAACTTATCAAAAGGTTTAGGATTTAGCAAAGCAGACCGAGATACGAATATTCTGCGGATTGGATTTGTGGCGAATCTGTTAAGCCGGAATGGAGTTGTGGCAATTACGGCTGCGATTAGCCCGTACCAAGCAATTCGTGACGAAGTGAGAGCTCTGGAGTCAAACTTTGTGGAAGTGTATGTCAAAGCGCCCTTAGAAGTGTGTGAAGCGCGCGATGTCAAAGGAATGTACGCCAAAGCCAGAAGAGGTGAAATCAAGGGCTTTACAGGAATTGACGATCCCTATGAAGAACCCCTCAATCCTGAGATTATTTGTGAAACAGACCAGGAAACTGTGCAAGAAAGTGTTACAAAAATTCTCGGTAAGTTAGAAGAGTTGGGTTACATTTGATTGAGATGGGCTAAGAAGCGGATAGAGGCAAAAGGCTATGGTGATCAAAAACTATTCAGGACTTAATACTGTCAAGGGTTTAATTGTCCAATGTTTAACTGTTTCAGTGCTGGCGGCGGGTTCATCTCCGGCGGTGGCCCAGTTTTTGCCTCCTCCTCCTCCTTCTGGTTCTGCGATTCCCTTGCCCGCAGTTCCGTTTCCGGCTGTTCCGGCAAATGGGCCTGTGAATAGGCCTGTGAGTGGAGCTACAAGTGTGCGATCGGAAGTATACACCTTGGGGGCGGGCGATCGCATTCAAGTTGACATATTTAACGTCCCGGAATATAGCGGCCCCAACGGTCAACACCAGGTACAAGCTGACGGTTCCCTCAGTTTGCCATTGGTGGGAAGCGTTTCGGTGTATGGGATGACTTTGGAACAAGCTGCGAATATTGTCAAAGGGCGATATGGACAATATTTGAAACGTCCTTGGATTACGCTGAAATTGCTGGCCCCGCGTCCTTTACAAATTGCGATCGCAGGCGAAATAAACCGACCAGGAGCCTATACAATATCCTCAGCCGCCGGGCCAGGAGGCACAGCAGAGCAAATGGGAACTCAAATGCCCACAATATCCCGCGCATTGCGACTAGCTGGCGGAATTACCCAATCAGCCGACGTGCGACAAATCAAAATCCGCCGTCCCCAACGCAACGCCCCGGAACGGATTATTAACGTTGATTTATGGGAATTATTGCAAGCTGGAGATTTGCGGGCTGATATGACTTTGCGGGATGGCGACACTATATTTATTCCCACTGTAACTAGCCTGAATCGCCAAGAAGCATCGACTTTAGCAGTAGCAAATATCACCGGACAAAGCACTCAACCAATTAATATTGCCGTAGTGGGAGAAGTCGCTCGTCCTGGTACTTATACTCTAGCAAAAGAGGCTCCAAATAAGTTACAAGGGAATGAATCGGGTGCAAATTCTGGTTTACTTGGTGCCGGCGATACTAGCAGTGGCGAAACAGTTTTGTTGCAAACAGTAACGAGGGCGATTAGAGTTGCTGGCGGCATTACACCAATAGCTGATATTAAACAAATACAAGTTCGTCGCCTGACGCGGGCTGGTACAGAACAAATTATTAATGTGAATTTATGGCAACTTTTGCAAACAGGAGATGTATCTCAAGATTTAACTCTGCAACAGGGAGATACGGTGATTGTTCCCAAAGCCGAAAATATTGACCAGCCTCAAGATGCACAGGTCGCTAGTTCTACTTTTTCACCGGATACAATTAGTGTGACAGTTGTCGGAGAAGTAGTCAAGCCCGGAGCAATTGCTCTGTCTCCTAATACTTCTTTAAATCAAGCGCTAGCAGCAGCAGGAGGTTTTAATAAAGCGCGGGCGGAAATGGAGTCGATAGATTTAATGCGGATCAATCCCAATGGTACGGTTTCCAAACTAGCAATTAAGGTGAATTTTGCGGCAACTCCCAATGATCCGGCAAATCCTCAACTACAAAATAATGATGTGATCATGGTTAGGCGATCGGGCCGCGCTGCATTCTCCGATAATGTAGGTGGTACTCTCGCTCCCCTTAATCCTTTATTGGGAATATTCAGATTGTTCAATATTTTTCGATAGACCAATCGTTTCCTGACTCGTTCCCTGAGCGTAGTCGAAGGGTCTTCTTCCCGATTAAACTACCGTTCCCTGAGCGTAGTCGAAGGGCTCAGGATAAACTCCATCCAAGAGTTCAGGATAAACTCCGTCGAACCATCCGTTACATCCGTTACAGAATCCGTTGCCGAACTTTCTTCTACTGACAAACCTTTAAACCAATAAGTTGTAAAATCAAATGAAACCAGGGAAAAATTCTCAAATATCAATCTTTAAGAACAACAAACAAGCACAAGTCCAGCGACAACCATCTTCCGTCTTTTATCGAAACGACGATTTCTTAGAACTAGAACAAACAGAGACCAAAAAATTAAGTTTTTGGGAAGTATGCCGGAATCGACCACTGTTAGTGCTCAGTGTAGCTGCGGCAGTCACCACCGGAGTTTTCGCTTGGACTTTGACTCAAAAAAGTGAGTACGAAGGACGCTTTCAATTATTAGTCGAACCTGCAATAACGCAAAATACCTTAGCAAAAATCTACTCTGGCGAGCTGAAACTACAACAAGCAGCCCCAAGTAAATCAGAAAATCCCGTTTTTGACTACGAATCACAAATTCAAGTTTTGCAAAGTTCCCAAGTCATGTCCCCAATTATTAAACAATTGCGGGCAAAATACCCTGAAATCAATTACAACTATCTTTTCGGACAAAAAGCAGATAGTTTACAATTTTCTCCACAAACTAGACTGTCAATTAATCGCTTCAAAAACACCAAAATCATCGAAGTAAAATATCGGGACAATGACCCAAAAAAAATTCAGTTCGTTTTAGAAAAAGTAGCTTTAAGCTACCGTAACCAGAGCGTAAAAAATCCCAAAAATCAAATTAGCAAAAGTCTCGATTTGGTGAAGTCGCAAATTCCGAATCAGCAAAAGCGTCAACAAGTCATTCAAACAGAAATTCAAAAATTGCGTCAGCAGTACAACTTCATCGATCCGCAAATTCAAACCCAACAACTAGCGCAGCAAATTAGTCAACTTCAAGCCCAAAGATTGGAAGCTCAAAGCCAATTAAATCAGCAAAGATTGCTCTATAGTAATCTGCAAAATCAGCTAGGACTCAATCAGCAACAAGCACTGATGGCATCGTCTCTGAGTCAAGCACCTCGCTATCAAGCAATGCTGACTCAATTGCAGCAGTTAGAAGGACAAATTGCGATTAATTCAGCTACTTATACCGATCAAACTCCGCAAATGCAGTTGTTTCGAGAGCAACGCAAGAATCTGATTCCTTTGTTAAAAAAAGAAGCTGAACAGGTTTTGGGAACAGATTTAGCTAAGGTAAATTCGCAAGTTCTGACTTTTCAAGATCCGGTGCGGATTAAATTAATCGAGCAATTTATCGGTACTGCTAATTCGATTGAAGTTTTGGGAGTACGGAATCAAGTTTTGGAACAAGCTGCTAAGCAGTTGAGCAAATACTCTCAAGCCTTCCCGGTGATTTTGCGACGCTATTCCGATTTGCAACGGGAGGCGGATTTGACTACTAATACCTTGAAGGATTTGCTCTCAAAACAACAAGCTTTGCAGCTTGAGGCTGTGGATAAAAAAGAGGTGGCTTGGGAGGTGATTGCTAAGCCGGAAATTCCGCGTTATCGCAATGGGGAGTTGATGGCGGTTTCTCCGATTATGCCTTTGAATTTGGCTTTGGGGGGATTGGTTGGTTTGGTGTTTGGTACGCTGGTGGCGCAGTTGGCGGAACGGTTTAATAATAATAAGGTTTTCCACACTCCAGAGGAAGTCAAACATTCGATTCGTTTGCCTTTGTTAGGGGTAATTCCTGCTAGTGATAAAATTTTGAGACTTCCTCCTGCTGAGACAGTTACGGTTGATGTGGGAAGTTCGCAAATGCCGACGGATGCTTTTCAGGAGGCTTTTCGATCGCTTAATGCTAATATTCGCTTACTAAATGTTGATAGCCCGATCGCATCTTGTGTAATTACTTCTTGTCAAGTGGCGGATGGTAAGTCTACTGTAGCGGTAAATCTGGCGCGGGCGGCGGCTGCAATGGGCCAGCAAGTGCTGTTGGTGGATGCGGATTTGCGACGCCCGCAGGTACACGAAATGCTGGGTTTACCGAATTGGAAAGGTTTACACAATGTAATTGCTGAGGATTTGGATGTGAAAGAGGTGATTTTGCGATCGCCCCGCGATGAAAACCTATTTGTGTTAACATCGGGGCCAGTTCCTCCCGATCCCACAAAGGTGCTTTCTTCCCGCAAAATGCAGCATTTAATGGCAACTTTGTCCAGTAATTTTGATTTAGTTATTTACGATACTGCGCCGCTTTTGGGTTTAGCTGATGCGAATTTATTGGCAGCTCATACTAATGGGTTGATGCTGGTGGTGGGGCTGAATCAAACTGAGCGGGAGGCGCTATTGTTGGCTTTGGAAGATTTGAGAATGGCTGATATTCCGCTGTTGGGAATGGTGGCCAATAACGATAAAGGCAGCAGGTATTACTATCAGTCTTACGTGCAGAATTACATTCAGGAAAAATCTGTTTGAGGAAGGAGAATAGCTGATTATCGTAGGGTGCGTCGCTGCGAGATTTTCGCTCTTTTTTGGGATTTTTGATGGCGACGCACCTTATGCCTAATTTTTGCAAGGTGCGTCGCTGCGAGATTTTCGCTCTTTTTGAGGATTTTTGATGGCGACGCACCCTACGGCTAAGAGAGTGAGTTTAAAAACGAATTTTCTTAAGATTTGTGTTCGAGAATCTGCACTATAATTAAAAATTGAGAGTTTAAACAAATCCCGACACTTGCCAATAAGCAAGACTTAAAAACGTGGCTCGCAATTTCCAACTTTGTAATACATTGATACAACTCCCCTGCTAGTTTGAAAAGTAGAAGGGAGTTTTGTGTTTTTCATACAGGAGATTAAATCATGGCTATTGCTACTATTAACCCGACAACGGGAGAAACGCTGAAAACTTTTGAGCCGCTCACAGATGCGGAAATAGAAACTAAGCTAGAATTAGCACAACAGGCTTTTAACAAGTACCGTCGCCTGCCATTTGAGCAGCGTGCTCTGTGGATGCAGAAGGCTGCGGATATCTTGGAGCGCGATCGCGAAATTTACGCTGAAATCATGACTTTGGAGATGGGGAAAACTCTGAAATCCGCGATCGCAGAAATCGAAAAATGCGCCCTAGTTTGTCGCTACTACGCCAAAAATGCTGCTCAATTCATGGCAGACGTAGCAATCACCACCGACGCTAGCAACAGCTTTGTCCGCTATCAACCATTGGGCGCTATTTTAGCCGTCATGCCCTGGAATTTCCCATTTTGGCAAGTTTTCCGGTTTGCAGCACCCACGCTGATGGCGGGCAATGTCGGCTTGCTCAAACACGCTTCTAATGTGCCACAATGCGCTTTGAAAATAGAGGCAATTTTCACGGAAGCGGGCTTTCCCGAAGGTGTTTTTCAAACATTGTTAGTAGGATCCGACAAGATAGCTAAGATAGTTACGGACGATCGCATAAAAGCAGCAACTCTCACAGGAAGCGAACCAGCCGGTGAAAGTTTGGCAGCCAATGCTGGCAAGAGTTTGAAAAAAGTAGTGCTGGAATTGGGAGGAAGCGACCCATATATTGTAATGTCTAGCGCCGATTTACCAGCAGCTTTATCAACTGCTGTGATATCGCGAATGCTCAATAGTGGGCAAACTTGCGTATCCGCTAAACGCTTTATTTTAGCAGAAGAAATAGCCGACGAATTCATCAAAGGATTTGTCGAAAAATTCGAGCAATTAAAACTAGGCGATCCGATGTTGCCCGAAACCGATATCGGCCCTTTGGCTACTCCCGCCATCCTCAAAGAATTGGACAATCAAGTGCAAGCCTGCATCCAATCGGGAGCAAAACTCCTGACTGGTGGCCGCCCATTGTCAGAGAATGCCGGCAATTTCTACTTGCCAACTATTCTGACAGATATTCCCCTAGATGCCGCCGCCCGTCAACAAGAGTTTTTCGGGCCCGTAGCCTTAGTATTTCGCGTTGCAGGCATCGATGAGGCGATCAAACTAGCCAACAGCACATCCTTTGGTTTAGCTGCGACTGCTTGGACTACAGTAAGCTCAGAAGGCGATCAGTTTATTTCCGAACTAGAAGCCGGCGCAGTATTCATCAACAGTTTAGTCAAATCAGACCCGCGATTGCCCTTCGGTGGCATCAAACGCTCCGGTTACGGCCGCGAATTGAGCATCCAAGGAATTCACGAGTTTGTTAACATTAAAACTGTTTGGGTAAAATAAGTAAAACCCAATCAACTGATCGCAAAAATCTAAATCCATCTGCATTTGTCTGCGGTTAAAACTTCTAATCTAGTATTTTTGCGATCAGTTGATAAAGACAACAAATTCCCATGTACCGAGGATAAAAACGGAAATGAACACAGCTCAACTACTGGTAAAATGTTTAGAAAACGAAGGTGTCGAATACGTCTTCGGACTTCCCGGTGAAGAAAATCTAGAAGTTTTAGAAGCGTTGAGAAACTCCTCAATTAAATTTATTACTACTCGCCACGAACAAGGCGCTGCTTTCATGGCCGACGTTTACGGACGCCTCACAGGCAAAGCCGGCGTTTGCTTGTCCACCTTGGGCCCCGGCGCCACGAATTTAATGACCGGCGTTGCTGATGCTAACTTAGACGGCGCTCCTCTAATAGCAATTACCGGACAAGTCGGCACGGACAGAATGCACATAGAATCGCACCAATATTTAGATTTGGTGGCTATGTTTGCACCAGTTACTAAGTGGAACGCTCAAATTGTTCGACCCAGTACGACATCAGAAATTGTCCGCAAAGCCTTTAAGGTAGCTCAGAGCGAAAAGCCGGGAGCAGTTCATATTGACTTACCCGAAAATATCGCCGCAATGCCTGTTGAAGGAGAGCCGCTCACCAAAGACAACCGCGAAAAAACTTTTGGTGCTTACCAAAGTCTGAATAAAGCTGCTGTCGCAATTTCCAAGGCAAAAAGTCCTTTGTTGTTAATCGGAAATGGCGCAATTCGAGCTAATGCAAGCGAAGCGGTGACAGAATTTGCAACTCGGTTAAATATTCCAGTTGCTAATACTTTCATGGGCAAAGGTGTCATTCCTTATACTCATCCTTTGGCACTTTGGACAACGGGATTGCAAAAACGGGATTACATTAGTTGTGCTTTTGAAGAGACCGATTTAGTGATAGCAGTTGGCTATGATTTAATTGAGTATTCCCCGAAAAAGTGGAATCCTGACGGCAAAATTCCAATTATTCATATAGGAGCTTTGCCATCAGAAATCGATAGCAGTTATATTCCTACCGTCGAAGTTGTAGGAGATATTTCTGATTCGCTAAATGAAATTTTACAGCGTGCGGATAGAACCGGAAAAGCCGATCCTTTTGCGAAGCAATTGCGGGCGGATATTCGCGCGGGCTACGAACAATATGCTAGCGATGATGGTTTTCCAATTAAGCCACAAAAACTGATTTACGATTTGCGACAGGTAATGGGGCCTGATGATATTGTGATATCTGACGTGGGAGCGCACAAAATGTGGATCGCGCGGCACTATCATTGCGATCGACCAAATACCTGTTTAATTTCCAACGGCTTTGCGGCGATGGGAATTGCGATTCCGGGCGCGGTGGCGGCAAAACTGGTTTATCCCGATCGCAAGGTGGTAGCAGCCACGGGAGACGGCGGTTTTATGATGAATTGTCAGGAGTTAGAAACTGCTTTGCGTGTCGGTACTAATTTTGTGACGCTGATCTTTAATGACGGCGGTTACGGCTTAATTGAATGGAAGCAGCAAGATCATTTTGGTCATTCAGATTTCGTCAAATTTGGCAATCCAGACTTTGTGAAGTTTGCCGAAAGTATGGGTTTGAAAGGCTATCGAGTGGAATCTGCAACCGATTTTATTCCGATCCTGAAAGAAGCCCTTGCTCAAGATGTCCCTTGCGTGATTGACTGTCCGGTTGACTACCGCGAAAATGCGCGTTTCAGTCAACAATCTGGGGATATGAGTTGCAATTTGTAAGAGTACCCTAAATCAGGACACGGCAGTGCCGTTTCCCTACAATTAGGACAAGGCACTGCCGCCGAAATCAGGATACGGCAGTGCCGTTTCCCTACAATTAGGACACGGCAGTGCCGTTTCCCTACCGTTGGATTCATGAGGATGGTACTGTAAAATCAGTTAAAATCCAGATCGCCTATGTTAAAATTATGGAAGCTCAACCACGAGAAGTACAGAACTACCTAAAAGGCGATGGGACAAGTCCCTTTGAAGGATGGCTTGATTCCTTTCAAGATACGAAAACTGTATCTAAAATCAAGAAACGACTCAGGCGAGTTGAGCTAGGCAATCTGGGAGATTATCGCTCACTAGGAGCCGGAGTTTATGAACTTAAGATTGATTATGGCCCTGGCTATCGCATCTATTTTGGACAAATCGGGTTAACAGTTGTGTTGCTGCTATGTGGCGGTGATAAAAGCACTCAAGAGCAAGATATTAGCCAAGCTAAAAAATATTGGAGAGATTATGAAAGAACTCAAAGTGCCAACAAGTAGAAGCTACCACGAATACTTGATTTCTTCTCTGAAAAACCCAGAAAGTGCTGCTAGCTATATCGAGGTTATGTTGGAATTAGAGTCAGAAACACCGGAACCAGAATTGCTGCGAGCAGGACTTAAAGATGTGGTGGATGCTTATTTGCAGATGAATAAGTTATCGACGGAAGCTAAATTTATACATGAGAAACTCGATCGGATGTTGTCTGAGAGTGGGGGCGAGGAAATTTATGCTTTGATAGTTTTACTAGATAAACTGGGGTTCCAGTTAGCTGTTGCAGTAAAATAGGTTAATTAATCAAGTAGTTAAGCGATCGCTATTACGTCATTATTCCCCACTGTTTGCTACAATTTTTCAAGTCAGCTCTCAAAACTGCTATGACTCAAGCTACCTCAATAACAACTGAATATCAAATAACTGTAAGTTCTTCAGCCCGGCAAAAAGTTGAGCAAATTGCCGGAGAATTTAACTTGTCAGTTTCTGAACTATTGGAACAGATAGGCGAAGGTCAACTGAAAGTTGTTGCGGTTCCAACTAATTCGGACAAATTGAGCGATCGAGATATTGCAAATGCTTTCATTTGGTTAGCCGCGCAAACTGATGTAGCAATCACTGTCTACAAGCTACAAAAACTCGTGTATTACGCTCAAGCTTGGTATTTAGGAGTTTACGGCAAGCCGCTATTTGATGCAGATTTTCAAGCCTGGATTCACGGGCCAGTGATTACCGATTTATTAGAGAAGTATCAACGCCAATTTAGCTGGGAACCGATTACAGAGAAAATCGAACAACCGAAACTTCCCCAAAAAATTGGGCAATTTATCGAAGAAGTTGCTGAGGCATATTTTGAGTATGATGATGAAACTTTGGAACGAATGATTTGCAGTGAAAGGCCTTGGCTAGAAGCAAGAGGGGATTTGCCGAGAGACGAATCTTGTCATGGGATTATTTCTCACGAATCGATGAAAAAATATTATTCGGGCCGTTTTTTCTCTAAATAATCTAAGTGAGGGGCGATCGCGCTTTTTGACAAATTGGGATGTAAGGGCGATCGCGATTTTTCTAGCATCGGGATACTAGCGCTTACTTACTTTCTTCGAGTAAACTTTCAAGCATGGGAGTGAGAATTTTCACGACGGGATTATTTGTAAGTTCCATTAACGCTGCTACTCCACCAGCTTTCAAAGCTTTAAGTACCTTTCCCTTCACATCAGGTTTTTTTTCAATTTCTTCGATAGCTTTCGCTGCAAAAGCCGATTTCTCATCAGCCGTTGTTGTTGGGTATGTCTCAGATAACTGATCTAAGAGATCCTGAATTTCTTTTGCTGCTTCTGCAAGAGTTTGCTGTTGTTCAGGTGAGTAATTGTGCATAGTTCCAGCTATTTGCTTAGCATTTACACTCTCGGCGTACCCAATACCCATTGATGCTTGACTTTGGTCGATCTTTATTTTACGTTCGGGCATAATCTCTCCTTAGCAAGTATTAACTATTAACTATTAACTATTAACTATTATCTATTATCTATTATCTATTATCTATTTTGCCACCTATTTGTCCAGATTGCAGTTGCTCAGCATAGCCAACACCTATTGTGGCCTGACTTTGGTTAATATTAATTACCTTGATATCTTCTATGTCACTCTCCATAAATTCGCATAATTGTGAAATCACTTCTCTAATTCCTGATTTATCCGTCGTAACAAATATTACATTGTTTCCAGAATTTACGTATAATTCAAGCCCTATTCGTTTTGGCTGCGAAAGATCGCTAATAATTCCAGCACATGCTAATAAAAGGGTTAGTATTCCAAATCCTTGTACATCTGGGTTGCTCTGAGACAATAAAATAGCACCTAAGAAAAGTAATATCAAGATAACTAAAGGATGTACTTTATAAGGCGTCTTTACATTTGCAACTCCAAATCCAGTAACGTTACGAAATTGATAAACACAAGAACCAAATTTAACTACTTTTTTAGTAACTACTATAGCTTCTGGTCTA
>JAYSVM010000126.1:0-45099 GCA_043718495.1 Oscillatoriales bacterium | reverse complement strand
TCCCTACCGTAATTAATTGTAGGGACACGGCACTGCCGTCTCCTCATTTCTTGCCGAATTTGATATTATTTCAACGGATGGTGATCCGCGAGAATTTTCTCAACTCTCGCCTCATCAATTCTCGCAGTCAATCTAGTAGCCTCATTGTTATCCCGAATGGTTTTTGCTAAAGTAAAAGACGAACCAACCGAGAAAGTCAAACCCATACCGACAAAACTTTTTACCCAGATATCTACAGGCAGATAAATGACACCTACAGCCGTAGTGGAAATCGCTAGAATAAAGGAAACCCAGCACTGTAAAATCCAAGCATTAGTATCTTTTTGACGTACAATTTGTTGCTGCATAATGCCTCTATCTAAAATATATCTTTTGGTTGATTAACTTCAACAATAGAGAGGATACATGAAGCGATCAGGAGAGATAGGGACAGTTTGGATAAGTGCACAGGGCGATCGGGCTTTTGACTAAAAACGCGATCGCTACAAATAGGGTTTCAGCCTCAAGTATCCAGGATGAGAGCAGACAATCTAGAAACTGGACTAAGGGAGATTGATGATTTCTTAAATAAAATCACTCATAAACATCTAAAGACACTGTACGGGGCAGAAACCGGGTTTTTTCCGAGCATACTCGTTGGAGTCCCAGATTTGGTCAAAAACCCGGTTTCTTTGAGGACTTATGCACAGGTGTCAGAAACCGGGTTTTTTCCTAGAATACTCGTTGCTGTCACAGATTTGGTCAAAAACCCGGTTTCTTTGGTCGGAGTCCATAAGCCCTGTTATAGTAGTTAACAAAACTTTACATAACCATCGTGACGACACAACAGCTAGTATCAGCCAACAGCTTAGAAAAACTAATTTGGACTTGGCGCGATCGCAAAATTCAATATACTGTCCAAGGAACCGGCCGCCCTCTCATCTTAATTCACGGCTTTGGGGCTTCGATCGGACATTGGAGACAAAATATCCCCCCACTCGCTGCTGGCGGCTACCGAGTATTCGCCCTAGACTTGTTGGGATTCGGGGGTTCCGATAAACCAGCCCTAGATTACACCCTCGAATTGTGGGAAGAATTACTTACAGATTTTTGGACGGAATTGGTACAGGAACCGGCCGTATTTGTCGGGAATTCGATCGGCGCTTTACTCAGTTTGATGGTAGTCGCCAACCATCCCGAAATATCCGCCGGCGCAGTCTTAATTAATTGTGCTGGCGGACTCAACCACCGTCCCGAAGAACTGAGTTTTCCCCTAGGATTAATTATGGGGACTTTTGCGAAATTAGTTCGATCGCCCATCGTTGGCCCATTTCTATTCAACAACATCCGCAAAAAACACCGCATCCGCAACACCCTGCGCCAAGTCTACGGGAACCGCGAAGCCATCACCGACGAACTCGTAGAACTCCTCCACGCCCCCTCCTGCGATCCGGGAGCTCAACAGGTTTTTGCGTCGATTCTGACCGCCCCAGCAGGCCCTCAACCGTCTGAATTACTTCCCAAGGTCGATCGGCCCTTATTGGTACTTTGGGGCGCAGATGACCCCTGGACACCGATCGCAGGTAGTAAAATTTATCAGGATTTGGTCGATGATGGGCGATCGGTCAAATTTGTGTCCATTCCCAAAACAGGCCACTGTCCCCACGACGAACGCCCCACCGAAGTCAATACTCTGATTTTGGACTGGATGGCCGAGTTGAATTGATCGGCTTTCCAAGTATCCATCTCCTTTGCAGGGAAGGGTTTCAAGGCTTTGGTTTCCCCTCTCGGACGACTTGCAAAAAAAACTTTTGTCAAAAGTCTTGACAGGGTTGGCTGAGTCGGCTAGAGTAATGGACGTGTGAGGAGCGAACCAGAAAAAACACCGAGACGAAACACGGCCAGTCGTCGGTGTTTTTTCTGTTGAAACCAATTTTTTAAAGTCTATCAAGATTCCCGTGGGACACGTCAGTGCTGTGTCCCTACAAGAACTCGCACTTAAGGATAATCAGGCGAATAGTTAGAAGTGTTGAAATCCTCGATCGAGCTTTAATACAATATTAGGATAGATACCGCTGCTATCAGTCAACCAGATATCCGTGCTATCGGTAGTAATTCCGACAATCGCGGCTCCATTTCCGATTTTTTCTACCAATAACTGAGCATGATCCATTGGAAGAAACAGCACTAACTCAAAGTCTTCCCCGCCGTACAATGCCCAATCTAAAGCTGTTTCAGGCGATACAAGTTCGCTGAAAATATGGGGAATTGGTATTTTTTGGCGATCGACTTTTGCGCCAACACCGCTAGCCCGACAAATCTGAATAATCGCATCGGCTAAACCGTCGCTGCTGTCCATTCCTGCGATCGCAATTGGGAAATTCACGCCCCCCAGCTTGGGCGGGCACGGGGGCACCGCCCCTACAAGGGGGGAGGAATTCAAATCTTGCTTCCCCCCCTTAGCAAGGGGGGGACTGAGGGGGGGTTCTATCGCACCTTCACAACCCAATATCTCCCAAACCACCGGCAAAACATCCAGCCGCGGTTTAGGCTGCTGATGAGCGAGAATCAAAGAAGTTCGATCGCCTTTTGCCAGATTTTGCCCAAATTCAGCATTCAAAAGCAACTCCAATCCCGCGCGAGAGGCCCCGTGAACCCCCGTAGCCACAATCGCCCAGCCTGATGATCGCGCATTTGACCGACGAATGGTGCGATCGCACTCAACCTCCCCAAAAGCCGTAATCGCCACAGTCACCACGGACGATCGCACAACATCCCCACCCGCGATCGGCGTATGATACTCTTGCAAACAAGCCGTCATCCCCCGATAAAACTCCTCCACCCACAGCACAGCCGTATCCGCCCTCACAGCCAGGGCTACAGTCACCGCCAGAGGAGTTGCGCCCATCGCAGCCAGATCCGACAAATTCGCGGCTGCGGCCCGCCATCCTGCGTCATAAGGGCTGGTAGTGCGATCGCTAAAATGCACTCCATCCACCAACATATCCGTCGTGATAGCCAGAGATTTGTGGGGATTTGTTGGGATGACAGCGCAATCATCACCCACTATTTCTGCGGGACAGAATTTTTGCAATATTGTTAAAAGGCCTTTTTCACCGATATCTTTAATCAGCATAATTTTGAATTAATTGCATAATTTTGTAGAGGCGGATTTGATAACAATAATTGCCTAAAATCAATAGTCTCATAAACCCGCCCTCTCTCTCCTAATCTCGTTTGAGTCGCACCATAAAAAAGCCATCCATTTGATTTCGGTGCGGCCAAACTTTCACCCATCCTTCGGGTGATGGTTGTACAGGTAAATCAATTGTCGGCGGTTCGATTTGCCAGTGAGGATTGTTGGCTAAGAACGATCGAATAACTGTTTCATTTTCCAAGGGATGAATCGTGCAAGTTGCGTAAACTAATACACCGCCGGACTTGACAAATGTCGCGGAATTTGTTAATAATTCCGATTGCAATTGAGATTGTGCTTGAATGTTTTCCGGTGTGTGATGCCAGCGGGCATCAGCGCGGCGGTGGAGGGTTCCAAGGCCGGAACAAGGTGCGTCTAATAAAACTCTGTCTGCTAGGTTGATAAACTCTGGAAACTGGCGGCTATCTCCCGTATGAATCTGGATGGATTTCATCTGAAGTCGATCAGAATTTTCTTTAAGTCTTTTGAGTCTATTTGCAGTTTTGTCACAAGCATAAATCGTGCCTGTATCTTGGATTAATTCGGCAATGTGGGTAGTTTTTCCTCCCGGTGCGGCACAGACATCAATGATAGTTTCCCCCGGTTGCGGGTCGAGTAAATGGGTGACTAATTGAGCGCTGCTGTCTTGGATTGTCCACCAACCTTCGCTATATCCGGGGAGGTTTTGAATTGCGCCACTGCTGCCATTTAGTCTTAGGGCTTGGGGCAATTGTGGGATTCTGCTAACGCTGATGTTTTGGGATTTGAAGGCGGTTTCAATTTGGTCGATCGCACTTTTCAAAGGATTAATTCTGAGGTCAATTGTGGGCGATTGATTGAACCATTGGCAGAGTTGTTCAGTTTCAGTTTCGCCTAGTTGTTCGAGCCACATTTCGACAATCCAGTCGGGGAAACTGTGGAGAATTCCGAGGCGTTCGACGGTTGATTTATAGTTAGTAACTGTTAATGGGTTTAATTCCTGATCGGTTAAACGAATATATTGCCGCAACAAACCGTTGACAAAACTACTAAGTCCTAAAAAGCCGTTTTCTTTTGCTAGTTGAACGGTGGTATTGACGGCGGCGGAGGCGGGGATGTTGTTGAGATATTGGAGTTGATATAAGCCTAAATGTAGGATGGTGCGAAGTTCTGGCGGTTGTTGGGAGGATTTTTTTGTGGCTAGTTTGTCGATGATAAAGTCGATCGCGCGCATTCTCCTGACACTACCATAGACTAACTCTGTGACTAAACGCCGATCGAGGTCGGTGAGTTCAGAATTGCGGAAAGTGCGATCGAGTGCGACATCTGCGAATGCACCGCGACGGTGGACTTCGCGAAGTGCGAGAAAGGCTATTTGGCGGGGATTTTGCATAGTTAAGATATGGCGGCCGAGAAACCGGGTTTTTTACGATAATACTTGGTTCGTACTCGAAGATTTGATAACACATTCGACTTCGCTCAGTGCTTTGTCGGAGTCCCTAAATTCTGTGTACTCTTATTCTACCTTTCCTGACACCAACGGTTCTAATAAATTGCGTTCTTCAATGGGAAGTTCTAGCAAAACTCGTCTGTCGCCCTTGGTTTCCTTATAGCGGACAGCCGCATTCAGCAGGCGCATGGGAATTTGGAATTGTTCGTAGTTGCTGGTTGGTTCTTGCCAGAATTCTAACCAAGTGCGGGCGGCTTTGTCGCTGACCATTTCTGACATTAGCGCGGGGATGTTTCGCACAATTCCCTGTCCTAAGATTGAGAGATATTTGTGTTTTTCGTAAACTGCAATTAGGCTGGTGATGTGAGTTTGAGTTCTCGCTGGATCGTGCGTGTTTGCAAATAGGTTGCGGATAATTAACTCGACATCTTTGGAGCTAACTTCATCATCGGATTCAATGCGTTGGAATGCGTCGTCTAAGGCGGCGATGCCTTCATCCCAACGATTTAATCCGAGAATGGCAATGGCGCGATCGAAGAAGACAGATGAATATTGTTCGCCCAGGCCAAGTTCGATCGCCCGATCGAAGTATTCTAAAGCTTCATCAAAACGTCCTTGGCTTTGGAGTCTAATGCCTCGAACAATCCAAGCTAAATCATCATTGTCGTCAACTTCGACCGCCCGATCGAAAGATGCTGAGGCTTCATCAAGGCGTCCAAGGTTCAAGAGTACATAACCTCGATTACCCCAAACTAACTTACCTAACATATCATTTTCGTCAAGTTCGAGCACCCGATCGTAAGATTCTAAAGCTTCATCATAGCGTTTGAGGTTGTTGAGTAAATCGCCTCGCTCAGCCCAAGCCCTCCGATCATTTGTATCAAGTTCGAGCGCCATATCATAAGATTCTAAAGCTTCATCATAGCGTTTGAGGTTGTCGAGTATATTGCCTCGATCGACCCAAGCCCTCTGATCGTTGGCGTCAAGTTCTAGCGCCATATCGTAAGATATTAAGGCTTCATCATAGCATTTGAGATTTTTGAGTAAATCGCCTAGAGAAGTCCAAGCTGGCAGATAATTGGCATCAAGGTCGAGCGCCCGATTGTAAGATTCTAATGCTTCATTATAGCGTTTAAGTAAGTCGAGTAAATTGCCTCGTAAAACCAAAGCCGACAAATCATTGGGATCGAGTTTGAGCGCCATGTCAAAGGATGCTAAAGCTTCATCATAGCGTTCGAGGTTATTGAGTACATTGCCTCGCTTAACCCAAACCCACGGATAATTGGCATCAAGTTCGAGCCCCCGATTGTAAGAGTCTAAGGCTTCATCGTAACGTTTGAGGTTGTTGAGCGCATCGCCTCGTAAAGCCCAAGACAACGGATAATTGGCATCAAATTCGAGTGGTCGCTCGTAAGATTCTAAGGCTTCATCATAATGCTTGAGGTTGTTGAGTACATTGCCTCGTAAAACCCAAGCTAACTGATCGTTGGCATCAATTTCTAGCGCTTTATCTAAGGATACTAAGGCTTCATCATAGCGTTTGAGCTTATCGAGGCTATGTCCTCGATTAGCCCAAGCCCACTGATAATTGGCATCAAGTTCGATCGCGCGATCGTAAGATTCTAAAGCTTCATCATAACATTCGAGGTTGTTAAGTACATCGCCTCGATTACTCCAAACAATGGGAGAATTAGCATCAAGTTCAATTACCTTATCTAAGGATTCTAAAGCTTCATCATAGCGTTTGATTTTGTGGAGTGTATAGCCTCGCTTAGCCCAATCCGACGGATCGTTTGCATCAAGTGCGATCGCGCGATCGTAAGATTCTAAGGCTTGATCATAGCGTTCGAGGTTTTTAAGTAAATCGCCTCGCCAAACCCAAGCTAACTTATAATTTTCGTCAAGTTCAATCACCTTATCAAAGGATACTAAAGCTTCATCATAGCGTGTGACATTATTGAGTATAATACCTCGTCCAACCCAAGCTTCTATATAATTTAGATCGATTTCAATAGCTTTCTCTAAACATTCCAAAGCTTCATCGTCTCGTTCCAGCCTATTCAAACAACGCCCCTTTTCCGACCAGTCCCTTGCCTCACCGCGACTTGCTACCAATTTCTCCGCATATGCTAAAGCCGAAACATCATCTTTCTGTTCTCGACAATATTCAATTTCATCATAATAAGCCTTCAGACGCGGATCTTCCTCATCTTTTGCCTCCAGCGCCCGCATATAATATTCTTGTTGCATCACATCATCAGATGGAATCGGTGTCAAACCTTGTCGATACATAAAATGACTTTCTTTCTCCTCAAAATCAACATCCGCCATCCTCAATCCCAATCGCTGCTGCAACTCTTCCCGCGTATACCAAACCCGAATAAAATCCACAATTAATCGAATCGGTTGATTGCGCTGCTTCTTTACCTCCAGACAAAAACGCATCAATGGTTCCCGCAATTCATACCACGATTCCCGTCCAATCTCTTCTTTTTGAACATAACCTTTTTCGGACAAATCTTTAAGTTGACTAGATACAGTTCGCTGGTCAATAAAACAGTATTTAGCAATTTCTTTGACTGGTGCAGCACCACCTCTATCGCACAAAAAGTCAACAATCTTGCGCTGCTGAGGTGAAATATATTTCATCCGATCCTGATAGTATGGCGTGAGGCTATCCAGCATTTCCATGAACGGTTCCACCAATTTATTTAGCGATTCAGGAGTCATCAGAAAAGCTGAAAAAACAATATACACGCGAGGACTGCCACCAGAAAGGTAATGCACAACTTTTATGCGATCGCGCCCGGTTGGAGTTTGAATAAAAGATGCTAAATCGGTATTCCCTTCTAAGTTAGCAATGTGATTCAACAAATCTACAGCATCATCAACCTTAAACTCATTTAATGTATGTGAATAGAAGAAACCATAAAAAGGATTATCATAGAGTTTGACTCCATCAAACAAACTTTGTGATGTCGCCAAAATCGTCAAAAACGAATGATTTTGAATGTACGCCCTCAACTGCTTCTGCCCAAAATCTCCCAACCCACTAAACACGTCTTCTAAATTTTCGACAATCAACAATAGCACCCGATTCCCAACAAACTCTCTCAGCAATTCTGCGGCTTTATATTCAGCTTGTTCCAACGACAAATCATAAAGCTTTTCAACTTCATCATGTAACTGAGCTTGATATGCTGCGGGATATTCTTGAGCAAATGCCCGAAATATTCCCCGCAATAAATCCAAGAAAGATGCAATCCCCCATTCCTCTTCGCGCAGCCACGCAATCAGCAATTTATCCTGCAAATCTTCCATCTTGGCGACGCGATGATATATCAGGGAAACTAAGTGCGTTTTGCCAATACCGCGCGGCCCGATTAGTAGTTGAAAGTGCTTGTTATCTGTTAGGGTACTGACCCGAATTAGCTCTACTAAACGTTCTGCTAGTGTGTGACGCTGTACTAGGATAGATTCTAGGGTTTCTGGTGCCATCAAGCTTGGAGTAAATCGAGAGATAAATGTATTTTTCATAGATTGATTCGGTTGGTTATTTAGCCGTAGGGTGTGTCGCTCTCGCAAATCATTCAAAAAAAACCGAAAATCATAGGGCGACGCACCGGACAGAGCGAGTGTTTTGGCATAATAGAAATATGGAGTTTTTTTCTCTACCCCATGTGTAAGGTGCGTCGCCCTGAGATTGTTGATTGAATTTATAGATTTTTCAAGGCGACACACCCTACGAGAACATTTCAACATCTCGATGATTTCCAGTATTTTTGAATCAGCGGATAACGAAATTGAAATCCCAAATCACCCTTTTGAAGATAATAATCTTTCTGCAAAAGCCTTAACACATCCCTCGCTATTTCTTTGTCTTGAGTTTCCGAGTCTTGCTTGAGACGATTAAACAATTCATCAAATACCAAAGGCTGATCTGCAACTGCCAAAATATCCAGTAAATTCACAGCATAAAGATACTGCGAATCTTTATAATATGTCTTAATTCGATCGCCATAATGTTGCATCTTCCACGGATTCAGCGGATCATTCAGAGAATCAGCAATAACTGCTTTAATCGCTGCTATATCCACCGAGCCACCGCGCAATTTTGCTTTGGTGATTAAGTGGTGAATGTAGAACGGAATATAATTCAATTCGTCAGCAATAAAAACCGCTGTTCCTTGAATATCAGGTGTAGAAATATTCTCACCTTCAAGCAACCTTCGGGCTAAATCCGTTGCATTTTTAGGAGACAGTGGTGGCACATCTTGGACGTACATATCATTGGTAGGGTCATTGGTATAGCCTGTTTTTCTGAGAGTTGCAATGACATGATGCAAGCCAATTGAACCTGTATAAACCATTCTCACAGCCGGGTGCATTTGACGGATCGATCGCAAAGTATCTAACAATTCCATCGCCGCTGCATCGCCGATATTACCCAGCATATACGGCACTTCATCCCAAAAAAAGATGATTTTGGGGTCTTGATTTTCTACCAAATCTGCGATCGTTTCAATCAGCAATTCTTTCCAGTGAGCGGCGGCAATTTCGGGTAACTTGAAACCGCTAAACTCTGTACCTCCCAGTTGATTTAGCAATGCGCGAGCCTTCTTGGCATTGCGCTTAAAACCTGTTAAATGTTCTTCGACATCCTTAAAGACTGTCTCGACAAATTCTAAGGGCGATCGAACAAATTCTAAGTCATGATAAATAGGTAGTTTGTTAGATCGAGCCTCGGCGCACATTTTTTGAATTACCGAAGTTTTTCCCATCCGGCGCTCTGCACTCAAAATCAGGCTTTGCCGCTCTAAAATCTCCCACAAACCTGAAATTAGCTCACCCCTGCCGATGACTTCTGCCGGAGCAATTTTTCCGCCTGGATTCGCTTTCATATTTTTTCCTTAATTATATTTGTGCAATCCACTTTTTTCATTGTACGTCAACTTTGACGTATATTGGAACAGCCAAGATGGTTAGGACACTTCGACTCCGCTCAGTGAACTGGTTCCTAGGCTCTGCCTGGGAACCGATATCTAGAGGCTCTGCCTCGTCTGTCGTCTGTTATCGAGGAAAAGATGAGGCAGAGCCTCCAAATCTGCGTCCCCCGACAGAGCCAGGTGACAAGAAAAAACGACAAAAAATATAAAAAATATTCCTTAAGACTTGTTACAATACATAAAACTTCATACTTTCCCTCACACTGGATGACCTTTTTCAACCCCTCCGAACCGGTAATCCGCTCCAAACAAGAACATCTCGATGTACAAGACCTCGAAGGCCTCTTGCGACTCCACTGGCAAATTGGAACTATTACTCCTTTCTCAAGATTTTATACCCGCATCGACCAAACTTTTCTGCTTTGGGGTTTAGTGACAGCAGGTATTTTTTTCACGGCTCAGTTTTTCCCGCTTAGTTGGAGCTTTCAGGCGATTCTGTGGTCAACTTTGACTCTTATTGGGACTGCGGGAATGGCTGTTTTGACTTTGTTTTGGGTAAAAGTCGAGCGTGTTTGCTGGATTCTTTACTGTTGGGCGATTTTGATGATAACTGGTTTGGTGCTGACTGATTGCAGTATTTTTGCTGGTTGGGGAAGTTTGTTGCTGCACCTTTGCGATTTGTGGTTGGGCTTGAGTGCGATCGGCTATTTTTGTACTGGATTCGGTTTGCGATCGCGCACTTTTCTCCTAATGGGACTAACTCATTTATTTAGCATACCTCTCTTAGCATTTGTTGCGCCTTGGCAGTATCTAACCACAGGCATAATTATGGCTAGTTGTTTGTTGTTATTGTCTGAGTTGCAGTGGGATATGCGCCCGCAGATTGAGAATAGCTTGCTGACTGAAGAACAGAAAGAATTTAACCTAATTCAACATGAACTGCGCCAAGGAACTGTGACTGTAAATATACCAAGCGATTAGCATCTTTGATAGACAAAGTTTCGTCTATACCCAGCGGAATAGGTTCAAGAAAATGTAAAAAATTGTGTACGATCGCCAACTCGTTCAATAAATCGGACACAATAGAAAGATGCAGCGTTGATAAAAGATAAAATTAGGCCAGAACAAGGGTTTTGCTGTTTGACTTGTGTATCGCCAATCTTAGGAGAACGGTGTCTGAGAGGCGACTGGTGAACAATGCTGTACTAATCATGACGAAAGTTGATGGCGATCGACTGTAGCTATTGAAACTAAAAAAGTGGTGCAGGGTTTTTACCGTTTCCCCTGCTTTACAGTCTCTGAGGGGAGGCTAAACCCCCTACTAGAACAGTCCGAGGAGATTGGCACAAAATTTGATAGCTGGTTGGTGGGCTTTTTGACCAAACTGTTTAAGAAAACTGAAAAAATGCTTCCTTAGCAGCTTGGCAGGACTTATGATTAGGTGAGTCCTGTTTTGTTATGGTAAATTGCGGAGTGCGATCGTTGCATCTATATTGATATGACATTGTAGAATAGGAACATCGATATTGATAGTACCTATAAAACTGTAATCTGCTGTAAATCAATTTACCAATTCCCGATCCTGCCCAATCGGAAAGGTGACAGTAAAAGTAGTGTTGCCATTTCCGCTTTCAACTTCAATTTTTCCCTCCAATTGTTCGACAAGTTTTTGCGCTAAAGCTAAACCTAAACCTGTGCCTCCTTGTTTCCAGGGATCGGCATTGGGAACGCGGTAAAATTTCTCGAAAATTCGTGGCAATTCCTCAATAGGAATTTCCGATTCATTGCTGAGTGTAAATTGGATCTCTGAGTTTAAAACATTTTCTTTAACTTTTATTTCTTGTCTATTCTTGGCAGCTTTGCACTCTACTCTGAGAGCAATCTCACCGTCATTGGCAGTATATTTGCAGGCATTGTTTAACAGTTCTGCTAATATTCGTCCCAAACTAGCACGGTTGGAATTGATAGTGGGGAGTTTGGACACGAAATCGACTCGCAAATGCTGGTTGCGGTTTTGGGCGCGGGTGTAGAATGGTTCAATAATGGTAGGTAGCCAGATTTGTAAGTTTACTGGTTCGAGGTCGATCGCACAAGCTCCAGCTTCCAGTCGCTGCAAATCGAGCAGAGCATTAATTAGATCGGTTTCTCTAGTACATTCTGCTTCTAATATTTGTAAATAAACCTGACGGCGGTCAAGCGTCGGAGAAACTTTCAGCATATGAATCGCCATTTTCATATTAGCTAGAGGTGTCCGCAATTCGTGGGAAACTGTGCTGAGAAATTCATCTTTGATGACGTTTAACTGTTGGAGTTCGTGAACTTTTTGCTGCAATTCGGCGGTGCGTTCTTGAACTTGGCGTTCGAGGTCGGTGTTGAGGTTCTGCACCTGCTGGTAGAGTTGTGCTTGCTGAATCGCGATCGCAATTTGAGTTGCCAGTTGCAGTAGCAAATCGATTTCTGATGCCTGCCACTGTCGGGATTCCGAACATTGGTGGACACACATCACCCCCCACAAATGACTGTCTTGCAAAATTGGTACAATTAAATATGCTTTGATTTGTGCTTTCTGGAAGCGCGCATATTTTTCGGGATTCAGATTAGCTTGGTCAATGTGGGGAACGGCATAAATTTGCTCTTTCAGTACAGATTCACCTTCTTGCCACATAGTATTTGAAAAGATTTCTCCTAATATAGAAGACCACTTGGGGGCAACGGATTCTGCTACTACAATGCCGGAATTGCTCGACTCTAAATGCAGGATTGCTACTCGGTCTGCTTGCAAAACTTGGCGGACTTCATCGACGCTGGCGTGGAGAATTTCTTCGAGGTTTAGGGATTGGTGAATCCGCAAGGCAATCTGAGTCAAAAGCCGATCGCGCTGTACTTGTTTATGAAGTTTTGCTGTTCGTTCCCGCACCTGCTGTTCTAGCTTGGTATTGCGGCTTTCCAGCAGTTCCACTTTCTCGGCTTGGAGTTGATAAACGGAGTGCTGCAACTGTTTGACAACTCTGTACATTTCTGTCGGGTCAAGGACTCTCAGCAAGCTGGTTTGAGTTATAATTCCCAACAGTTCTTCCCGTCCCCCGCACACGACTAATCGCTGCACTTGTTGCTGCTGCATTTGTTTGTGGGCCTGCCACAGCGAATCGGCTGGTTTGATTAGTTTCACTGGAGTGACCATGACTTGGGAAGCGAAGGTTTTCTCGAAATCTAGTTCGAGAAACTGCGCTTGTACAATGTCGTATTCGGTGATTATGCCTAGGGGTTGCTGAAAAGAATAGTGAAAAATGGAGGTATGATCATTTGTTGGTTTCTCCATTGTTACTTCTTTGTTTTTTGTAATCACTACCGAACTGACTTGATGCTGTGACATCAGTTCCGCTATTGTCAACAGCGAGGAGGTGTTGGGCGCTGTAATTGGCGTAGTCATCAATTCTGCAACTCGCCGCAATTTGAGAATGTTTGAGGGTTGCAAAACTTGGCGAATTCTTTCCCTAGTCAGGACTCCTACTAAGTGGCGAAATTGATTGACTATAGGCAAATATCGAATTCCGTGCTGGCGAAATAAGGATAAAGCTGCGAACACGTCTTGGTCGTCGGATTCTGTCAGGGAGACTGACACTGGGGACATCACTTCGGAAATCGGTATTTTGTGCAGGGCTACTTTTTTCTGAGTGCCTATTTTTCCAGAAGCAATCAGCCGAACTAGATCGGCGGGAGTTAATATTCCGATCAATAGCCCTCGGCTGGGGTTTTCTGATAAATTTCCCGCGCCAATCATCTGCTGGTTATGCACCACCAAGACGCACCGGGCGCGCATTTTGTCGGCTGGGGGTAATTCGTGCATGACCCCGCGATCTGAGGGTAAAGTTGTCTTGACTAGGGGACAACTGTTTTGCAACTGACTCATCAGCGCGATCGCCACTACTAAGGAAGTATCCTGCCCAGCAGTTAGGGGGTAGCGGTCGATCGCTTGTTCTAATGCTGAGGAGTAAAAGGGCTGGTGGTACAACGGCATAATAGTAGATCGGTACGCCTATAATTCGTGAAAAAACAGACAGACCACGCTCATTTATGAATAAGTATAATTCGTAATAAATTGAAAAGCTACAGATAATTATAGACAGGTTTTTGACTACTTATCAACGATCGCCTATAGCAGTTTTCAATCGAATGAAATACAGCCCTGCGACTGTAGGGACACAGTCTGGTAGGGACATGGCACTGCGGTGTCTCTACCGTACTTTGTACTTCACTCAACGGAGAAATACTATATAATCAAAAGAAGAGAAATGTAAAGTTTTACTAAAAATTTATCCCTAATGACAAATTTAAGCTTACAGGAAATTGCAGCTAAGTTAGAAAGCGAAAATTCAGCCGATCGCATGGTAGCTTTGGCTAACTTGCGAGGTGTGTCCGCCGCAGAGGCGATGCCTTTCATTAAAAAGGCTTTGAATGACACAAGTTTGCAAGTGCGATCGATGGCTGTGTTTGCTCTTGGAGTCAAACCAACAGAAGAGTGCTATCCCATTCTAGTCAAATTGCTAGAAACTGACCCGGATTACGGGATTCGTGCTGATGCTGCTGGTGCTTTGGGCTACCTGGAAGATATCAGAGCTTTTGAGGCTTTGGTACGAGCTTTTTATGAGGATACGGAATGGCTGGTACGCTTCAGTGCGGCGGTTTCTCTGGGAAATCTCAAAGATCCGCGAGCTCGTGAGGTGTTGCTGAAAGCTCTCGAAAGTGAGCAAGTAGTGATTCAGCAGGCGGCAATTTCAGCTTTGGGGGAAATTAAGGCGATTGAGGTGATCGATCGCATTCTGAATTTTGCTCAGTCAGAAGATTGGCTAATCCGTCAAAGGCTAGCTGAAGCTTTGGGAAATCTGCCTAGCGCCAAAAGTATTTCTGCTTTGAAATACTTAGAAAAAGATAGTAATTCTCAAGTATCTCAGGCGGCAACATTTTCCCTCGATCGCTTGTCGAAAACAGAAGGATAATAGATAACGATACTTTTTATATAAGTGTTTCATTTTCGCGTTTTTAAGCCGGGATGAAACACCGACCGCCTAATTGATTTAGCCCTCTGCTAGATCGCACCGACTTCTTAGTTCTTGAGGTGAGAAATTGGTATCAAATAAAATTTTCATCACAAATACTTTTGCACTAACCGCTCATCTAACATTGCCTTGACTTCTGCATCTGTAGGAGGTGGAGAGTCCGTTTTCGCAATGCCAATTAAACTCGCAGCTAAACCTTTTGGTTTCATCTGCGATCGGGGTTTCGGTTGGAGCGATCGCATCAAAGCATTGATTAACAGCCATCGCTCCTCAGCAGACAACCTCAGTGCTCGGTCTTGAAGTTCGTGTAACGTCATAGTATAAAAATTTTGGGGACTGTAGAAACCTTGTATCTGACTCAATTTTAGCGCCTCAAGTGATATGATGAGTTGTCTGATGTTAGCTTCTTAAAAATACTTGATTTTTCGGGAGAGAGAGTCAAATGCCATACAGTCAATTTAGCGTCGAACAAATTAAGACAAATTTTGGCATAACCTTGACGAGAACGGTTGATTTATTTGCAGACATTGCCGAAATAGAACCCAGCTCTTTTTTGAAAGAAACATTGCAATTCAATCTGCCTTTAGCGCTAGAGATTAATTCCGAGAAAGCTCGATCTGAGCTAATTGTCGCCCCAATATTAGTTGAGATTAAAAAACTACTTCCGGAACGGATGAGTTTATTTTCAGGTCGAGAGTTCAATGTAGATGCTGCTAGGGGTTTGAGTGGCTATTGCGATTTTCTCATTAGCCGATCGCCCGAACAGCTAGTCATTGAATCCCCAGTGATCGTCTTGGTTGAAGCCAAAAATGACAACATTCAATCCGGCTTAGGACAGTGCATGGCAGAAACTATCGCAGCACAGATATTTAACCAGCGTCAAGAAAATGACATTCAGACAATTTATGGAGTTGTGACAACTGGGAGTATCTGGAAATTTTTCAAGTTGAAAGGAATTGCGATCGAGATTGATACCAGTGAATATTTTATCAATAATGTTGGTAAAATTCTCGGTATCTTAATAAATTTTATAGAGTCTTGAGTTAAACCAGAATGTATTATTTAAGCTGCGGCGGCAAATTGCAAGCTAAGATAGTTGTTGATATCCTTTGTTTTACCAAACCCAACCATGAACCAACTACCGAATCCCTTTAACTCAAATCCATCTAATCCCCTAGATCCCTTAAATCAAGACCCCGATCGACTTGACGAGGCCGGCGGAGAATTGCCGAGACGCTACCATCCAGAAACTAAAAAAACGCTGCAAAAATTCTTTATTATTCTGATAGTTAGCGGCGCAATTATTGGGGGGATTCTATCTATAGGTGTGATTTCGCTGATGCAAAAAGCAGGATTAACTAATGTTCCAGCCAGGGTAGAAAATTCTAAATAATTGATGCTTAAAAATTCTACAATTACACCGGAGTTGGTAGCGCAGTCGCCAATTTCGGCAAAACAGATTGCTGCGGGCTTTCACGCTCTTTCTGACCCCCTGCGGATTCAGATTCTGGAGTTGCTGCGGGAACAGGAGTTGTGTGTTTGCGATTTGTGCGATCGGCTTTTGGTCCCTCAGTCCAAACTCTCTTTTCACCTCAAAAACTTGAAAGAAGCAGCTTTAGTCCGCAGCCGCCAAGAAGGCCGTTGGATCTACTACAGGCTGAATCTAGTTCAGTTTCTCGCCCTGGAACAGTATCTGTCGGACTACCGCCGATGCGGCCAAATCCTGCCGGCCCGCCCCTGTGCTGATGTCGGTTAATCCATCAACATTTCTTAATGTGTTTATTGGCTATTTGTCTTCCTGCTTACTTGACATATCAAATTTTATTGATATGATTCGATTGTACCCCTTAGTTATGGGATTGGGTGAAGTCAATGAACCCAGCAAAAAAGTCCAAGGTTTTCGCGCTAAGTATAATTGCTTTGGCGATCGGGCTGCTCAACTCCTGCTCTCAAGTCCAGTCCTCAGAATCGCAGAGCATTAAAATAGACGGTTCCAGCACTGTCTATCCAATTACGAATGCGATCGCAAAAGAATATCAAAATACGCATCCCAAAAAAGCATCAATTACTGTTGAATTTTCCGGCACTGGCGGTGGATTTAAAAAGTTTTGTGCTGGCGAAACAGACATTAGCAACGCCTCGCGACCCATCCGCCCAGAGGAAATGGAAGCCTGCAACAAAGCTGGCATCCGCTACTACGAATTACCGATCGCATTTGACGCACTCACAGTAGTAGTCAATCCCAAAAATGACTGGGCAAAAGACATTACTGTAGAGGAATTGAAAAAGATTTGGGAACCCGCCGCCCAAGGTAAAATCACCAAATGGAATCAGATTCGACCTAATTGGCCAAACCGACCGATAACCCTTTACGGTGCAGGCAAAGATTCCGGTACATTTGACTACTTCACAGAGGCAACAGTAGGTACTGCTAAAGCCAGCCGAACCGACTATACAGCTAGTGAAGACGATACAGTTTTAGTGCAAGGAGTTATTAAAGATGAAAATGCTTTAGGTTACTTTGGATTTAGCTATTACGAAGACAACCAAAGTAAATTAAAAGCTGTAGGTATTGACAGAGGTAAAGGAGCAGTTTTGCCTTCCCGTGAAGCTGTAGAAAAAGCTCAGTATCAGCCCCTAGCACGACCTCTATTTATCTATGTCAACTACCAATCGGCTCAAAGTAAAGTAGAACTACGCAACTTTGTAGAGTTCTACATGAAAAAAGCTCCGACCTTAGTTAGTTCTGTGGGTTATATTCCTTTACCAAAAGAAGGCTATCAACTAATTTATCAGCACTTCTACAATGGCAAAGTAGGGACTGTTTTTGGTGGCAAAGCTCAGATTGACTCGACAATTGGAGAGTTGTTGCGACAGCAGGCGACTTTTTAGGTATTAGTGGGAACACTTCTGCATTGCAACTATCATCCAACAACAAAGCTCAAGTTATCAATAGACTCAATGTTCAAGTCAGTTTCTAAGACAGCTAACAGCTTGTTCTCGCGGGAGTGCAGGAGAGAAGCAATCGCAGAATTCCTCGGTACGTTTATTCTGGTTTTTGCTGGCACGGGCGCGGTGATGGTTAACAAAATTAGTGAGGGCGCGATCACTCATTTAGGCATTAGTTTTGTCTTTGGAGCCGTTGTCACTGCAATGATTTATGCTACCGGTCACATTAGCAGTGCCCACCTAAATCCCGCTGTCACATTAGCTTTCTGGGCGAGCGGTTTTTTCCCAAAAGAACGTGTCTTGCCTTACATCTTAGCGCAGTGTATGGGTGCGATCGCAGCTTCTAAACTGCTGCTAATTACTTTAGGTGAAGTAGCAAATCTTGGCGCAACTGTTCCTCTAAATGGCAACTGGTTACAGTCTCTAATCCTAGAAACAGTATTGACTTTTATCTTAATGTTTGTTATCCTCGGTTCAGGATTAGACAGACGCGCTCATATCGGTTTTGCAGGAATAGCAATTGGCTTGACTGTAGCACTAGAAGCCGCATTTATGGGGCCAATTACTGGGGCAAGTATGAATCCGGCACGCTCGCTCGGCCCTGCTTTAATTAGTGGCATTTGGGAACACCATTGGGTCTACTGGGTGGCTCCGATCTGGGGAGCACAATTGGCAGTGGCAGTTTATCGGGAACTGTCTAACGGATTTCGGGACTTTAACTGAAACTAAAGTATGTGAACATAAATAAACGCCATCTTGTCCGAAGAGAGAAAAGAAGCAATTTTCTTGCGCTTTGGGATTGCTTCGTTCCTCGCAATGACACACAATATGTATCCACATACTTAGCATGACAAGTTTTACGCATAAACCGAGAATTCTGTTTTTATACGGCTCTTTACGAGAGCGTTCTTACAGCCGTTTATTGGCAGAAGAATCGGCCCGAATTATTGAGGGTTTTGGTGCAGAAGTTCGGTTTTTCAATCCTCTGGAGTTGCCAATTTATGGTAGTGTTCCTGATAGTCATCCCAAGGTTCAGGAATTGCGGGAATTGAGTTTGTGGTCGGAGGGTCAAGTTTGGTCTAGTCCAGAAATGCACGGCAATATTACCGGGATTCTGAAAAATCAAATTGACTGGATTCCTTTAACTATTGGGGCGGTTCGACCGACTCAAGGCCGCACTTTGGCGGTGATGCAAGTTAGCGGCGGTTCCCAGTCTTTTAATGCTGTGAATACTTTGAGAATTTTGGGCCGCTGGATGCGGATGTTTACGATTCCAAATCAGTCTTCTGTTGCTAAGGCTTATCAGGAGTTTCATGAGGATGGAACGATGAAGGATTCGGCTTATCGCGATCGCGCGATCGATGTGATGGAGGAATTGTACAAGTTTACTCTGCTGTTGCGCGAGGAAGTTGACCATTTGACCGATCGCCACAGTGAACGCAAGGAAACAGCGGCCAAGGAGGCGATCGCGATCGCAAATCGCGCCCTGGAAACATCTAACTAATAACCAACAACCCAAAAAAAACCATGAAGAAAGTAATGTTTGTCTGCAAAAGAAACTCCTGCCGATCGCAAATGGCAGAAGGATTCGCTAAAACCATCGGAGCCGGCAAGATAGAAGTCACCAGTTCCGGGTTAGAATTAAGCAGAGTTCATCCGACAGCAATTCAAGTCATGTCCGAAATCGGCATTGATATCACCGATCAAACATCCAATGCTTTAAGCGAATTCAACGCAGAAGACTACGATGCCGTAATTTCTCTGTGCGGCTGCGGTGTCAATTTACCCGAAGCATGGGTATTGCGAGAAGTGTTTGAAGATTGGCAACTCGATGATCCCGATGGACAACCAATCGAAACTTTTCACCGTGTTCGAGATGAAATCAAAGCACGAGTTGAGAAATTGGTTGACACTCTCCAATAAGATTAGAAATTAGGACACGGCAGTGCCGTGTCCCTACAATATTATAGCGACTAATTCAAATTAGTCGCTGTCGCTTCCCCTGAATTCATGCTAAATTATCAGAGGCGTTCTACCAGAACGCCTCTAAATCCGTTGCGAAAAAAGACCAACTAAATTAGCACATGATTCAAACCGCACTCACGCCTTTCAAAAACAAACTCAACTCAGCTTTAACTAAAAAGCAAATTACAGTCTTACAAATTAATCTAGGAAAACGCTGCAACCTTGCTTGTACTCACTGTCATGTAGAGGCTAGCCCAACACGAACAGAAGAACTTTCACCGGAAATTTGCGACCAATTAATTGAAATAATTCACAAATTCCCCCAGATTAAAACTGTTGATCTCACTGGCGGTGCACCCGAAATGCTTCATGGGTTTAAACCGCTGGCGGAAGCTGCAAGGGCGACAGGAAAAGAGGTGATTGTGCGATCGAACTTAACAATTTATTTTGAAAACGGATTTGAAGATATCCCCGAATATTGCGCGAAGCACCAACTTAGGATTGTGGCATCTCTTCCCTGTTACCAAGCTGATAATGTTGATAAAATGCGTGGAAACGGCGTTTTTGACAGTTCGATTCTGGCGCTGCAAAAGCTAAATCAGCTAGGATATGGCAAAAATCCTAATTTAGTTTTGGATTTGGTTTATAATCCGCAAGTGCCAAGTACAGAAAAGTTTTCTCTGACAGCAGAACAGGGCAAGTTACAGCGAGATTATCAGGTTTATTTAGCTGAACATTTTGGTATTTGTTTTAATCATTTATTCACGATTACTAATTTGCCTGTGGGACGGACAAAGTTTCATTTGGAACACAAAAAACTCCATAGGCCTTATCTTGGGTTTTTGGAGGACAATTTTAATCCTGCTACTATTGAACATTTGATGTGTCGCAATGAATTGTCGATCGACTATTTAGGCAATGTCTACGACTGCGATTTTAACCAAATGGAAAATTTACCTGCTAAAACTCCCACTGGTGAAACTATCACTGTTGCTAAATTGCTAGAATTTGGTAATTTAGATATGATTCAAGAGGTGCAAACTGCTGCTTATTGTTACGGCTGTACGGCTGGTTCAGGTTCTAGTTGTGGTGGTACTTTGATTTAAAAAGAAGGAAGAAGGAAGAAGGAAGAAGGAAGAATACCCTTTTATATTTCGGCACTTCGACCCTTCGACTACGCTCCGCTCAGTGTACAATGCCCAATGCCCATATTATTGAGAGTGGAGATTTGAAGCAATGAATGATTCCCGATCGCAAATCGATGAAAATCCGCCGCCATCTAATAAGTGGAAGTTGATTTTTGTGCTGGTTTTAGTTGTGGCTTTGATTGTGGCGGCAAAGTTTTTTAACTTTCAAGGAATTCTGAAAAATGCGCTAGAGTCGATCGCCCATCTCGGCCCTTGGGGCCCGGTAGCTTTTATCTTAATCTATATTGTAGCAACAGTTCTGTTTATTCCCGGTTCTTTGCTGACTCTGGGTTCTGGTGTTTTGTTCGGAGTAATTGGCGGTGCAATTTGCGTTTCCATCGGCTCCATTTTAGGGGCAACTTGCGCTTTTTTAGTCGGGCGATATCTAACTCGCGACTGGGTTTCCCAGCAGATACAAGGTAATGCAAAATTTCAAGCCATCGACGCAGCCGTAGCCTCAGAAGGATGGAAAATAGTCTTACTCACTAGGCTTTCTCCAATTTTCCCATTTAATTTGCTCAACTATGCTTTTGGGGTCACGCAGGTATCTCTAAGAGACTATTTTTTCGCATCTTGGATCGGTATGATCCCCGGAACTGTAATGTATGTTTATATAGGTTCCTTGGCTGGGAGTTTGGCTGCACTGGGTTCCCAAGGGCGATCGCGCACAACTGCTGAGTGGACTCTTTACGGCATTGGCTTGATTGCAACAATCGCCCTCACCGTTTACGTAACCCGTTTTGCAAAAAAAGCTTTAGAGGAAAAAATTTCTTCTTGAAGAAGACGCACAAGTTATTGTTTTTGTCAATCCGCATTTTCCCGTAATTATAAATGTATTTTAATTTAGAAAACTCCGTAATTTTTCTGTGTTATTTAATTTTTTTTTGTTATACAAACGAGATAGATCTTAAAGATATCGTAAAGCAACAGTTAATTATCAAATCTAAAATCCAAAATCTAGTGACTTAAGAGAGAAAAATTAACGATGCAAAACTCAGCAAATCAAGCCTGCGCTATGTCTGTACAGCCACCCAAGCAAAGAAAAAAGCTGCACCAGTTGTGGCAAAACATTGGCATCACTGCTCGATCGCGCTGGCAACAATTACACAGCCTTTGGGAGCACAGACGACATCGTCGCCACCTTCTGACACTATTAATGCTGGGAAGCATCGCTTTAATTAGTAGTTCCACAGCTTGCATTAGCTATTTCGTAGTGCGCGGACTAATTCTGGACAATTTAAAACAAATAGCACTATTAAAACTAGAAAAAGGCAGCGACGAAATCGATAACTGGCTCAGCAGCCGCAAAGCAGAAATAGAAACCATCGCTTACTCTCCTACTATTCGTACTCTCAATTGGACATTAGTTGAACCAATTTTGCAAGGAGAAACATACAGGTTAACAGAATATTTTGTCCTGTCATTAGTTCAAGCCAATGGCTCAGTCCAGAACACTTTAGGCACTACCCTCAACAGCAAAGACCGCAAATACTTTCAAAAGGCAATGGATGGACAAGTTAATGTTTCCGACCCACTCGTTGGCCGCAGTACAAAGATTTCTACAATTATCATTGCAGCTCCAATTTGGGCATTGCCTCCCACTCCCAACAAAGTAATTGGAGTCATTTCCGGTAGCATTAAAGTAGACCGAGTAGCAAATGTGGCGAAAAGCTTGTACTACGGTTCAGACAGTTATGCTTTTGCGCTAAATTCAGAAGGAGTACCAATTGTACACCCCAATAATAACTTAACCGGAACTATCGATCAGCCAGCCCCAAGTTTTGTAAACTCACAAGACCCAGCACTAGCGGCAATTGCCCGCAAAATGACCAAGGGTCAGACCAACATTGAACTGGTAAAAATAGATCAAAAATGGGTTTATCTCGCCTACACACCCCTCAAGGAAGTTAACTGGTCGATGGCTTTAGTAATTCCCCGCGACAATATTGAATCACAACTACAAGCATTAAATTTGTTGACATTCGTCGCTGGTGGACTGCTTTTTCCGACAATGTTAGCAGCAATTTGGGTAATTTATTGCTCGGAAAGGAATCGCGCTCAGGCCCAACGAGAAGCCATGCTTAACCGGATTTCTGGACGCATTCGGACTTCCCTTGAATTAGATAACATTGTGCAAAGTACAGTCGAAGAAATAGTAAGCTTGCTACATCTAGAACAGGCGGTTTTTGGGTGGCATGACCCGCAACAGCAAATGTTACAAATTATGTGGGAATGTTCCAAATCAGAAGCAGCCAAACCAGTCAAACCTTTTGCTCCTTACTATATAAATAATTTGTCACTGCGAGTAGAACAATGCGAACCAATTATTTTGGATGGCGACACTTGGTTAGAACAAAAAAATCAACATCTTCAATTAAAAGCTAACAGTTATTTAGCTGTACCAGTATTGACTCAAAAGCAGTCGCATGGTTATTTGATTTGCAGTCATGCTAGTCATTGGTTTTGGAGTAAAGGTGAAGTTCAACTGTTAAAAGCTGTAGCAGATCAACTCGCGATCGCTATTACTCAATCTCATCTTTATAGCCAAACTCAAGACCAAATAAAACTGCTCAATAGCACCTTAACTGAACTCAAGAAAACTCAAACTCATTTAGTACAAAGTGAAAAAATGTCATCCCTCGGTCAAATGGTTGCCGGGATAGCACATGAAATTAATAATCCCGTTAATTTCATTTTTGCTAATTTACCATACACTACTAAATATACTAAAGACTTATTGGCATTGGTGAGTTTATACAAACAAACTTTTCCAGAGATTCCGCCTGCAATTGAAGATTTTGCAGCGGAAATTGAGTTGGATTTTATTGAAGAAGACTTGCCTCAGATGTTGAGTTCTATGAAAATGGGAACTGAACGGATTCGGAATATAGTTCTTTCGTTACGCAACTTTTCTAGGCTTGATGAGTCTGAGAAAAAAGAGGCGGATATTCATGAAGGTATTGATAATACCTTGCTGCTGTTATCTAATCGCATTAAGAATGGAATTTATATAGTCAAACACTATGGAGATTTGCCCTTGGTTGAGTGCTATCCTTCACAGCTAAATCAGGTGTTTATGAATTTGTTGAGTAACGCGATTGATGCTTTGATAGAGAGTGATCGCTCGGATAAAATTATTACTATTTCTACGGCATTGTTTAGAGAAAAGAGTGCTAAATTTATCAAAGTGGCGATCGCTGATAATGGGAATGGTATTCCTGATAGTATCAAAGACCAAATTTTTAACCCATTTTTTACGACCAAACCAGTTGGTAAAGGTACGGGTTTGGGGTTAGCTATTAGCTACAAAATTGTGGTTGATGGACATGGTGGTAGCATCAATATTTCTAAACCTCCACGGGGTGGGACGGAGTTTTCTGTGCAAATTCCTTTTAATAAGGGGAAGGAAGAGGGAAGAAGCAAGAAGCAAGAAGGAAGAAGGAAGAAGGAAGAAAATAGCTTTGTTTAAAGCTAACAGTCCAGAAGGTTCTACTAAATAAACCAGATTTGCTATGATAGCCACAGATGCAAACATAATACAAGGAGTTTTATGGCTGTTGGTAAGGATACGATTTTTGAGCGCTTTCTATCGCCTTTAATTCGGTTGGGGATAGACGAAGCAGCAATGGAACGATTCTATAAAAGTATTGACTGGGAACAAGCGGGCGATCGCATCCGAGAACCGGACTTAGTTTATCCTGAATATTACAGCAGTCAAAACTTTCATGGGATTAAAGGTGGTTACCTCAACCCCACGGCTGCGGTTTCCTACGATCCGATTACCCAATATGTGTTGCCTCCCCAGGAAACAGTCGTCAGGCAAGGCTTAATTGATGCTGTACGGGTGAAGCCACGCCGAATTATCGATTTGGGATGTGGAACTGGTTCGACTACACTCATGCTCAAGCAGGCGTTTCCTGAAGCGGAAGTTGTGGGTCTTGACTTGTCGCCTTATATGTTAGTAGTAGCCGAAATTAAAGCGCAAAAAGCTGGGTTAAACATCGAATGGCGACATGGTAATGCCGAAAGTGTGGGTTTTCCAGATGCTAGCTTCGATTTAGTTACTGCTTCTTTGCTGTTTCACGAGACTCCGACTGCTGTGTCGCGGGCGATTTTGCGAGAATGTTTCCGATTGTTGCGGGTTGGGGGACAGGTGGCAATTTTGGACGGGAATCAGAAAACTTTGCGCCAGACTGAGTGGCTGACTGATATCTTTGAGGAGCCTTATATTAAGTCTTATGCGGCGGGTAGCATTGATGCTTGGATGGGGGCGGCTAGATTTGGTAAAGTCCAAACTCAGGAGCACTGGTGGGTACATCAGGTGACGCAAGGTGTGAAACCTCTTCCGGGTGAAGATTTGGAGGAGGTGCGGGTGGCTAGAGGGTGGAATTTGGTCGATAGCACTCCTGATTTTGGTGACGATTTACAAGGCTTTCCATCCCCTGCTTAATGTATGAATAGTTGACTGTTAACTGTTAACTGTTGGCTGTTGACTGTTAACTGTTGGCTGTTGACTGTTGACTAATGTTATTGTTTATTGATTATGAGTTACTAGCAGCCCCAAGTCAGTAACCAATTACCAATTACCAATTACCAATTACCAATTACCAATGACTCTAAAAGCTGTTTTATTTAATTTTAATGGTGTTATTATTAATGACGAAGCGATTCATGAGCGAATAGTTGATGGATTGATGCTTGAGGAAAATCTTCAGCTCAAACGTGGGGAGTTTCGAGAAGTTTGTTTGGGGAAAAGCGATCGCACTTATCTGGTTGAACTACTCAAACGGAGGGGACGTTTTCTAACAGAAGTTTACCTCGATCGCCTACTACTTCGCAAGTCTCAAGCTTATCAGGCAAAAATAGATAGTCTGGAAACGTTGCCTATTTATCCCGATTTAGCAGATTTTATTGCTAAAATTCGAGTTGCCGGACTGAAAATGGCGGTAGTTAGCGGGGCGATGCGATCGGATATAGAATTGGTGTTAAATCTGAGTGGTTTGGCGCAATACTTTGAGTTGATTGTCACGGGAGATGATACGATGAGGAGTAATCCAGCACCCGATCGCTATTTGTTAGCTGTGGAATTGATGAATCGCCAATATCCAGGCTGGAATCTGGAACCAGGAGAGTGTTTGGCGGTGGAAGATTCTTTTGCTGGGATTGAAGCGGCGAAAAAAGCTGGGATTCAGGTATTGGGCGTCAGTCACACTTACCCGTTTCATATGATTCAGCGCCAAGCTAACTGGACGGTGGACTATTTTGCTGATTTGGAATTGGATAGGGTTGCAGAAATTTGTGCGATCGCACCAACTGCACCAACACTCGAATAGACTTTACTTATGAGCGCTTACGTGTTATTGTATGTAGCAGCCTACGAAAGTGAAAACAGTCGAAGGTTATCAGGTTTTTAGAATTGGGACTCCCAAATCTCAAAGTCCTAGATAAAACCATCAATCAGGGGAATTAGCTCAGTTGGTAGAGCGCTGCGATCGCACCGCAGAGGCCAGCGGTTCGAGCCCGCTATTTTCCATCAGTCAAAACTCTTAAGCAAACAGACTCAGATCGCATTCAAAGCATAGTGCGATCTGAGTCTATTTGCTTAATGATAAGTTTTGTATCTAAACGGACAACTATCTGCGGAGATGTGTCTTAAAATTCAGTCCTGTATGTTACTATTCTCAAACATCAGAATTATTGATTGAGGAGTGAAAAGAATACAATGGCAAAGCGATTCGATCGGCGTAAATTCCTTTTATACAGTTCTGCTACCATCACATCAAGCTTATTCCTAAAAGCTTGCAGAACTCCGACTCAAACACCAACTCCAGAAGCTTCTGCTTCTCCTAATTCAACAGCAGCAGCATCACCAGCAGCAAGTAGTGGAAACACCATCAAAGTAGGCATTTTGCACTCATTGAGTGGCACAATGTCAATTAGCGAAAAAAGCGTTGTCGATGCCGAACAATTAGCAATCGAAGAAATCAATAAAGCAGGAGGCGTATTAGGCAAACAGATAGAAGCAATCGTCGAAGATGGCAACTCCGACTGGCCGACGTTTGCCGAAAAAGCCAAAAAATTGATCGACCAAGATAAAGTCGTAACTGTTTTTGGTTGCTGGACTTCCGCAAGTCGAAAAGCAGTATTGCCAGTATTTGAAACAAAAAATCATATGCTCTGGTATCCCGTACAATACGAGGGTCAAGAGTGTTCAAAAAACATCTTTTACACCGGGGCTGCACCGAACCAGCAAATCGAGCCAGCAGTTGACTGGCTACTAGAAAACAAAGGTAAAAAATTCTTCTTAATCGGTTCAGACTATGTGTTTCCCCGCACAGCAAATACTATCATCAAGGCACAACTAGCAGCCAAAGGTGGCGAAGTAGTTGGGGAAGACTATATTCCTTTAGGTGGAACAGAAGTAACGCAAATTATTAGCAAAATCAAAGCGGCTTTGCCAGACGGCGGAGTCATCTTTAATTCCCTCAACGGTGATAGTAATGTAGCATTTTTCAAACAGTTGCAAGGCGCAGGTTTAGGGCCCGATAAGTATCCGTCGATGTCAGTCAGTATTGCCGAAGAAGAAGTAAAGGCGATCGGTGTAGAATATCTGAAAGGTCATTATGCTGCCTGGAATTACTTCATGACTGTGGAATCTCCGGCAAATACAAAATTTGTTGAAGCTTTCAAGGCTAAATACGGCAAAGATAGAGTGACAAACGACCCGATGGAAGCTGCTTATATCATGGTTTACCTGTGGAAGCAAGCCGTTGAAAAAGCCGGAACCGCCGATGATTTAGACAAAGTTCGGGCCGCAGCTTTAGGTCAAACTTTTGAGGCACCGGGGGGCAAAGTTACGATGGAAGTGAACCATCACTTGTCTAAATTTGTCCGGTTGGGCGAAGTTCGAGAAGATGGTTTGTTCAAGATAGCTTTTGCTACTCCAGAAGCAGTCAAGCCGCTGCCTTGGAATCAGTTTGTGGCTGAAACAAAGGGCTTATCTTGTGATTGGTCAGATCCCGCAAAAGGTGGCAAATTCAAAGCTTGATGGAACGATAGTGAAACCCAACGCTTAATTAATAAAAGTTGGGTTTCGTGGCTCAACCCAACCTACACGATCAATTAAGATAAAAAAATGGCGATACTTGATGGTTTATTTAACGGGATTAGCATCGGTGCTGTTTTGCTAATTGCCGCCTTGGGATTGGCGATTATTTTTGGGCTGATGGGCGTGATTAATATGGCTCATGGCGAGTTGATGATGCTGGGCGCTTATACAACTTTTGTAGTGCAAAATGTCTTCAAAAGTATCGGAGGATTTGCTTTTGAAACCTATATTTTATTTGCCATACCTGCTGCTTTTTTAGTGGCAGCATTGGTAGGACTAATTCTCGAACGTGGTGTGATTCGCTATCTGTACGGGCGCCCCCTAGAAACTCTGTTGGCAACTTGGGGCGTTAGTTTGATTTTACAGCAGTTTGTTCGCAGTGTCAGTTGGGTTTTGGCGATAGGAATTGTGGTGTTTTGCTTGCTATTTTTTGGCGGTTTGCAAGTTTTGAAACGTCGCCCAGATTTTGAGCAGGTTCGCAAGGGAATTATGGCGATACTTTTGCCTCTTTCTGTGGCTATTGCTTGGGCGGTAAGCGCATTTTTTGGGGAAACTTATAAGCTAGCAGTTACTAAACCTTGGTTTGGCGCTCAAAATGTGGATGTGACAGCACCAGCATGGCTACGAGGTGGCATACCGCTGGGAACTTTTCAGTTGCCCTACGCGCGACTTTTTATTATTGTATTAACAGCGATTTGTTTGGCTGGAATTTATGTGTTTTTGCAGAAGTCTGTGTGGGGACTTCGGATTCGGGCTGTGACGCAAAATCGCAGTATGAGCGCTTGTTTGGGAATACCTACAGAACAGGTAGATGCACTGACTTTTGCTTTGGGTTCGGGGCTGGCTGGTGTTGCTGGATGCGCGATTAGTCTGATAGGTTCGGTAGGGTCAAATACGGGACAAAATTATATAGTCGATACTTTTATGGTTGTGGTTGTGGGTGGTGTTGGTAAAATAATGGGGACTGTAGTTGCTGCGATCGCGATCGGTACTGCAAATTACCTCATCGGTTCAGGAACCATAGCAACAATGTTGACTCCTGTCAAGCCTTTGGCTGATTTTTTCACTTTTTTTGCCACAACTAGCATGGCAAAAGTCATGGTGTTTGCCTTAATTATTGCTTTTCTACAAGTCCGCCCTGGAGGGATTTTTCCGCAAAAAGGACGCACTGTCGAGAATTGACAATTACAGCTTTGAGGGAAAAACAATGCAGAATACACATCAAAAGGCATGGATTAAAGAAGTGGTGATTGTAGGCGCGATCGCACTTATATTCATATTACTCATCCCAGGCATACTTCCCGACGTTCGCCTCAACCAACTAGGACGATTTCTAGCCCTAGCCATTGCAGCCCTCGGCATTGACCTAATTTGGGGATACACAGGCTTACTCAGTTTAGGGCATGGGGTGTTTTTTGCGATCGGTGGCTACGCCTTAGCCATGCACCTCAAACTGCAATTTCCCCCAAATTCCAGCATCAAAGTGCCAGAATTTATGAGTGGTTTCCGCGTCGAATTACCGTGGTTTTGGCAGCCATTTCACTCATTTCCCTTCTCAGTCCTCGCAGTAGTAGCAATTCCCGCCATTTTGGGCGCAGTTTTAGGTTACTTAGTATTCCGCAATCGCATTCGAGGCGTTTACTTTTCAATTCTCACCCAAGCAGCCACAATTGTATTTTTCAACTTCTTCAACGGCCAGCAACTGATTAACGGCACCAACGGACTCACCGACTTTAAAACCCTGTTTGGAGCCTCCGTAAATAGCCGAGATACTGAATATATTTTCTACATTCTTACAGTGTTATTTCTCGCAGCAACTTATGCCCTTTGTCGCTGGCTGACCTGCGGGCGTTTCGGGCGCTTGCTCGTAGCAATTCGCGATGACGAAGTGCGGCTGCGTTTCTCCGGCTACAATCCCACAGGATACAAAGTTTTAGTATTTGCAATTTCCGCCGGTTTGGCTGGCGTTTCGGGCGCTTTATATACCGTACAAACTGGAATTATTTCGCCGACAGAAATGGATATTGCATCTTCGATAGAAATGGTAATTTGGGTAGCAGTAGGCGGGCGCGCTACGTTATCCGGAGCAATAATCGGGGCAGTGCTAGTCAACTTTGGTAAAACTTTCTTGAGCGAACAATTTCCCGAAGTTTGGCTATTTTTTCAAGGCGCGCTATTCTTAATAGTAGTAACAATCTTGCCCGACGGTTTAGTTGGATGGATACAACAGCAAGGCTTTGATCAAATCCGCCGTTTATTCAGAAAACCCAAGTACGTGTCTACTTACCCCAGCCTCGAACAAGACCCCGATGTGATCCATGAAAAAGAAGAACTCGGACCATGATTATGCTAAAGTTTATCTAAAATTTGAGGTAAAATATGGCAGATATTATTGAGTACAAAATCTACGGCGATGACTTGCAACTAATTGAAATTGAACTTGACCCCAAAGAAGGAGTCAGGGCCGAAGCTGGAACCATGACATACATGGAAGGCGGGATTGAAATGCAAACTACAACAGGCGGTTTATTTCAAGGTTTTAAACGGATGTTTACCGGGGCTGGATTCTTCATCACAACCTTTGTAAACAACGGAAATCGCAAAGCCCGCGTCGCCTTTGCCGCACCCTATCCCGGCAAAGTAATTCCCCTCGATTTAAGTACACTAGGCGGCAAGTTTCTGTGTCAAAAAGACTCATTTCTGTGCGCGGCTAACGGCATTGAAATTGAGGTAGCATTTACCAAACGACTCGGAGCCGGTTTCTTTGGTGGAGAAGGCTTTATTTTGCAAAGATTGCAAGGTGATGGACTCGCTTTTGTCCACGCCGGAGGAACCATCGTTGAGAAAAATTTGGGAGTAGGTGAAGTGTTGCGAGTAGACACTGGTTGTCTGGTAGCTTTTGCTTCTACAGTAGACTACGATATTCAATTTATCGGTGGATTTAAAAATGCTTTATTTGGAGGCGAAGGTTTGTTTTTGGCAAAGATGACTGGGCCTGGTAAAGTTTATATTCAAAGTTTGCCACTATCGAAATTAGCTGAACGTATCTTAGCAGCAGCTCCACCTCCAATTTCGAGCAGTTCTAGTAGTTTTACTTTAGAGTGAAACTACTATTTATATGCTTGTGTTGCTTGTTACCAGGCTCCAGCCTGGTGACACATACCTAGAGGCTCTGCCTCGAATCTACCTGAACCAGGCGAGGCAGAGCCTCTGGACATGGGTACCCAGGCTCTGCCTGGGCACCAGTAACAACTACAACACGAGGAAAATTAGCTATGAATCAAAAAGTAT
Organism: Oscillatoriales bacterium; assembly: GCA_043718495.1. Classification (GTDB taxonomy): domain Bacteria; phylum Cyanobacteriota; class Cyanobacteriia; order Cyanobacteriales; family Microcoleaceae; genus Microcoleus. The sequence continues at coordinate 13,992 of JAYSVM010000126.1, read as the reverse complement.
TAGAAATTGAAAATTTGACGGTTAGTTTTGATGGTTTTAAAGCCATCAATGCTTTAAACTTTAGCATGGATGCCGGGGAATTGCGGGTTGTAATTGGGCCCAATGGCGCGGGGAAAACAACTTTTCTCGATGCGATTACTGGGAAGGTACAACCGACGGAAGGACGTGTACTTTTTAAAGGCCGGAATTTGCGAGGCTTGTCGGAAGATAGCATTTCACGTTTGGGAATTGGCCGCAAGTTTCAGACTCCGCGAGTTTTCCTCAATTTAACGCCTCGCGAAAATTTAGAGTTGTCTTGTAATCAGAATAAAAATGTTTTTCCAACTCTGTTTAAGCCTGCTCCTGTCGCTGAAAAACGCACGGTTTCTGGTTTATTAGAAACAATTGGTTTGGTGAATAAAGCTGATGTTTCGGCTGGTTTGCTTTCTCACGGGGAAAAGCAGTGGTTGGAAATTGGAATGTTGGTGGCGCAATCTCCTGATTTGTTGTTGGTAGATGAACCTGTAGCGGGTTTGACTGATGAGGAAACGATTTTAACTGGAGATTTGCTAATTTCGCTGGCCGAAAGTCATTCGGTGTTGGTAATTGAACATGATATGGAGTTTGTGCGGCAAATTGCTCAAAAGGTAACGGTGTTGCATCAAGGTGCTGTTTTGTGTGAGGGAACTATGGATGAGGTGCAAAATGACGATCGCGTAATTGAGGTATATTTGGGAAAACCAGAAGACTAAGAAGTCATTAGTCATTAGTTATTAATCATTAGTCATTAGTTATTAGTCATTAGTCAATAGTCAACGGTTAACAATATGCTAGAAGTCTCTAATCTGAATGTTTACTACGGCGAAAGTCATATCCTCCGCGATGTGGATTTAAGCGTGAATGCGGGACAAATGGTTTGCTTAATCGGCCGCAATGGTGTGGGCAAAACTACTATGCTGAAAACTCTTATGGGTTTGCTGCAACCGCGCAGTGGTATGATTAATTTTGGCGGTCAATCTATTGTTTCTAAGTTGACTCACCAGCGGGCGAAAATGGGAATTGGTTATGTTCCTCAAGGACGGGAAATTATTCCCCGTTTGACTGTGAAAGAAAATCTATTGTTAGGTTTAGAAGCGAAACCAACTAGAACAAAAAATCCTGAAGTTCCTGATGAAATATTTGATTTATTTCCGGTATTGAAAACTATGCTGACTCGTTTAGGCGGTGATTTGAGCGGGGGACAGCAGCAACAGTTAGCGATTGCTAGAGCTTTGATGGGAGAACCGCAGTTGCTGGTTTTGGATGAACCGACAGAAGGAATTCAACCATCAATTATTTTAGATATAGAAGCTGCTGTACGTCGCGTGGTTGCGACTAGGGGAATTTCGGTTTTGTTGGTGGAACAGCATTTGCATTTTGTGCGGCAAGCTGATTGGTATTATGCTATGCAAAAAGGTGGGATTGTGGCATCGGGAAATACTAGCGAACTTAGTAATGAGGTAGTTCAAAGGTTTTTGGCTGTTTGAACTTTAGATTGGGATTTTGTTACCTCCTTTATGATTGGGCGGTTATAATTCGGCGGTTGGAAACCGCTTCTACACAAACCAAGTCCACTTTCGTGGACTAATTCTCAAATGTTATATCACTTCTGGCAGCATCGGAATAATATCATCACGATTGCGATTGCTTCGCTAAGAGCTCGCAATGACATATGTGTGTTAAATCTGAAATAATATCATAAGGAGTGTAAACGGAATTGATATTAAATCTACTGACAGCCCAAACTTTCTCGCGTAGAAACTCCTGTCACTGAATTGATACCATCTGCTGTTTCGCAGAGGAGATTAACTTGATAAGCGTCGATAATTGCATCGGTAAAATCAGCACCGGAAATTTCAGCATCAAAGAAGCGAGTTCGTGTCAGAATGGCTTCTGTAAAGTTAGCATTGGTTAAATTAGCGCCGTCTAATGTTACTCTGTCTACTAAAGCACCAGAGAGGTTTGCATTGGATAAGTTGGCTTTTAGCAAAACTCCTTTGGTCAAAATTGCATTGGTTAAATCAGCACCTTGAAAGTTGGTATTTCGCATTTCAGAGGCGACAAATGTTCCGCCGGCTAGGTCAGTGTTGGAAAAATCGCGATCGGACAAATTGATGTTAGTGTAGTTAATATTGGTTTTTGGCAACGCAAATGCCGGAGTTGCACTCAGCATTACCCACCCAAAGGCTAACACTAAACTTAAAATTAGGTTGAGAAAAATTCGGGATATATTTTTCATAGATATTTCATGATAATTGGGCTTTGTCTATAATTTTATCGCCCTTGGGTGAAATCTGATGCGCCTTGTTTGAAATATTGTGTCATAATGCGATCGCGCTTAGCTTTATCTAAAATCCAATAACTCCTCAAATCCCCTTCTGCTGAACTAGAACGTCCAGGTAACATCACGATTTTAAACTTATCTGGGTCTAATTGCACACCAAAATTTGCTAGGGTCAATATTTCCTCAAAATTTAGATTAGTATCGACATATTTTTGCATCACTCGCATAATTTCCGGTAGCCGTACCACTACTGATGGACTTGCGAGGCGATTTCGCATAGCTTTAATTAAAGATTGCTGGCGCGTCATGCGGCCGATATCTCCCAAACCGTCATTGCGAAATCGAGCAAATTGCTCTGCTTGTTCTCCGTTGAGAGTTTGCCAACCTTTTGCTAAGTTGATTTTTAACTTTTGAGAATTATCTTGATAGGACATGGTGCGAGGTACAAATACTTCGACTGAACCCAACAAGTCAACTAATTCCCGCAACGCACCAGTATTAACTCGCACATATCGATCGATTGTGATATTGTTCAGTAAACCACTAACTAATCGTAATGCCAAAGCTGAACCTCCTTTGGCATTAGCTTCACCAATTTTCCTAAACTTAATCCCCGGAGATTCGATTTTTGTATCTCGTGGAATTGACAGCAAGTTAATAAATTTATCTCTAGGATCTACGTGCAATAAGAGTATTGTATCACTGCGGCCGTTAAAAGTTTTAGGGGAATTTGCCGCAGCTTCGGGCACGCGGTCAACTCCCATGATTAAGATATTAACTGGCCGTGATATTCGGTAGGCTGAGGTAACTGACGAAATCTGGTTAAGCCCAGTAGCATCTAGGACTTTACTAATAATTTGCGGTTCTACGGGGGCTAATAGCGCGGTAATTGCCCCGATCGCAGCGAAAATGACTCCGAGGATCAAAAACAACCATAGCCCTAATATATACAGGGTTTTTTGGGGCTTTTTTCTAGATCCGCGATCGCAGGGTTTGAAAAAGTTAATTTTAAAGATTGACAAGTTTTTCATTGACTTGTTTTTTAGTGGAAGGCTTTCTACATTATATGAGGAGACGGCAGTGCCGTGTCCCTACCATGATTAATTGTAGGAATGATATAGAGGAGACGGCAGTGCCGTGTCCCTACCATGATTAATTGTAGGGACACGGCACGTGCCGTGTCCTGGCTGTGAGTGATATTAATAGTTCCGATGCTACTGGATTTGATATCATAGAGCTTGGTAGACTGCAACTAATGCCTATTTTTTCTTGCTAGCTTTCCAAGTGCCACCGTAGGCGTAAAAAGGATTATTTTTACTGAGAGATTCCCAACAGTTAAGACATAGAAAAAACCACAGCCCCGATTCATCATACCGCACACGGTAGAGAATCAGGGCTGGTTGGGAACAACGATCGCAATTTTTAATCCTAATTGCTCTAGCCATTTTACTTTAAGCAATAAGGGACTCTTGAGGGCGGGCAAAAATCATTCTACCTGCGGTTGTTTGCAAGGCACTGGTAACAACTACTCTGGCTTCAGCACCCACGTAGCTACTGCCAGCTTCGACGACAACCATTGTCCCGTCATCCAAGTAGCCAATTCCTTGAGATGGTTCTTTGCCTTCTTTGCGAATTTTGAGGTCGATGGTGTCTCCCGGTAGATAAGTCGGACGCACTGCATGAGTCAAATCATTAATATTTAAAACTGGCAGTTTTTGGACGGTAGCTACTTTCGACAAGTTGTAATCGTTGGTTAGTAAAATGCCGTCAATATCTAAAGCAAATCTGACTAATTTGGCATCGACTGTCGCAATCTCTTCGTAGTCAGCAGAGTGGATTTGAATCCGTTCTGGATAAGTTTCTTTGATGCGGTTGAGAATATCTAAGCCGCGCCTACCTCGCACTCGTTTTTGGTCATTGGCGGAATCAGCTATTAGTTGTAGTTCTTGCAGAACGAATTGGGGGATGATAATTTGACCTTCTAAAAAACCAGTTTCTAGTAAGTTTTCAATTCGACCGTCAATAATACAGCTTGTATCGACAACTTTGGCACTAGCTGGTTTGAAAGTACCCTCGGCCATTAACACTGTTGCGTCTAAGCTTTTGGGGTTAATCAGTCGCAGGAAAGCGCGACCGTGGGTATCGGTCAAGGTGACTCCTGTAAACCCGAACATGACGCTACCTAAGACTGCAACTAGAGGTTTGATGAAGCCAAATTCGCGGGGAATTGGTAGTAGGAAAAGTGGTGCTAACATTAAGTTAGCTACTAGCAGTCCGATAATTAAGCCGATCGCACGTGTTAGCAACATTTCCACCGGCATATCCCGGAATTGCCTTTCTACTCGTCGGTAGGTGGTTTGAGCCACTAATCCCAGCACGAAGCCGATTAATGCCCCAAATGCTCCTAGTACGGAACTTAAACCTTGTATATTTGTAACTTGTTCCAGCAGGTTCGTCGGTAAGAGTTCGACTCCGTAAAAGCCGATGCCTCCGCCTGCGATTATGAATGAGATGATTATGATTGCGTCTAGCATTGTTCTAGGTTAATGAATTTACCCTCATTATATCTTTCAAGTGCTGATAGTTTTTTTATACTTACGGACGGATATCGCTATATTTATGGATTAATTTTCATGAACTTATTTTACGCGGTTGTCACGCTTGGGGGATGTGCGATCGCCCTGTATGGCATGACTCGCGCTCGATCGTATTTACCAAAATGCTGCAAAGGGCTGCTAGGCGGTCTATTCGGGAATTACTGCTACTCAAAATTGTTTGTGGTCAAATCGAAATAGGCGATCGTCCCCATTGTGATTTGGTTAACAAACTGTCATATAATACATAATTATTAATAATATTTTAATGAAAACTTTAGATTTGAAATAACAATTTTTAGCTGATACCTAATGAAATCTACCACAGATTATTTAACATTTGAATCGGAGACGGGGGCAAAAATGACAAATTCTGGTGTTCCCAGTTCAGCTTACGTGCATATACCGTTTTGTCGTCGCCGTTGTTATTACTGCGATTTTCCGGTTTTTGTGGTGGGCGATCGCAAAAATGGCGATAACTCAGGCACAATTATCCAATATGTAGACGTACTGTGTCAGGAAATTCGGGATACGCCAAATTTAGGGCAATCCCTGAAGACAGTTTTTTTTGGTGGTGGCACACCTTCCCTGCTTTCTGTCAGTCAGTTGAACACTATTTTAGAAACTCTCGACACCAAATTTGGCATTGCTGCTGAGGCGGAAATTTCGATAGAAATAGACCCCGGTACGTTTACTTTAGAACAGTTGCTGGGATACGTGGCGGCAGGAGTCAATCGAGTTAGTTTGGGCTCCCAAGCTTTTCAGGATGAATTGTTGCAAGCTTGCGGGCGATCGCATTCTGTAGCTGATATTTTTGAATCAGTCGAAATAGTGCGATCGGCTGGTATTCTCAATTTCAGTTTAGACCTAATTTCAGGACTGCCTCACCAAACTTTAGCACACTGGCAAGCTTCCCTAGAATCGGCGGTAAAAATTTCCCCAACTCACCTATCGAGTTATGACTTAGTTGTTGAACCTGTAACTGCTTTCGGCCGCTACTTTCAAGCAGGCGAACAACCATTGCCAGCAGATGAAACCGCTGCTCAAATGTACCGTTTAGCACAACAAATTCTGACGGGTTCTGGATACGAACATTACGAGATTTCCAATTATGCTCTACCCGGTTATCAGTGTCGCCACAACCGCGTTTATTGGGAAAATCGCGCTTATTATGGTTTCGGCATGGGGGCGGCGAGTTACGTGGAAGGAGTGCGGTTGACAAGGCCTCGCAAAACTCAGGAATATTATCAATGGGTGCGATCTATTTCTCCCATCAATTCCCAGCCTGATGCTGACTCGAAAATAATTAAGCAAGATTTTCCAATGTCGGAAAATGAAGTTTTGTTAGAAACGCTAATGCTGGGTTTCCGTTTAGCAGAAGGGTTGAGTTTGTCAGTGTTAGCTGATAAGTTCGGTCAAAAAATGGTTGATAAAATTTGGCAGTGTTTGCAACCGTACTGGCGGCAAGGATGGGTGGAAGTTGTGGATGCTGATGGTGCGATTACCTACGGAATAGCTTCGCTTCACGCAATTTTAGATGAAGCTGAACTGTTGCCACTGTCCGGTAATTTGAGGTTGAGCGATCCAGAAGGTTTTTTATTTTCCAATACTATATTGGCGACTTTGTTTGACAAATTAGAGGATCATATAGCGTTGACCAAATAAATTATTCCTGGGCATAGGTCATAGGGCATAGGGCATAGTTTCTTTTGCTTCCTGATTCCTTGTCATAGCAGAAGAAATCAGGAAGAAGTCGAGCATCTCATATCTGCTGACTGCATTTTAAATTGATCCCTATACTTTTAAGAGAGAAAGCGATCTGGTTTAGATTGCTCCCTAAAAAACAATTACATATGAAGTAAGCCTTAAGGTAGACGCAGGGATTCAAATCATGCTGTCATACTTGAGAGTGATAATTTAAAAAGTAATTTAATGAACACTCTACTTCTAGACCGCAAGGCAATCGCAAACAAGCCCAACCTTGTAATTGTGAATCCCGACTGCAATTCTATTTCTAAATGTACTTTTTGCAGTCACTACAAAATGCAAACAGGTTCCTTTGGTCAGTGTCAATTGTTAAACGCACCTGTTCTGGGTGCATGGAAGTCTTGTTCTTTACGAAAGCCTGTTTTTCCACCTGCTTGGGAGTAAGTTGAAAAGGCAAAATAATCAATTCAATACTTAAAAAATAAAGACAAACAACTGAATGATTGCCATTTAAAAATTTGTGTGTTATTTTAGGATGAGTCAACTTTTTGATGATTTCCATAATTGCACAAGCAAGTTAAGAAGATGAATTTAACAATTAACTCAGTAAATTCCGATCCTTCTGTCAAGATTCTATGTTGGTATATCAATACCACTAACAAAATTCAAATTGCTCGGATTACAAACATTCCTGATTGGTACTTTGAGCGCACGGTGTTTCCGGGGGAACGTTTGTTGTTTGAAGCACAGTCGGAAGCTGAGTTGGAAGTTTGGATGAGTACGGAAACGAGTGCAATTGTGTGCGATCGCATTTTGTGCGATCGGCTACAGGTTGAAGAAGCAAGTACGGTTGATTAAACATAACTCCCAAAATCCCGTGGCACAGGCATCTTGCCTGTGGATTGCTGATTTCAAGAACAGGCATCTTGCCTGTTCTACTTTTAGTTAAATGTACAAATAGCTAAACTATATAAAATCAACTCTTTTCAACATTAAAACCCGATGTCTCTAACCGAACAAATTCTCTCTCAACTACCTGGAGATGCCCTTGGTAACTTACGAAAAGTCGATCGCCTTTGGGAAAACCTCAAACAAAACACCGCACCTGTACCAGAAGCTGTCAAACACAGCCAACAACCCCTCGAAACCATAGATTTTGACATAGTTATCAGCGGCGCAACCCTCGGCATATTAATCGGTACAGCCTTAGCCGTGCGGGGGTGGCGAGTAGCCTTACTCGAACGCGGCACCCTGCGCGGGCGCGATCAAGAATGGAACATTTCTCGCAAAGAATTAGACGCATTCTTAGAATTAAATTTGCTATCGGTTGCAGAAATAGAAAAAGCAGTTGCTACCGAATATAACCCAGCCCGCATCAGCTTTCCAGATACACCAGACATTTGGGTGCGCGACGTACTTAACATTGGAGTAGATCCAATTTATCTCCTAGAAACCCTCAAACAGCGCTTTCTCCAAGCTGGAGGAAAACTGTTTGAAAATACACCATTTAATACCGCAACAATTCACCCAAATGGAATTGTCATAGAATCTATAAGCACAGATTCACACGCGATTAAAACTTTATTTAAAACCAAATTATTACTAGATGCAATGGGACATTTTTCACCCATTGTGCGACAAGCAAGACAAGGTAAAAAACCCGATGCCGTATGTTTAGTCGTCGGTAGTTGCGCCCAAGGATTCCCCAAAAACGACACTGGTGATATATTTGCATCCTTCACCTCAATGCAAAATCAATGCCAATATTTTTGGGAAGCATTTCCCGCACGAGATGGCCGCACAACTTACCTATTTACTTACCTAGATGCCGACACAGAAAGATTTAGTTTAGAAACATTATTTGAAGACTATCTACGCTTGCTTCCCCAATATCAAAACGTTGAACTTAATCAGCTAAAATTTCAAAGAGCACTCTACGGATTCTTCCCTTGCTATCGCCAAAGTCCTCTCAAAATGCCTTGGAATCGGATTCTCCCAGTGGGGGATAGCAGTGGCAGTCAATCTCCCCTCAGCTTCGGTGGTTTTGGCGCAATGGTGCGTCATCTCAAACGTTTGACTCTGGGAATTGATGAAGCTTTGACAAGCGATAGTCTCAGTCAAAATTCCCTGGCGCTTTTGCAACCATATCAGCCAAATTTGTCTGTCACCTGGTTGTTTCAGCGTTCCATGAGTGCTGCGATCAATCAGAAAATAGAGCCAAATCAAATTAATCAACTTTTGTCTGGTGTGTTTCAGGTAATGGAAGAGTTGGGGGAACCAGTTCTCAAACCATTTCTTCAGGATATTGTGCTGTTTCCGGCCTTATCAAAAACTCTATTTAAAACGGCAATTAGTCATCCGGGATTGGTTATGAAAATCATTCCGCAGGTGGGAGTAGCTAATTTATTAGATTGGATGGTTCATTATGTTAATTTAGGAATTTATACTGGATTGCAGCCTTTGGGTAAAGCTCTAGAACCGCAGTTTAAAAATTTGTCACCGGAGAAGCAATACTATTTTCATCGATTAATTGAAGCGTGGGAATATGGTGCTGGAGGTGATTATAATGTAACAAATAACAACAAATAACAAATAACAAATATTATGTCTGATATTTTAGAACAAGCGCAAGTCTCTGCCGATCGCCAAAACTGGCCTGAACTTATCCAATGCTTGCACCAATTGCTCATTCAGGAACATCAGCCGCTGGAAACAGAAAATTTAGAGAAGGCTGTCAGCTTAGCGATAGAAGTCTTAGAATGGGGCGACTTTCAAGACAGGTGGGAAGTTGCAAAAATATTGCCCAATCTGGGAAATAAGGCGATCGCACCTTTAATTGATATACTCGAAAACGAAGAGGCAGACACCGAACAGCGGTGGTTTGCCGCCCGTATTCTCGGAAAGTTCGATCGCCCGGAAGTGATTGAAGCTTTAGCAAAATTAGTCAAAAATCCCGACGAAGAATTGAGTCACATCGCAGCGGAAACCCTGGGGAATTTTGGCACGACAGCAGTAGCATCCCTAGCAACTCTTTTATTGCCAGAAGACTCCCGACTGTTTGCAACAAAAGCACTGGCTCAAATTCGTTGCAGTGAGAGTATTACACCGCTGTTGAGTGTAGTCACAGATTCCCAAGTAGGAGTGCGGTTTGCTGCGATCGAGGCCCTGAGTAGCTTTCACGACTCCCGGATTGAGCCGGTACTGGTAGCAGCATTGAAAGATCCGGCGACAGCAGTCAGAAAAGAAGCAGTGCGAGCTCTGGGGGCTCGTGCTTATTTAGATGCAGAATTTGATTTAGTTAATTTGCTGAAACCTTTGTTGTGGGATATCCATTTGGAGGTTTGTCAGCAGGCTGCAATGGCGATGGGACGGCTAAAAACTGATGCAGCAGCGGCGGTTTTATTTGAATTATTGCGATCGGCAACAACTCCATTGGAATTGCAAATCGAAACTGTTCGGGCTTTAAGCTGGATGGAAACCACCGCCGCTGTGGAATATTTGCAACAAGTGCTAAGTGGGCTATTTGATAATATTAATTATACTGTTTATCAAGAAATTGTGAGTGTTTTGGGGCGTTTGTCACAGCCGGAATTAAAAGCCAAAGCTGCTGAGATTCTGATCGATTTTCTCGAAAGCAGTCATTCGACAGTGCAGAAGGTGGAAGTCCAAAAATCTTTAGCTTTATCTTTAGGACAATTAGGAGATCGCAGAGCGCTAGATAGCTTGATTCAACTGTTGGCCAACCCAGACACAAGAGTCAGGCTGCACAGTTTATCAGCGCTCAAACAGCTAGGTGCTGATGAAGTAAGGCAGCAATTAGAAAATTTAGGCAAACAAGAGTGTCTCGCGCCGGGATTGAAAGAGGGAATTGCGATCGCGCTGGAAGAATGGCAGCAAAATTAAGCTTGTGGAGTGTTGACTGCCAACTGCCAACAGCAAACTGATATCGTTTCCGGTTGCATCGGAATAGTAAATTAGAGTTAACAGTCAACAGTCAACAGTCAACTGTCAACCATCATTCCGGTGCAACCGGAATTGATATGACAACTGCCAACTGCGATCTGTAGCTGTATCAAACTCTACTAAATTGTTTTTGTCGATCAGTTAATCTAGCAGCTTATTACTTGCTTGCGACAATGTCACATCGACTGAAACCATCTCGACTTAAACATCCATGCGTTTAGAGCAGCTTCAAGCATTTCTTTCGGTTGCCCAAACCGGAAGCTTTCAGCAAGCCGCAGGGAAATGCGGTGTCACCCAATCGACTATTAGTCGCCAAGTGCAGGGACTAGAAGCTGAACTTGGTTTGCCTCTGTTTCACCGCACGGCTCATGCCAAGCTGACTTTGGCAGGGGAACGTTTGTTGCCTCATGCTCGCAAAATCTGTCAGACTTGGCAAAATGCTAGTCAGGAATTGGGAGATTTGCTCGCGGGTAAGCAACCGGAACTATGCGTAGCTGCTATTCATTCGGTTTGTGCTGGTTATTTGCCACCTGTGCTTCAAAAGTTTTGCCGGGATTATCCACAGGTACAGTTGCGGGTGACAGCCCTGGGGAGCGATCGAGCTTTGAAAGTCCTCAAAGACGGTTTGGTGGATGTAGCGGTGGTGATGAATAACCGCTATTTTACTCAAGGCCCCGAAATGTTGGTTGAGGTGCTTTACAATGAGCCGATCGAGGTATTGATGGCGGCGAGTCATCCGTTGGCTAAATACGATCTAGTACCAACGGCGGAATTGATTTGTTATCCGCAAGTGGTTTTTAAGGATGGCTACGGAATGCAACGGATGGTGCAAGATGAATTTGGACGCATGGGTGCTAAACTGCAAGCTGTTTTGGAGTTGAATACTCTGGATGCTTTTCGGGGGGTGGTGCGACAGGGAGAATTGATTGCTTTGTTACCACATTCGGCTTTGCTGGAAGCGCGCGCCGATCGCACTTTGGCAATTCGCCCGATCGAGAATCACAGACGAAATTCTAAGGTTTCTGCGATTGGTAGTGCGACAGCCGATCCGATTTGGACTCGCGAAGTCGTTTTGGTGACAACTCACGATCGAATGCAAATTCCGCCGATCGCCCATTTCTGCCAATTAGTACGTGAATTTGTGCCACCGCAATTTGATATATTAAAAGTCGGAACAACTAACAATTAACCAATAACAATTAACCAAAATTATGAGTAATGCTTTTAGAGAATTGCTACGAAAAATTGGCAGCGGTGTACATACCGGAGAAAATTTGACGCGCACCGAATCAGCCGCAGCAACGCGGATGATGCTATTAGGAGAAGCAACACCCGCTCAAATTGGAGCTTTTATGATTTCCCACCGCATTAAGCGGCCCACGGGAGAAGAATTAGCTGGAATGCTCGATGCCTATGAAGAATTAGGGCCGAAACTCGCCTACCCAAACAGAGAAAAAGGGTTTGCAGTATCTAGCGTTGCGGTGTTTGGAGTTGCATATGATGGGCGATCGCGCACAGCCCCAATTAGTCCTTTAACTGCTCTAATTTTAGCCACCGCCGGCGTTCCCGCTCTCATGCACGGCGGCGATATCATGCCGACAAAAGAAGGTATTCCCCTCATAGAGATTTGGTGCGGTTTGGGTGTTGACTGGACAAAACTTACGATAGAAAAAGTCCAGCAAGTTTTTGACAACACCGGTTTGGGTTTTGTCCATATTCCCAAGCATTTTCCCCAAGCCAATAGTTTAGTTCCCTATCGGCGCGAAATCGGCAAACGGCCGCCTTTTGCCACAATGGAGTTGATGTGGTGTCCCTGTGACGGCGATGTTAACGTCATCTCCGGCTACGTCCACCCGCCGACAGAAGGTATGTTTATCAAGACCTTTGAATTGCGGGGAATCAAGAATTATACCACAATCAAAGGACTGGAAGGAAGTTGTGATTTGCCGCGCGATCGGACTGCGATTATCGGTATTGCCAAGCCGGATACTGAGTTTGAGCGAGTGCTTTTAGCCCACGGAGATTACGGTTTTAGCAACACAAATCCTGACTTTGAATCGAGTTCTAAATTATTAAGACAAATGCAGGAATTGTTACAGGGAAAACCATCGGAATTGATGCAGTCTGCTATCTGGAATGGCGGATTTCATCTATGGCGCTGTGGAGTTTGTTTGGATATAAATTCTGGCTTTATTAAAGCAGAAATATTGTTGACTAGCGGTCAAGTCATGCAAAAACTTGAGGAGGTTAGCAAAGCTGTTAACTGTTGACGGAAAAACAACCAATAGCAACTAACCAATAACTAATAATTAATAACAACGAACCAATGCCCAATTCCCAATTCCCAATTCCCAATTCCCAATGCCCGATGCCCAATTCCCAATGAACAATGATAAAATTGCTGTAATTGTGCTTGCCGGCGGTCAGAGTTCGCGGATGGGTAGGGATAAGGCTCTATTGGAAATTGAGGGTAAATGTCTATTAGTGCGATCGTGCGAAGTGGCTGCGAATTTAACCTCAGAAGTTTACGTTATGACTGCTTGGCCCGATCGCTATCGATCGACTTTAACCAATAAATGTCAATTTCTGGTAGAATATAATCCCGGTTCCGGGCCTTTGATTGCCTTAACTCACGGATTGACTCAAATTACTACAGAGTGGATTTTACTCCTAGCTTGCGATTTACCTTTGTTGGATGCCCAGATAATTCAGCATTGGGCTCATAACTTAACAGCAGTACCGCCATCTACTTTAGCCGTCGTGCCTTATCAAAATTCACGCTGGGAACCTCTGTGCGGATTCTACCGCCAGCAATCTCTGTCAAGTTTGCAAAGTTTTATTGAGCATGGCGGGCGATCGTTTCAAGTATGGTTGAATCAAATTACAGTAGTACCTCTATCTGTAGGGGAACGAGAAGCAGTAATGTTATCGAATTGCAATACACTAGAAGAATTTGAGCAATTAAAAAGTCAAATGGGGAATTGGGAATAGGGCATTGGGCATTGGGCATTGGGCATTGGGAATAGGGAATAGGGAATAGGGAATAGGGCATTGGGCATGGAATTAACCAATAACAAACAACCAATAACTAATTATCAATTACCAATTACCAATTACCAATTACCAATTACCGATCGCAAAATTATGGGCATACGTTCTTACCGACCTTATACCTCCAGCACCCGAGAAAAAACCGTCTCGGACTTTGCTGAAATTACCAGATCAGAACCAGAGAAGTCTCTCACCAGCAATAAGCACACCAAACAAGGTCGCAACAACCGAGGCGTCATCACCTGTCGTCACCGGGGTGGTGGTCACAAACGGCTTTATAGAACGATCGACTTCCGCCGCGACAAACACAGCATTCCTGCTACCGTCAAGGCGATCGAATACGACCCCAACCGCAACGCCCGCATCGCCCTCCTG
>JAYSVM010000125.1:0-15751 GCA_043718495.1 Oscillatoriales bacterium | reverse complement strand
ATTTCTCAAATCGTCAACCGCAAACTGATGCCAGCCCGGCCTCCCAAGCGACTAGAAGATATGTGGGCAACAGACGTTTTTAGTCTGAGCAAGATGCAAGAAAGTCTGCCCAAAAGCATTTTCAAATCAGTAAAAAACACCATTCAAACCGGCCAAAAACTCGACGAATCACTAGCTGATGTAGTTGCAGTAGCCATGAAAGACTGGGCTATTTCCAAAGGAGCACTGTACTACGCCCACGTATTCTACCCGCTCACCAACGGCACCGCCGAAAAGCATGACGGCTTCATCTCAGTCCAAGGCGATGGTTCAGTCATCTCAGAATTTGCCGGCAAAGTTCTAGTACAAGGCGAACCCGATGGTTCGTCATTCCCCAACGGTGGCATCCGTTCCACCGCCGCCGCTCGTGGATACACAGCCTGGGATGTCACCAGCCCTGCTTATGTCATGGAAACAGACAACGGCATGACATTGTGCATTCCCACTGTTTTCATCTCCTGGACAGGTGAAGCATTAGACAAGAAAACACCGCTTCTACGTTCCATTGCCGCAATGAACAAAGCAGCAACTCGCGTCTTAAAACTATTAGGAAACACCGAAGTAGCTCCAGTGAATTCCAGTTGCGGTGCCGAACAAGAATACTTCCTAATAGATTCAAACTTTGCCAACAATCGTCCCGACTTAATGTTAGCAGGTCGCACTTTGTTTGGCAAACCTCCAGCCAAAGGTCAGCAATTTGACGACCATTATTTTGGAGCGATTCCAGAGCGCGTTCAAGTCTTCATGCAGGAAGTAGAAGAAAGAATGTACCGCCTGGGCATTCCTGCCAAAACTCGCCACAACGAAGTAGCACCCGGTCAATTTGAAATTGCCCCATTTTTTGAATCAGCAAACGTCGCTAGTGACCACCAACAATTAACCATGACAATTCTTCGTAACACAGCGAAGAAACATGGTTTTGTTTGTTTGTTGCACGAAAAGCCTTTTGCAGGCATCAATGGTTCCGGCAAGCACGTCAACTGGTCTGTTGGTAACGCTACCCAAGGAAACTTATTAGACCCAGGCGATACACCACACTCCAACGTCCAATTCCTAGTTTTCTGCGGCGCTGTGATTCGCGGAGCTCACAAATACGGCCCCTTGTTGCGCGCAGTAGTTGCTACTGCTAGTAACGACCACAGATTGGGTGCCAATGAAGCTCCACCAGCGATTATCTCTGTCTACTTGGGTTCCCAATTAGAAGATGTATTCGAGCAAATTAGTAAGGGTGGAGTTAAGGATTCTCAAGGCCGGGGAATCATGAACTTAGGCGTGGATACATTGCCTATTTTCCAAAAAGATGCTGGGGACAGAAACCGGACATCGCCCTTTGCTTTTACTGGTAATCGTTTTGAATTCCGTGCCGTAGGTTCTGGTCAATCCGTTTCGGGCCCGCTGGTGGCGATGAATACAATTCTGGCAGACTCTTTGGACTGGATTGCTAACAAGTTAGAAAGCGATTTGGCGAAAGGAACTGAACTGAATGCAGCCATCCAAACTATCCTCAAGGAAGTGATGGATGAACATGGTGCAGTAGTATTCGGTGGCAATGGCTATTCGGAAGAATGGCATAAAATGGCCGTGGAAGAACGTGGTTTAGCTAACTTGCGGACTACGGCAGATGCTTTGCCTGTGTTGAAGGCGGGATACATTGAAGACTTGTTTGAAAAGACAGGTGTTTTGACTCCTGTTGAATTGGAAAGCCGTTACGATGTGTATGCAGAGCAGTATTTGCTGGCAATTGAAGTCGAAGCAAAACTGGTAATTAGCATGGCAAAAACCATGATTTATCCAGCAGCAGTGAGTTATTTGTCCGATCTTTCCAACACGATCGCAGGTTTGAAAGAGATTGGCATCGAACTGGACAAAGAAACTGCCGAAAAGGTAGCCACGCTGGTTAAATCGATGATGGATTGTACTAGCAAGTTGAGTGCTGCTTTGAGCAAGCATGATTTTGCTTCAACAGAAGACCATATGCAGTATGCTTCGCAAACAATTCGTCCTTTGATGGATGAGGTTCGCCAGTACGCGGATGGTTTGGAAGGTGAAATTGCTGATGATTTGTGGCCGTTGCCTACTTATCAGGAAATGCTGTTCATTAAGTAATCGCAAACCTGGTTAATTTCGGGTGAGATTTGTAGGGAGACGGCAGTGCCGTGTCCCTACAAGATTATTTTGGGGTAGGGACGCGGCATTGCCGTCTCCTCTATCCTGACTACAGCCACCATCAACCGTATTTCAGCGCTCCGGGCAAACAGGCAAAGTGGGCTTCTGGCGCTGCGGAACTTGAGTCGTTGAATTATCTGCTACCAGTGTTACTTGCCCTTGAGCATTCATCACCCAACCTTGAGCCGGAATCACTGCCCTTGGCTGTATTTCTACTTGAGGCTTTTTAACTCCTGTTTTCTGACTTTCACCTCTGGCTGGTTCCACCCAGCTAAACTGAGCAGAATCGATACTAAGCACATCATTAGGATTCGGCGGTACTCCTCCTTTACCAGTAATAGTAAACTCATTCCCAGTCTCTTGAGTGCAAGGATTAGCCACAATTAACTGTGCCGGATTGACAATATTTTGCGGCAATTCTACCAATCCTTGAGCCGGATTGACACCAGCACTACTAAACGTTACCGCCCCTTGCAAAGCTGGGCCAGCTTGTTGAGAAATAGCGGCGATATCGCTAGTGGGAATTAAAGAAGTTGGATTGACTTGTAAGGCTGCAAATTCAGCATCAGTTAATCCTAAACTGCTTCTAGCTCGATCGCGATTAATCGCAGTAAAACCAAATATATTCGGTACATTCACCGCAACTTGTCCGCCGCTAGCTGTGCGAGCATTAGCTGTAATGTCGCTGTTTTCTCGTGGTAAAGCGACCAAAATATCGCTGTTAATTCTGATATTGCCACCGTCAGAAATACCTGCATCGGTGGTAATTCTGCTGCCACGCCGCAACTGGATCGATCGCGATCGCAGATTAATATTTGCCCCAGTACCAGATACAGTTGTACCATCAATGCTGGCTTTGTTATCCAGGGCGATCGACTTTGCAACCACATTAATATTACCAGCCCTTCCCGTTCCCAAAGCCTGAACGTTAATTGTTGCGCCATCCCGGACAATCAGTCGATTAACATTCAAATTCAACGAGCCCGCATTCCCTGCAGCGTTGGGATTAACAAAGCTACTTACGCTGCCAGCCGAAGCCTCTATTTTACTCCTGAACGGGCCGTTACTGGCGATGCCTTGCACTTCTGCGCGATCGGCATTAATGGTAATATCTCCCGCATCTGCTGCACCCAAAGAAGCCGCAGAAATAATCCCCCCATTCCGCACAGTCAGCAAGGATGTGAACAAACGGATATCTCCACCTCTACCAGAGGTTGTAGTTTGAGTGCCAATATTACTCGTCGCATAGTCCGCACTCCCCAAAACTGCGGATACGCCATTCACTTCGATCGACTCTGAAGCTCTCACCGTTAAATTTCCTCCAGGCCCCCCAGTCGTAGAAAACACGTTTGCACCAATAATCGCACCCGTCGATAAAGCAATTGCAGCTCCATCAGAAACAGTCAGCCGCTTAGTGTCAATAGTAATATCCCCAGCTTTCCCATTTCCATCGAAAGAGTTAGTACCAAGCACAGTTTGTGCCGTATTTCCAGGGGTACTCCCCGACAATTCTACAGATTCATTAGTTTTAATCGCGATATTCCCCGATGCTCCATCACTGCGGCTGATGCTGACGAGACTGGAGCCATCGCGCAGGATTAAACGTTGTGCGTCAACAGTTATATTTCCACCAGAGCCGCTACTTCCCTTCGTTGTTCCGTTGTTCATCGCTGAACTAATCATCTCGACAGTATTGGCACGGATATTTAAAGTTCCAGCATTTCCAGCACTAAATGTGGTGCTACCGCCCACTACCCCATCGCGCAGCAGCAGCCGTCCGGTATCAATGTTAATATCTCCAGAAGTTCCACTGCCAACAGTACCAGCGTTCAGAACAATTTGCGGGTCAAAAGGGTTGAGCGTTCCAGATACTATATATTGGCCGTACAACCGCTGATAGCCTTCAATTCCCAGCCCGCTCATTTCTACTGAGTCAGTAGCGCGGATGTTGATATCGCCTCCCGCCCCCTCTCCCAGTCCTAATGTAAAAATTTGCGACCCTTTATCTACTCGCAAGTTTTGGGCATTAATATCAATACTTCTGCCATCAATATTTCCCAGCGTTAGGCTATAAATTCCCGAACTGCTGAGGGTAATATTTGAACCTCGGATGTCAATTTTTCCACCTCCTAAGCCGCTGGTATTTATCAATGCACCGTTCATTTGAATGTTGCCGAAGTTCTGAATATTGCTGTAGTTTAAATTCAAACCTAAAGCCGTTGGTTCAAATTGCACTAAACCTGGACTCTTGATGCTACCCAGTAATATTTGTCCGTTATAAGCTGTTAAATTGCCGCCGTTTAGTTGAATATCTCCACCAATTAAGGCTAAAGTTTGACCGGGATCTACTGCTAAACCAACCTTGTTAGAAATAGGAATTTTTACGGAAAGTGTTGGTAAGGTTGGTGTGAGACCGATTGCTTGGGAAGTGTTGACAATCGCACTGGGATTTTCTCGAAATCTCAAACCCACAGGAATATTAATTGCTAACAACGGCACTGTTTGGGGGTTATTGCTGCTAAATTCAAAGCCGTTGTTAAAAACAATACTATCAGCAGTTGAACCGATAAACGAGCCGCGTAAATCTAATCGAGCATTGGGGCCGAAAACAATTCCTTTGGGATTAATTAAAAATAAGTTGGCGTTTCCTTGTACTCCTAATATTCCTAAAATATTGGAAGGATTGCCGCCTGTGACGCGGGTGAAAATATTAGCAATGCCGTTAGGATTGGCAAAATATGCGCCTCTGCCTTCACCAATGCTAAATTCTCGAAAACTGTGAAATAAGTTAGCGCCGCGAGTTGCACCGCCTTCAATGCGGTCTGACGGTAGGTTATTGATGGTGTCGGGGACTGTGCGGGAGTTTTCTGTGCCCAAAGTGCGATCGGGGACGATTTGAGCGAGAGCGGAAATGGGAAATAGTAAGAATAAAGCAAAAAATAGTACGGAAGATAGACGAGACATAGTTAAATTTCTCCAGATATTATGGGAAATTAGAGTTCAATTTGTCAGTCACGATTTGGTGGGCCTAAGTCATTAGGTAAATCGTTCAGCGTTTTTCCCAGAGCTTCGCAAAGGGCTTTCATTTGAACAATTGTGAGTTCGGGTTCGTCTATTCCCCGTTCCCATTTGCTAATGGCTTGCTGAGTTAAGGTCTTTGTGCGGGTTTTGTCGGGAATTTTCTTCGCTAAAGCCGATTGCGATAAACCAGCAGCCTCCCGCAAGATTTGCAGCGCTGGTATATCTTTGGACTCTTGAGTTTGTTTATTTCTAGGCATCTTACCAAAAATTTACAACCAAAGTTGTTGACATCGGCAAAAAAAACAACTATGGTTGTGAAAGGTAGACAACAAAAAGGTGGCTGGTGTAGCCGGACGGTGGAAACGCTTTGGTTTAGCGAGCTGCCTTATTTGTGGTTTCTATCCATTCCTGCATACCCTTAGCATTTTAGGGGCTTGGGTGCATACCTCAAGTCCCTTTCTCTCAAGGCAGGATGGATGTGGTGCTGTATAAAAGCTCGATCGCCCTTACAGCCAGAATCAACATTGTATCAAAGTATTAAACATTAAGACAAAGACTTTTCTGTACTTGGCGATCGCACTAATTCTGTGATATCCTTCGCTTCCCCGAACTATTCCCGATTATGCCCACATCCAATGACAACTTCTATGTAGGCGATGCCGCCTTCAACTTTCACTTTGCAGGCCCGCTTCTAGACTTTGAAGAAGAAATCCAGAATCAATCACCCTTTCACGATTTAGACTACCTAACGGGCGAAATAAAAAGGGGATTCCTAGACTATGTGCGCCAAGGAATCATGCTGGATGCGATCCGAAGATTACGATTGTATAAAGATCATTTCAAAACATTTAAAAATTACTGCGAACAAGCATTAGGCAGACAGTATTTTTACTGTACGCAAATTATCAAATCTGCTGGGATTTGTCTGCGCTTAATTAAAGCCGGATTTGAGATTTTACCTAGTTGCGTTGCCCAGGTTGTCCCTTTATTTAAACACGCAGTCACCGACCAATATGGGGACTGCCCTTTGCAGGAAAAATGGCAAGAAGTTGTGGATGTAGTGCCAAAAGAAAAGATTACCGCAGTCACGATTAGCGAAACTGTTGATAACAATCCTGAACTGCGGCTCAAACAAATTAAGATTAAAACCGACACCTACGCTCTTTTATCTAAAAAAGCAGCGACTGCGGGAATGTCTATTTCGGAATTTTTGGCAAGGTTGGTCAATGAATATAATCCCAGAGATTTAGAGGAATCAGCGGAACATACTCCTGAACAAGAGGATATTTTAGATCGATTAGACGAGGAGTTTAAGAAGCCTGCAACGGAACAAAGGTTAACTTCGGATAAGGGCAAAAAATCTAAGGGTTTTGGGGCGAAAGTTGAGCCTAAAGGTGTCAAACGGGAAGTTAAGGCTAAAGGTGTGGAAGAGAGAGTTAAGGCTAAAAGTTCTGTAGAGAAAGTTAAGTTGAAAAATCGCCAAACTGAAATTCAAGGGGAGAAAGGGTCGAGTTTATTTGAGGATAAGAATCATGAAGTTATCAGCGAAAAATCTCATCCTGGGTCAACAGCAACTAAGGGAGGTTTAAGTGAACAAAATTCAGTGCCACCTGATTAAAACTGCTGTGTTGAATTTATGGCCAATATAGCAACCGTGTTGGCGGTTGGTACAGAGTCCCGGTTTGTTGAAGTGCTGCGGGGCTCTGGTGTTCGGTTGTTTGGGGTTAATTATTCAGGGTTTGGGCGGTGCGGTGCGTGCGATCGCATAAATAAGGTAACATAGATTTATAGACTAGCTACGCCTTGACATGAAACTACCTGAATACATCACTGCTTATAAATACCCATTAAAAGTAAGCTGGAACTGGAAGCGGAGGTTAATAGCCTCGCAGGGGAAAACAAAACGGTTATGTAATTATATTTAGATGTATGGTTAAGATTATCTGGACTGACTATATGCAATATAGAGCTGAGTTAAGGGGGTTTGACTTAAGTATCTTGGAAAATATTATTAGATTTTCGGGAGAAAGGTATGATGACACAGTAACGGGAACTCAAATTGTTGTGGGCAAACATAATCAGGAATTGGTTATGATACCTTATGAAATAAATGAAGATTATATTACCCCGATCACTGTACACACAACTACTCGTCAACAAGTAAAGTTTCGTTTAACAACTGGGAGATTAGTAATTTATGAATAATCCAAAAATGGCGTATTTTGAAAAAGAAGATATTCTTCATTTAACCCTTTCTGATGAACGGGAAGTCGGAAGTGTTGAAATTAGCCCTAATATTACGGTAGAACTGAATGAAGCCGGGGAATTAATTGGGATTGAGATTATTAATGCTAGTGCTTTTATTCGTGATTCTATTTTAGAATCTGTGCAAGCGAGATTATTAACAGTCAGCGGAAATAAGTAGCCAATTCCTTAAGTAGAAGGTTGATAAAATCCTAATTATCATGGGTTGTTCAAGAAAATTTAGTAATAAGTAATCTATACGGACTGACTAAAAATATGACTGTAAATGAGCCTAAAATAAAAATCAAAGTAGTCGTACCAAATCAATGGACTAATAAAGAAAAAGGTACTTTGTGGGAAGATGTAGTAGCAGATTTATTCCGTAAACAACGATGGGAAGTAACTCCAGATATAGGATATGGTGGAATGCAAACTGATATCCGAATCAAATCTTTAGATACTGGTAAAACAGGATTAATTGAATGTAAATCTCAGCAAGCTGAAATAGATGCTCCTACTATATTCAAGTTAATGGGTCAAGCTCTTTACAAAAAAGCTAACCTTGCTTACTTAGTCTCAACTTCTGCTCTTGGTACATATGCAAAAGGAGTCGTTTCGGAATATAAAAAGGAACAAAATAAACCATTTAGCTTAGTGAGTTGGAGTTCAGATAAACTTGCTGAAGTATTTATGGGTTCATATGATATTAAACGGCCTGATATGAGTAAAATAAGTGGTCGTTGTGAAACTATTACATTATTAGTAACGCATGAAAAAGATTTCTTTTGGGTCGCAGAAGAAATAGGAAATAGTCATAGTCCCAATCGTGCTATTATTTTCCCCACTCAAAAGAGTAACAGATGTTTGAGTTCAGAGGAATGGAAAGAATATTTTGCCAGTGATGAAGAGTGGAAAAATCTTGAAATTACTGTTTCTAATCAACCAGGAACTGAGCCTAAGGATAAATTAATAAACCAGTCGATTTCAGAAGTCAAAAAAGTAATAGTATCGAAAATTAATCAGGCTGATAGTTTTGATGATTTCCATCGTCCATCCCGCCCTGAAGATTTTTTTGGACGTAAGACACATCAAGATAAATTTTGGGAGTTTGTCAAAAAAGTAAGGGATAAAAGCACAGACTTAAGAGTTGTTTCTTTTTCGGGAAATTCAGGGTTCGGCAAATCATCTTTAGTTCTTAAGTTAGCATCAGAATGCGGTAGTAAATCAGAAAATGAAGATAAGAGAAATGTTTACATATATCATATAGATGTTACGAGCGTCAACCAAACCAATGCAGATTTATTTGTAAGTGCCGCTATTACAAAAGCGTTAGAAGGTGCTATTGATAGTAGGTTTGTTGAGATTCCTAATCACCTAGTATCTATAAATCCTGAATCACCTTTTGATAGTGAATCAATTAAGTTATTAATAGAAAATCTTGAAAATAGTGGTAAGGTGATTGTAATATTTTTCGATCAATTTGAAGAAATTTTGACTAAAGATGCACTTTCATCTCTTTACGGTTTGTTTAAGGAAGCAGCTTATAATATTGATTGTTTAAAAAAGAATATAGTTTTAGGCTTTTGCTGGAAAACCGATATTGATATCCCCCCAGAACATCCAGCATATGATACATGGGAAAAGCTACAATATCGACTAAAAAATATTAATTTGGCTGAATTTTCCGAGTCAGAATCATTAGAATTATTAGATGGATTTAAGGAATATGTAACAACTCAGAAAGATAAGGGATTAGAAATAATTACAAAAGCAAGTTCATTGCGTGATGATCTTTCTAGTCAACCTTGGTTCAATCAACCTTGGTACTTAAAAACAAAGTGTGGCGAACTTTATAATCAAAATATTGATCAATCTCAACTTGATCCAGACCAGAACAAGGTGATAACTAAGTCTGATATCGAAACAAGTTTTGATAAAAATATTCAAGGAGCTATTATCACTGGAGATGATGAGTGTTTAAAGTATATAGCTAAATTATCTCCAGTTTCTAAGATGGATGTATATCGCCAGTTTAATAACGATGTGATTAGTAGCCTCGTTGAAAGCAAGCTAGTTATTGAAACTGGGGAAAATTATAAAATCTACTGCGATATATTTCGTGAATTTCTGTTGGATGGTAAACTACCTAAAATGATAATAAGCTATAGACCCAGAACAAAAATTTCAAATGCCTGGAAAATTTTTAGACTGCTTATGTCTAATTCATATAAACTAAAATCAGACCTAGTACATGAATCAGGGTATGAGGATAGCACAGTTGACAATGCTATTGGCGATCTGAAAAAATTTTTTCAAGTAACCAAGCATCAGGAAAGCGGTAAAATAATAGCATCAGACATATTTCTCAACTTGAAAGATGAGGAAATAGCAGAAAAATTAGCTGAACAAATGCAGGATCATGTCATGATAAAAAAATTCTATGAACAGCGGAAACCAGGTGAATTGATGTGGTTTGCTGAATTTAAAAATTTGTTGTCTGATCAAGAAAATTTGAACCCAAAAACTGCAAAGGATTACGCCAGCAAAATGTTGTCCTGGTTTCATTTTGCTGGTTTGCTTGAGGAAAGAGATGGGAAAATAGTCAGACCAAATAATCCAAAGCAGGGGAAACAAAAGGGGAAACCTGAAAATTGTGAACCTCAGTATGCTGAACAACCTAAATCCACTAAAACTGAGGGACAACTTTCTTGGTTGGATATCAATAGCTATCGCAGTCGCTATGATGATTAGGACAATTTTATATTTTAGAAAATTTATTTACCCCTCAATCGACGTACGAAACACTGATTTACAGCAGATCCCTTTTCCAGATCAAACTCTACCATATTCACCGATCGCAACAAACTCCAGCGGATAACCGGGGTATAATCAAATCAGAGTCCCGAATTATCGTATTTTAAAGCGAAATTATGGTCGAACTATCCTGTAAAAGCGAATATGCAATCTTGGCCCTGCTGGAACTCGCCGATCGCTATGATGAAGGTGAACCTATGCAAATTCGTCAGATAGCCGCTGAGCAAAATATTCCCGATCGCTACTTAGAACAACTACTAGCTACAATGAGACGCTGTGGCCTCATCCGCAGTCAACGAGGAGCCAAGGGAGGCTATATTCTGGCGAGGGAACCCTGGAAAATTACCCTCCTAGAAATCATCAACTGTCTCGAAGGGGCTGATTTCGATCGATCCGAAAAAGACTCCCCAGCTCAAACTGTAGAAAGTGCCGTGATTTGGGAAGTTTGGCAAGAAGCGCGATCGATTGCCAACTCCGTTTTACAAAAATACACGCTGCAAGATTTGTGCGAAAAACGCAATGGCAGACGGCAGCTCAATATCATGTATTACATCTAGTCAAGGATATTTAGACAAGAAAATCTGTAATTATTAGAATTTACCCTCAACTAGAAACAGACAAAAATTATGCGTATTGCTCACAACATTACAGAATTAGTAGGCCGCACCCCCCTAGTCCAACTCAACCGTATCCCCCAAGCTGAAGGCTGCTTAGCCCGGATTGTCGTCAAACTAGAAGGCATGAATCCCGCAGCCTCCGTCAAAGACCGTATCGGTGTCAATATGGTCAATACAGCCGAAGCCGAAGGCTTGATTACCCCAGGCAAAACGGTTTTAGTGGAACCGACTTCTGGGAATACCGGAATTGCTTTGGCAATGGTGGCGGCGGCGAAGGGTTACAAATTGATTTTGACAATGCCTGATACGATGAGCACGGAACGTCGATCGATGTTGCGCGCTTACGGAGCCCAACTAGAACTGACTCCCGGAGTTGAGGGCATGACTGGCTGCATCCGTCGCGCTCAAGAGATTGTTGACAAAACGCCGGATGCTTATATGTTGCAGCAGTTTCGGAATCCGGCTAACCCGCAGATTCACCGCGAAACAACGGCGGAGGAAATTTGGGAAGATACAGATGGCGAGGTGGATTTCCTGATTTCTGGGGTTGGCACTGGTGGTACGCTGACTGGTATCTCTGAGGTGATCAGGGCGCGGAAGCCTGGATTTAAGGCGATCGCGGTTGAACCCACCAACAGTCAGGTATTATCCGGTGGTAAGCCTGGGCCTCACAAGATTCAAGGTATCGGTGCTGGTTTTGTGCCGCCGGTATTGAATGTAAGTGCGATCGATGAGATTGTAATTGTTAGTGATGACGAGGCGATCGTCTATGGACGTCGTTTAGCCAGGGAAGAAGGACTTTTGTCCGGTATTTCCAGCGGTGCAGCATTGTGTGCAGCCTTGAAAATTGGCAAGCGTCCCGAAAATGCCGGGAAATTGATCGTAATGATTCAGCCTAGCTTTGGCGAACGCTATCTCAGCACTCCCTTGTTCCAAGATCCAGAACTCAATCTGGCCGTGGCTGTCCACTAGCGCGATCGTACCCTAGAATCGCATAAACTCAAAGCAGAGCGTACAATTTACGCCCTGCTTAGTTTTTAAAACGAGTTTTCTTGCCTCTTCTGTAGGTTGGGTTAAGCGTAGCGAAACCCAACAAATCTACGAAAAATGTTGGGTTTCGTTCTTCAACCCAACCTACAATTCAAAGCAATTCTGGGTTTGAAAACACGCCTTAGTCCCTACAATGGATAGCGGTAGGGAAACGGCACTGCCGTCTCCTCTATATCATTCCGGCTACGCCGGAATTGAGATGAATTATTCCTTCTTCCTTCTTCCTGAAGCGTTCCCTGAGCGGAGTCGAAGGGTCTTCTTCCTTCTTCATGACATCCGTTACATCCGTTACAGAATCCGTTGCCGAACTTCCTTCTTCCCCAAAAGCATATCTTCCGTGATTAATCATTACCAAACCCTAAACATAAACCCAACCGCAACACAAGCCGAGATTAAGCAAGCATACCGCCGTTTAGTCAAACTATTCCATCCAGATAGCAACAGCAAAACCGCAAGTCATGAAGAAATTGTCCGCCTCAATGTAGCCTACGAAATACTTGGAGATACCCAAAAAAGACAATCCTACAATCGCGAAATTGCTCCAAAAAACCCACCACCCGCAGAACCCACATCCCATGAAAACATCAGCCGCCAGCAAAAACAAACTGCACGGGATGCTGACGAACACATGGAACAGTGGCTAATCAAAGTATACAAACCCATTAATCGAGTTCTCAACAACATATTGAAACCACTCAAAAAGGAAATTGACCAATTATCAGCAGACCCTTTTGATGACGAATTGCTCGAAAAATTTCAAACTTATATCGAAACAAGTCGGGACTTCCTCAACAAAGCTCAAAATGTTTTGCGTTCAATGCCAAATCCATCTAATGTAGCCGGAGTTGCCGCTTATCTTTACCACTGTATTAATCAAGTCGGAGATGGCATAGAAGAACTACATTTATTTACCTTAAACTACGATGATAGGCACTTGCATACAGGTCAAGAACTGTTTAGAATTGCTAGTAAACTGCGACGGGAAGCACAAGCCGAATTAAAAGTCAAAGGTTAATGTCAAAACTTTAGTCATATCCTTTCCGGTGACATCAGAATTAATATTAGCCGAAATGAGGAGACGGCAGTGCCGTGTCCCTACAATTAATCGTGCGTAGGGACACGGCAATGCCGTGTCCTCTATATCCTATTGCCGTGTCCTCTATATCCTATTGCCGTGTCCTATCCTATTGCCGTGTCCTCAGATTCCAAAAAGCACTTGAATACGTTTGCGAATTTTCAGAAAAGGAGTTTGTTCGGAAAATTCGCCCTCTAACAATCCCAAATCTCTCAAAGCTTGTTGACGTTCCGACAATTTTAGAGCAATTTGATCGGCTAAATTTGGCTGTTCTACTAATAATTTTTGCAAATCATGGCGTTCCACCACAAACAAAATTGTATCTGCATTAGTTCTCACAGTTGCCGTTCTCGGAGTTCCTAACAGCAAAGAAATTTCCCCAAAAAATTCTCCCTCGTGAAGTGTAGCAATATACTGACCAGTTCTTTGAGAAATAACTTCTACAGACCCCGAAAGAATAATATAGAAAGAATCACCTAAGTCATTTTCTTTACATACAATATGTTCCGGTGGAAACAATTGTCTATAGCCATACTCAATTAATTGTCGCAGTTCTAAATCCGTACATTGTTCAAAGTAAGTTACTCGCCGCAACAAGTCCCGTAAATTCCAATTGTTTGGAGACTTTGGCGTGGACTTTTCCAACTCGGAGACACTACCATTGGATTTTGATTCTGCTAAATTTTGGGTGTTTGGTGGAACAACTTTGTCATTAGAAGTATCATCTTTATGATTATGAAATAGTTTAGTTAACTCTTGTGGATTTCGCAGCCACAAATCTCGTTGAGGAAAAGGAATTTCGATGTTGCGATTGCGAAATTCGTAATCAATTAAAAAATTAACTGCACTTTTAATTGCATCGCTTTCCTGTGGCTGGTCAATCCACACTAAAAGGTCAAAGTTTAAAGCATTATCTCCAAAACCGCGAAACCATACTTTCGGAGAAGGATGGGACAAGATATTTGATTCCATCCTCGCAGCGACTAAGAGTGCTTCGGTTACTAATACTGGATCAGTTCCGTAAGCAACGCCGACGGGGATGTGTAAGCGGCATCTGGGGTCTCGATAACTCCAGTTGATAATGTTAGTTTCGACAAACTTAATATTTGGTATAATTACAAAAAGACCGTCAATTGTTTTGATAATTGTGGAACGGATGGAAATATTTTCTACTGTTCCTAATAAGTTGTCTATTTCGATAAAGTCTCCAACTCTAATTTGGTGTTCAAAAAGTAAAGTGAGACCGCTGATAAAGTTAGTGGCCAAGTTTTGCAAGCCAAAGCCAAAACCAATGCCAACAACCCCAGCTAAGACAGTGAGAGATGTGAGGTTGATTCCTGCGCCTTGCAGGAGGATGATGCAGCCAAAAATTGCTAAAATATAGCTGATTATAGTGGAAATTGCTTCTTGGCTACCTCGGTCTAATCCCATCCGAACTAGGAGGCTGCGTTTGATTCCTTCACTAATGATGCGAGCTATAAAGAAGGCAACGATAGCTAAGAGAATTAGTTTGAAGATTGCAGTAATGGAAAGATGAGCATCCCCGATGTAAAATAGCGGGGTTGTCATCGCACCGGATAAATTTTCCCATAAATGTTCAGCTCGTATGGTAATTGCATTGATTAAAATGTATAAATTCATCAGAGCACCCTCAAAATATCGAGAAATTTAAGCAAAAATTGGTTTATGCTTAATGAGTAAGTTTACAGAACTTAACAAGCTTACCCTACTTGACTTTTATGCAGTGCATCATCAATCGTCGGGCACAATTTTCGGCGAGTCATCGTTACTGGCTACCGGAGTTGAGCGAAGCCGAGAATTTTGAGCGGTTTGGCCCAACCGCCCGCGCACCGGGACACGGACACAATTATGTCCTTTATGTTTCGATGATTGGACAACTTGACGAATATGGCATGGTGCTGAACCTGTCTGATGTCAAGCACGTCATTAAGCGGGAAGTTACCAAGGATCTGGATTTTTCCTACCTTAACGAAGCGTGGCCGGAGTTTGAGCAGACTTTGCCAACTACCGAAAACATAGCACGGCAAATTTGGCTGCGACTAGCTCCTCATTTGCCTCTGAGCAAAATTCAATTGTTTGAACACCCAGAACTTTGGGCCGAATATTTAGGAAATGGAATGGAAGCTTATCTAACTCTGTCTACTCATTTTAGCGCCGCCCATCGGTTAGCTCGTCCAGATTTGAGCTTTGAAGAAAATTCGGAAATTTACGGCAAATGTGCTCGTCCTAATGGTCACGGTCACAATTATCATTTAGAGGTGACTGTGAAAGGGGAAATTGATGCGCGGACTGGAATGATTGCGGATTTGGGAGCTTTGCAAAAGGCGATTGATGATTATGTTGTTGAACCGTTTGATCATACTTTTTTAAATAAGGATATTGCTTATTTTGAAAATGTTGTGCCGACGGCGGAAAATATTGCGGTGCGGATTGGGCAATTATTGCGATCGCCGATTCGTGAATTGGGTGCAGAATTGCACAAGATTAAGTTGATTGAAAGTCCCAATAATAGCTGTGAAATCTACGGCGCTGATTTGGAGGAATTGGTGATTGAACGTCAGCAGCCGGAAGCTGTTTTGGTTGGGGTGTAGGTCAGGATACGGCATTGCGGTCTCCTCCGTTTAGATCTAAGTCAGGATACGGCAGTGCCGTTTCCCTACAATTATTTTGGGGTAGGGACACGGCATTGCCGTCTCCTCCGTTT
>JAYSVM010000124.1:0-4772 GCA_043718495.1 Oscillatoriales bacterium | reverse complement strand
ACAGATTGGATACAATCCTCAGACACCCACTAAAGGAAAACCTGCAAGTCCTTGTATACAAACGGATTGAGCGATTCCCTCCTAGCGCCTTCCAAGCTCCCTCTTTAATGATTACGTCTTTTTCAAAAGCAGGAACAGACATCTGTCTTTCACGTCCGAATTTGTTTATAATCATGGGTTCCGGTTAACACGGAAACATTCAGTCCGAAAAAAACATATTTTCCTATTTTGATGTCGCCGGAAATTGTGTTAAAAATAGCATTATTTACCACAGCGGTTTCGTCAATATGCAAGCGGTCTTCACTCCCGTAAAGCAGATATTTGTAGAGAAAGTGGGTTGCCATATATCTGTCGATCGCAAAATTTCCAATCCTGGAAAATAAGACATCGTAAATTTTAGTTGCAACCAGCTTGATTTTTTTTTCATCATTGTCGAAACTCTTTTGTTGCTCTTAAATAAGCTAATATACAGCACTTTTTAGGTATGTGAGGTGCATAGTTCTTGTAGGGACACAGCAGTGCCGTGTCCCTACAGGAGATTGATAGTACCTCACTTAATCTGTTGAATTTTCTAAACTTTGAACCGATTCAATCAAATCTCGGATTGTTGTAGTACCTTCTGAACTCTCAAAGGATAAGGGGAATTTGCCACGAATGAGCATTCTTAAACCTAATGGGCCTAGACTTAACAAACCTTTAATATCGCGGAAGTAGTTTCCTACTACTTCGATGCCAAATTTACGCTCGTCTATCCAGCCACCTTCTTTAACTAGATTGATTAGGACTTTGCGGTGGCGAATCGATCGACTTGCTTGGTCATCTTTGCGATCGAGAATCTGCTGTTTAATCTTACCAATTTGATCCATCGGCGCAACTTCCATCGGACAAACGGAGTTGCAGTAGTAACAACGGGTACACCCCCAAACGCCTTCCGTGCCTTGGTTGTATTTTTCTAGCCTATTTTCGGTATCGCTATCACGGGTGTCGGCGATCGTGCGATAAGCTTTGGCGAGGGCGTGAGGGCCGACAAATTCGGGGTTGACTTCGCGGGCGTTGCACTCAGAATAGCACGCGCCGCAGAGGATACAATTGCCTGTTTGGTCGAGTTTTGAGCGCTCTTCTGGGGTTTGCAGAAATTCCCGTTCTGGAACGGCTCGCGCGGAGGTGCTGACGTAGGGGTCAACGGCTTCCAGGTTGTCCCAAAAACTGGTCATATCGACGACCAAATCTTTGATTACTGGCATATTTCCCATTGGGGCGACGGTAATTTCTGGGATTAAGTCGATCGCCTTTTCTGCCGAACTGAAATTAGCTATTTTGTCAAGTCTTGCGAGTTCACTGCCGACATTTTCTTTGCAAGCTAATGCCGATCGACCATTAATCCGCATGGAACAACTGCCACAAATTGTGTTGCGGCAATTTTTGCGATAGGCTAAGGTGCCGTCCTGCTCCCACTTAATGCTGTTGAGGCAGTCGAGGATGGTATTGCTCTCTTCTACTTCTAGGGTGTAAGTGTGAACGCGGGGAGGTTCGTTTTGATTTTGGCGAACTACATTAAAACGGACTTGCATAGTTTTGGCTAGGAAGTTTTCGTCTATCTTAAGCTTTCACGTCTAAGACTAATCCAAAATCTAAAATCTCAAATAGATCGATCGCCTCATATAATTTAATAGTTGAGCTTGCAATATTTGTGAGCTTAATCCAAAATCTAAAATCTAAAATTTAAAATCGGATGACTTACAGCCTGAGAATTGTCGATTTGCCGACGAGTGAACGGCCACGCGAGCGCTTGATGGCTGGTGGCCCGAAAAGTTTGGCGACTGCGGAACTGATTGCGATTCTACTCGGTACCGGGCAGGGAAAGGGTAAACTTTCGGCTGTGGGATTGGGACAATATATTTTAAATCAGTTGAGCCAGCACCAGCGCGACCCTCTGGCTGTGCTGCGGGATATCAGTGTGCAGGAATTGACGCAGATTCACGGGATTGGGCCTGCTAAGGCGACTGGGATTTTGGCTGCGGTGGAGTTGGGGAAGCGGGTGTTTCAGTCGCGGCCGCCGGATTTGGCCGTGGTTGACTCTCCCCAATCGGCTGCGGATGCTCTGAGTCAGGATTTGATGTGGCAGTCTCAGGAACGTTTTGCTGTGGTGTTGCTGGATG
Organism: Oscillatoriales bacterium; assembly: GCA_043718495.1. Lineage (GTDB taxonomy): Bacteria > Cyanobacteriota > Cyanobacteriia > Cyanobacteriales > Microcoleaceae > Microcoleus. The sequence continues at coordinate 2,613 of JAYSVM010000124.1, read as the reverse complement.
TGAAAAATCGGCTGCTGGGAACTCAGGTAATTACGATCGGGACTGCGACGGAGACTTTAGCTCACCCTAGGGATATTTTTCGGGAGATTATCCGCCAAGGGGCCACAAGGGCAATTATCTCGCACAATCACCCGTCGGGAAATCTGGAGCCGAGCCCGGAGGATATTGCTTTGACGCGACAGTTGCTGTCTGGGGCGCAGTGTTTGTGCATTCCGCTGCTGGATCATTTGATTTTGGGAAATGGCGATTTTCGGAGCTTGCGACAGACTACGAGTCTTTGGGAGGAGTATCCCCAGGGTGATTGACATCTTCTACTTAACTAACTTGATAACTATCATTAGTTATTTGTATCTTTGGGTGATCCAAGGGCTGAATCACCCGTGATAGAAGGGGAATTTTGTGGCTTGACTTCCCTGTGGTAGAGTGTTTTGGCTGAATGTCGTTGCTGATACTCCGTTGAGAACACAACTGGGTTAATCTAGTAACAGTGGGCTGAAGAGGTCGCTATTTCGATTTTTTTCTAGCATACTAAACGTATACTGTACCAGCACCTAAACACCTAATTATTAAGAAGTTGTCAGGAACCTCAGCCTAAAGGCATGAGGCTTGAAGGAGAAATCTAACAAGCCGTTCTGACCAGCCTCAGTCTTAATTGACTACGTTTTTTGAGTCACGATACCCTGGGATGCGTAGCTAGTCCCTTGCTCTATCGTTGAGAGTTAAACAGTTCTAAGGTCACTGGAACAGTGCTTTCAGCCTAACAAGCTCTTAAAACATTGGCGAAGCTAACTTTACTCCGAAAGGAGATTGAGGCAACCATACCTCACCGGAGGGGCAACCATACCCCTCCACCCCGCAAAGCTTTTAACTCAATGTAAAGCCGTCCTAAAAGGACGGGGTTTAAAACCCATATTTCTGATGAAATTAGGTCTAAAATACACGGCGTGGTGATAGGAGAAAAACTGTGTTTCTGAGACTTGCAGAACAACACCGTAAATTCGTCCAAGATTTGGTCATGAACCTTCAAGCTTTAGCGATCGTGCTAGAGCATAGGGGTTATCTGGCATCCTGCTACACTTGCGGGGGTCAGATGAACAGTGCCTCATTTATGGTCAGTTTAACGGACAACCATCTGATTCGATTTTTAGTTTCCGATTATGGTATCACTTGGACTGAGATGCGGGACGATCGCGAACTTATGAAACTAGAAGGTGCAGAAGCTATTAGTCAGTTACAAGAACTGGCAAATCTTGTAAAGTACCAAATTCTACCTTCAGAAGCTACTTTGGCGACGGCGCAGCGAGTCTAGCGATTGTAAGGTTCCGAGAAAGGCAACAGCGAAAGTTAATGCTTGCCTGGTGCAACAGACAAGATTGCTTTCAGTGACTTCAAAGTGCGTTCAGACGCTCAGTCTGACGCTACAGAAGCTCTCGTGCGCCGAAGCAGATGCCAGAAATCTAATACTTGGAACCTGGAGTTTTATTGACATCAGTCGATCGCAAAATTCGAGGATAAAAGACCCCAATTTTAACCATCGAAGTCAGAAAAAATGTTAGATTTTGAAGCCCCTAGATTTATTTTCGGGGGACTTAAACTCTAGCTTCTATCTTCTACATTTTCAACATTCAGAGTGAGGATGAGGCTGTGAAGATTGGGCACAGCGCAGTCCGGGACATTTAAAACGGGTGTATTGCGTTGATTTTTGCCCTTTGATTTAGTCTAGAAAACTAACAATTAATTTGAATCAGCATCTATGCTGTCAAAGTCTCACAGCCGGCTAAAGCCGGCTAAGTTTTGTCTAAATGTGGGCTTCCAGTGTTTTTTTATGTTGATATACTAAGTATTTTGATAATATTTTAATGATTACTCCAAAAATATCGATCGCAAAATAGAGACATGGCAAATTTAAGTGAAATTCTAGAGCCGATCGCCAGTCAATTCCGTAGCCTAGGAATTCCCGAACCAATTACCCATTGGGGACACCCTGCAATGATGGGAATCGTGGTTGTGGCGATGGGCAGTTTTGTGGGTTATACAGGATGGCAAGGACGTTTGGCTGCGGATAAAGATGTGGCAATCAAAAATCGCTCAGATCACCGTAAACTTGCTCCATTAATGTTTTTGTTCATAGCTTTGGGCTATACTGGCGGCTTGTTGTCCCTGGTGATGCAGCATCAACCTGTGATGGAAAGCCCTCATTTTTGGACTGGTTCGACAATCATTGTGTTGTTGACTGTTAACAGCTTGATTTCGCTAACGGGTTTTGGCGGCGACAAACTGGCACTGCGCGCGGTTCATGCTTATTTGGGCACGACAGCATTAGCACTGATGATACTTCATGCGGCTTTCGGCCTAAAATTGGGCTTGTCTATTTAAGAGTTGTAAGGACACGGCTCTAGGGATACGGCAATCCCGTGTCCCTACCTTATCAAAAAAGTTGTAAGGACACGGCAGTGCCGTGTCCCTACTTTTTAAAGAAATCTGGAATCTATAGCTATCGCGTTTTAGGTTTTGTTGACACTCTCAGGTCTAAAGACACCCTCGATTCTGCGAACGCGAGTAAAACTCTCGCTACGACCGTCAAACGCCGTCTACTTAGTCACCAATCGTCAA
>JAYSVM010000123.1:0-15884 GCA_043718495.1 Oscillatoriales bacterium | reverse complement strand
GACCAGCCTACGAAGACGAAACGATCGCGTTTTAGCCAGTCGTCAAGTACATCAAAGATGCCTTGTTCGTTCTGGGCGCGTCCGACTGCAATTGTCATTTTGGTAAAATCCTCTTGCTTGTTAAAAGGCCAAGATTTTTAAGTGAACTGTCCCAACTGAACTTTGCTTTCGTATAGCTGAGGAGTTTTTGACGGTTCTAATTAAACTTAACATAACTATACATTATAACTCACAAAATTTCCACTCGATCGCTAGTTGAATTAAGATTTGACTTTAAGGGTTTGGATTTCATGACTGCACAAACAACAAATTCGATGGATCGCATCTTGCGCCAAGAGGTTCTGGGTTCCCGCCGCTTCAGCAATTACTGGTGGGCGACGATTGTCAGCATTGGAGGGACTGGCTTCCTGCTGTCGGGGATTTCGAGCTACTTGCACGTAAATCTGCTACCTTTTGCTAACCCAACGATGCTCATTTTTATCCCCCAAGGCATCGCGATGGGTTTTTATGGTGTCTGTGCGCTGCTTTTGGGGTCTTACCTGTGGCTGACTGTGCTCTGGGATCTGGGCGGCGGGTATAATGAGTTTGATCGCGAAACTGGCGGTATTCGCATATTTCGCTGGGGTTTTCCCGGCAAAAACCGCAAACTTGATTTTACCTGCAAGACATCGGATGTTCAATCTGTAAGGGTGGACATCAAAGACGGTCTCAATCCCCGTCGCAGTATTTACCTCAAACTCAAAGACCGTCGTCAGTTTCCATTGACTAGAGTCGGACAGCCAATATCCTTGTCTGTGGTGGAAAATCAAGCTGCTGAATTAGCTCGATTTTTGAAGGTTCCCTTGGAAGGACTTTAAAGATTTTAGATTTTAGATTTTGGATTTTGGATTGGTAAGAAATCAGTATGGAAACGGCACTGCCGTTTCCATACCTAAAATCTCTAGTTGCAAAGTTTCTCAGTAAGTAAAAGTGAAAGTGAAAATGCAAATCAGAATTAATCAGTGGTTCTTCTCAATCTTAATAATTGGTGCACTTTTTGTAGCTGGATGCAGTAATTCCACTCCTGCAAATTCTACTCCGACACCTCCTAATCCGGCATCGAGTGAAACTATTTCTTTGTCTCCGTCTCCGGTTCCATCTTCTGCTGTGGCGGCCAGTTCGCAATTTAGCAATTTGCCACGTTTGCAAGGAAAAGCAACGGTGGTGATGACTGTTAAAGGATCTCCGATTACAATCGAACTTGATGGTACAAATGCTCCAATTACTGCGGGCAATTTTGTTGATTTGGTTCAAAAAGGTGTCTACGACGGACTGGTATTTCACCGAGTTGTGCGGGAACCTCAGCCTTTTGTGGTTCAAGGTGGCGACCCCCAGGGAAAAGACCCTAAATTCCCGGCGGCGCGCTTGGGAACTGGGGGTTTTATTGACCCGAAAACTTCTACCGAACGCAGGATTCCTTTGGAAATTCAAGCTAAAGGTGCCAAAATTCCTACTTACAGTATGACGTTTGAGGAAGCTAGGATTGTTGAGAAACCTGTGTTGCTGCATAGTCGTGGGGCTGTGGCTATGGCTCGATCAAATCCTCCTGATTCCGCGTCTTCCCAGTTTTATTTTACTTTGACGGATGTGCCTTTTTTGGACGGTAGCTATGCGGTTTTTGGCTATGTGAAACAAGGCATGGATGTCGTTGATAAGATTGAGGCGGGCGATCGCATTGAGAAGGCGACAGTTACTCAGGGTTTGGAAAATTTTAAGGCTGTTCAGTAGTCATGGGTCATTGGTCATTAGTCAGTAGTCATTGGTCCTTAGTGAATGGATGTTGTTGTTACTGGAATTGGCTTAGTTTCTGCTTTAGGCTCTCTGGAAAATAGTTGGAAAAAATTGTTGATTGGGGAGTCGGGAATTAAGCATCATCAACCTTTTTTAGAACTTGAACCTCGACCTCTGGCTTTGATTAATCCAAAACCTGCCGATTTAATAAGTTTAATTCGGCGGGTTTTGGCAGATGCTTTGCTAGATGCTAATTTGACTTTGCCGATTCCTGATTGTGGAATTGCGATCGGTTCTAGCCGTGGCTTTCAAGCAAATTTGGAACAGTTGTTAAGGGAAGGAAGTTCGGCAGCGGATTCTGTAACGGATGTAACGGATGTCAGGAAGAAGGCCCTTCGACTCCGCTCAGGGAACGCTTCAGGAAGAAGGAAGAAGGAAGAGGGAAGGGAATTCCCAATTACCGATTCCCAATTCCCCATTCCCAATTACCGATTCCCAATTCCCGATGCCCGATGCCCAATGCCCTATTCTGAATTTGTGAATTTTTTGCCTCATATGGGGGCGATCGCGGTGGCGAGAGAAATTGGCTCAACGGGGCCTGTGTTAGCGCCGATGGCGGCTTGTGCGACGGGTATTTGGTCGATCGCGCAAGCAGTTGATTTAATCCAAAATGGTCAGTGTCAGCAGGCGATCGCAGGTGCTGTGGAAGCGCCCATCACACCGCTAACGCTGGCTGGATTTAACCAAATGGGTGCTTTGGCAACCACTGGTTGCTATCCGTTTGATGAAAACCGCGAAGGCTTGGTATTGGGCGAAGGTGGGGCTTTATTTGTATTAGAATCGGCAGATTTGGCAATTCGTCGCGGTGCTAAAATTTATGGTATAATTTCTGGTTTTGGATTGACAAATGATGCTTGTTATGCTAACGCGCCAGAGGTGGGAGGCAAAAGTGCGATCGCGGCGGTGAATCAATGTTTGAAACGAAGCAATTTGTCAGCCTATGCGATCGATTGCATTCATACTCACGGCACTGCAACGGAGTTAAATGACCAACATGAAGCACTTTTAATTCAAAAGTTATTTCCTGAAGGAGTTGCTGTTAGTTCGACTAAAGGGGCTACTGGTCATACTTTAGGAGCTTCGGGAGCTTTGGGTATAGCTTTTTCTTTGATGAGCATCAAAAAGCAGATATTGCTACCCTGCACCGGAATGCGAAAACCGGGGTTTGAATTAGATTTTGTGCGCTGTGCGCGATCGACCAAAGTCAGAAATGCAGTTTGTTTGAGTTTTGGGTTTGGCGGTCAGAATGCTGCGATCGCTCTAACTCAGTATCGTTAATCTTCTTAAGAAGTTACCATATTTATATATTCGTCAATTTAGACTAAACTTTGGGTATTTTCGTATGGATTTGGCCTCTCATCGATTTATGTCTTACTTTCAACCAGAACAGGCTACGCACCTGTGTACAATCGCTATATTGGAGAGTTTTGCCGAGGAAACGCTAGTTTTTGAGGAAGGAGACGCAGCCGATTTCTTATACCTAGTCTTAGAAGGTGAAGTCGAATTTAGCAAACGGATTGAAAACAATAAACATCAAACTGTTGCTGTCGCTAAACCTGATGACTTTTTTGGGGAACTAGGAGTTTTAGACGGACAACCACGGAGTGCGAGAGCCTTAGCAATTGGAGGATCGACTTTGGCAAAAATAGGTCGCGAAGAACTGATAGAGACACTTCAGTTTAGTCAAGGAAGTTCGGTACTGGAAATTTTTAGCTTTATTGTTAAAAATTTGCGGGACACAACCGATCAGTATGTTAATCAGTTTGTACACAAACAAAAAATGGTACTGGTAGGAGAAATGGTGAGCACGATTATTCACGATTTCAAAAGTCCTTTTACAGGCATTAAACTCTCAAGTGAAATGCTCAAAGAAATGCACCCAGATGAGGAAACTCAGGAGTGGTGCGAACTGATTCAATTGCAGGTTCAGCGAATGTTAGGAATGGCGGAAGAAGTTTTAGAATTTTCTCGTGGTAATGCTGTTTTACATAAAAGACCAGTTAATTTTATCCAGATTTTGCACCAATTTGAAAAGTTAAATAGGGTCTATTTTGAAGCGGCAAAAGTAGACTTGGTGATACGGGTAACAGAAGTGATCGCGGTGGTAGACGAAAATAAGATTTTGCGCGTTTTGCAAAATTTAGTGGGTAATGCTGTTGAAGCTTTTGGCGGACGCGGGGGTAGGGTAGAGATTATTGTGACACAAAGTGAAGACTGGGTAGAAATTAGTATTTATGATAACGGGCCGGGTATTCCAGCGGCAATTAAGGAAAAGTTGTTTGAACCGTTTGTCACCTATGGAAAGCGGACTGGTACTGGTTTGGGAACGGCGATTGCTAAGTCGATGATTGATGCTCATCAAGGGGAAATCACTTATGAGTCGGAAGATTACAAAGGAACAACTTTTTACATCCGTTTGCCTAAAAATATAAGTTAAATCAGTCGCAAAATTGAGTATAATTGAATTAATGAAGCGCTAAAATTCTGATGCCAGTTACTATTCAAACCTTACCCGCAGAAGTTATCGATTTAATTGCCGCCGGCGAAGTGATTGACTCGATCGCTGCTGCGGTGCGAGAATTAGTGGAAAATTCTCTCGATGCTGGCGCAACTCGCATAGTTGTGTCTATCTGGGATCAACAGTGGCGACTGCAAGTTGCAGATAACGGTACGGGCATGGATTTGGCAAATTTGCAGCAGGCGGCTTCGGCTCACAGTACGAGCAAAATTAGCACCGAAGCAGATCTTTATAAAATTGGTACTTTGGGATTTCGTGGCGAAGCTTTGCATAGCTTGGCTCAGTTGGGTGATTTGGAGATTTGTAGTCGGCCAAATGATTTGGGATTCGCCGATTTTGGGGAAAAACAAGAGAATGTGAGAAGCGAAACTCCCCCCAACCCTTCCTTCTCCAGGGGGGAACTGGAAAATGCTCGATCGGGCTGGCGGGTAGTTTACGATGGTGCTGGGGAACCTGTGGAGGTGGAAGCAATCGCCATCGCACCTGGTACGGTGGTGACTGTTGCTAATTTGTTTGGGAATTGGCCTGTGCGTCGAGGTTTTTTGGCCCAGGGAAAGCAGGTGCGATTGATCGAGTTAATGATTCAGCAAATTGCTCTTTGTCACCCGCAAGTTAATTGGCAGTTGCGACACGGAAATACGACTTGTTTGCACATAATTCCCGGCATAACAGCGCAACAAATTTTACCTCAATTTGTGCGGGGAATTCGATTGAATGATTTGCAGTATTTAAATGTGAATTTGCCTTCCATTCCAACCAGCAAAGCAGCAGATTCTTTGGTCAAAACGCAATTAGTTTTATCCCAAACAAACCAAAGCTACCAATCCCCAATTGCTTCCCCCCTTGGGGGGGGTCAGGGGGGGGTTGCCCAATCCCCAATTCCCAATCCCCAATTCCCAATCCCCCATGCCCAATACTTAGAGTTAGTGATGGGTTTGCCCGATCGCTGTCACCGCAGGCGACCAGATTGGGTTAAGGTGGCGGTGAATCGACGGGTTGTGCGATCGCCCGAATTAGAGCAAACGATTCTCAGCGCCTTTGCTCGTACTTGTCCGCGCGATCGCTATCCCGTATGTTTTGTTCACCTGCAAATTTCTCCCTCTGCGATCGACTGGAATCGTCATCCCGCTAAGGTGGAAATTTATTTGCACGATCCGAGTTTTTGGCAGGATCGAGTCAGAGAAGCAATTGCTAGAGCCTTGGAGTTGAATGAAGATGTTTTGCCACAGCCTCCCATACCCGATCGAGTTGGACAATTACTGAAGGCATCGGAACAAAAGGGTACTTATCTTGTTGACACTTCTACTTCACAGAATGATGGTGATCAGGCAAAAAAGCACAAAATAGGATTGATGGAATTGAAGGCAATCGCTCAAGTTCATAATACTTACATTGTCGCCGAACATACCAGTGGAATGTGGTTAGTAGAACAACACATCGCTCATGAGCGCATTTTGTACGAGCAATTGTGCAATGCTTGGCAATTAAAATCTCTAGAAAAGCCAGTAATTCTTAATCAATTATCAGCGCTGCAAATTGAGAATTTGTCCCGCTTGGGTTTGGAGGTAGAAAGTTTTGGGGAACAGCTATGGGCAGTGCGAAAAGTCCCTGAGTTGTTAGTCGATCGAGATGACTGTGCAGAGGCCCTTTTTGAACTCAGTAAAGTAACAGATTTGGAAGCTGCTCAAGTAGCTACTGCTTGTCGCAGTGCTATTCGCAATGGTACTCCTTTAAATCTGGATGAAATGCAAAATTTGTTGAATGAATGGCAACAAACTCGCAATCCACGGACTTGTCCCCACGGCCGCCCAATCTATTTTGCTTTGGAAGAATCGACTTTGGCTCGCATTTTTCGTCGCAATTGGGTGATTGGGAAAAGTCACGGAATTTGAAAATTAGAGGTTATAAATAAAAAGTGAATTTGTTGTGGAACAGGCATCTTGCCTGTTCATGATATTGGCATAGAATGTTAATTACAAATTAATCAATCATAAAAATGGATTTTCCAAGAGCGCGCCAACTATTTTATCAAGAAATCAATCAACCAGATAGTTCGATCGATCTGGCAAAAGCTGCCTTTTACATCGCTTTAGAAGAATATCCAGATCTAGATCCGGAGGAATATTTAAACATCCTGGATGCCATGGCGGATGAATTGCGCGATCGCCTGCCGGTCCAAAATTATCCGCTGCGAATTATTCAAACTATTAACCGTTACTTATACGATGAATTGCTATTTGTGGGCAATGATGCTGATTATTATGACCCTCGCAACAGCTTTTTGAATCAAGTGATCGATCGTCGTACTGGTATTCCGATCTCTTTGTCTCTGGTTTATTTAGAAATTGCGAAGCGGATTGATTTTCCGATGGTGGGAATTGGGATGCCTGGACATTTTTTAATTAAGCCAGATTTTGCAGATGCTGCTATTTTTGTTGATGCGTTTAACGGCGGCGAAATATTATTTACTGAAGATTGTCAAGATCGAATTTCTCAAATTTATGGTCAAGTGATGAAGTTGCAGCCCGCATTTCTCGCCCCAGTCAGTCCCAGGCAATTGTTGGCGCGAATGCTGGGAAACCTGAAGGCGATTTATTTGCAACAGGCAGATCCTGTGAGGGTGCTGAGGGCAATCGAACGGATTTTGCTGCTGTTTCCAGGTGCACTGGGTGAACAGCGCGATCGCGGAATCCTGTATTATCAACTGGGCCGTTTGGCAGAAGCGCGCCACGATTTGGAAGTATACCTGAGAAATGCTCCGAATGCTCCTGATGCTGCTAGAATTCGCCAATTGCTCGATCGGCTTGATGGGATGTAAAAAAAATTAACACATAGATGGAAAATTGACACCTATCTTTTGATAGGTTAAAGTTGCTCGACATAATAGTAAAATAATTGGTCATTTGGGAAACTCGAAAGCCCATTTTCGAGATTTACAGCCAACTTACACGCATAGAGACGATCGCTCAAAAAAGTGTTTTGACGTAAAAAGGCAAAAAACCATGAACTTTCAGTTTCAATCAGATGATCTCGATGGAATGCCCCAGCAGTCAGCCCATTTAGCCAAAAAAATGTCAAAGTCTTTATCATTAGGTTTGGCAATTTTGTTGGGAACAAGTGCAGTATTCCTGAGCAGTGGCAAAGCTTTGGCATTAGAAAAAGTCACAGTAAAATACGGCGCTGTTGACGTAACTTTACCGATCGCCGATTTGCAAAGCTTTGCACAAACAGGCAAACCATCACCTCAACTGCAAAGCGTTCTGAGTCTTGCCAAACAAACTCCAGATTCAGTGCGCGAGATATTAACGCGAGAAGTAGCTCTAGATGCTCAATTAGTTGCGCGACTGGCAAATACTTACTTCGGAGAAATTGTTTTCAAACAACTGGGCGAGGTTGCCTATGCACCAGCAACTCGTGATCAAAGCGCACCAGCACTGCGGGATGCTTTAATCGCAGCTTCCAAAGACAGCAAGATATCACTGATCGAAGTAATGCAAAATTATAGCCCTCCGGCTTTAGAAATTGACGGTAATCAAGCGATGGTTGTCTATCAGCGAGTGATCAAAGATGTGCAAGATTTGCAAGCTATGTATCAGAATTCCCCTGGCTTGCAAAGTACAGCAGGTCAAGCCGTTAATTCGGCAAAACAAATGATTTGTCAGCCCAATTCATCAGGAAATCCCAAGTAATTGGGCATGGGGCATCGGGAATAGGGCATCGGGCATTGAGAATCGGGAATAGGGCATAGGGAATTGGACACTGAGCGTAGAAGTATATAACTTTAGAAGTCTCGAAGGTCTTTTTTCCCTCTTCCCTCTTCATTAAATCCGTTGAATCCGCTACGAAATCCGTTGTCCAACATCCGTTAAATCCGTTACAAAATCCGTTGCCGAACCTTCTTCCTTCAGTTATAATTGCTCGGCTACTCGTTTGAGGCGACGGAGCTGGTCTTTCATATCTTTCTGTGTCCAAGGGGCTGCAAAGCGATTAAAACCATATCGAATTAATGGATTAGGAATCTCAAATTCAAAGCGATTGATCAACAGCGTTCCTTGAATTTGTGGTTGACATTCCCAACGATCGCACCCTTTGAAAAATCCGTCAAACCCCCAAACAATTAAACCAGGTTCTCGCTCTAAGACCACGCTCTCTAAAGTGGGTTGCAAAACCGGAATTTGTATGACAAACAGGCTACGACTTCCGACAGCAGTATCCCACTCACCTACAGGCTCGCAGCGCAGCACTGGATTCAGCCACTTGTGCATCAAAGTGCGATCGGTGATACAGCGCTCCACTAGGGTAGCAGCAGCGCGAATTTCAATTGATTGCTCGAAAACTTGACGAATTGACATAGAAACCTGCAAGCTAGAAGCGTATTGTTACAGTTTCTTCTTTTCCCTGTCAAATTTGACGTTAACCCAAGAAAAAAATGAATGAAATGTGGCAAGAAATAACTCAACCGACATGGGCCCGGATAGCGGTTGTGTCCGATGGCTTACGCCCCGCTACGCTACGCATTTTGGCACAGGCCCAACCCGCTCTGAATCCGCTGACAGAAGCCGAGCGCGGAATTAACAATCTATTTCAAAATTCCAACATTGGAAATCTCATCTGGGCAGTAGGCATCCTGCTAATTGGATTGATAGTCGCCACCCTAGTCTCATCAGTAGTCGGGGGATTGCTCAAGAAAACTACCATCGACAACCGTCTGGCTGCTTGGGTAACAGGCCGCCCCGAAGGAGAAGATTCCCCGCAAGTGGAAAAGTGGATTTCCGCAGCCGTGTTCTGGATTATCTTTATCTTTTTCCTGGTAGCCTTTTTCAACCAGCTCAATCTAACGGCTGTCTCGCAACCGCTCAATACTTTTCTCAATCAAATTACTGGTTTCTTGCCGAAGTTAGGCGGGGCGCTAATTTGGTTGGGGATTGCTTGGGTGTTGGCGACAGTCGCCAAATTAGCCGTATCGCGGGTGATGCGGACTTTTAGTGTAGACGAGCGGTTGAATCAGGAAGTGGGTACTGCGCCCAACGAGCGCCCTTTGCTACTGAGCGATACTGTGGCGAATGCGCTCTACTGGTTCATTTTTCTGCTGTTTTTGCCGTTGATTCTTGACTCGCTGGAATTGCAGCAGGCTCTACTGCCAGTCAACAATTTGCTCAACCAAATTCTGGCGGCAATTCCGAAAATTCTGGAAGCTGTGCTGATCGGGTTTGTGGGCTGGCTGCTGGCTATGGTGGTGCGACGGATTGTCACAAATCTGCTGACTGCTGCTGGGGCAGACAGTTTGGGCGCTCGGTTCGGGATTTCGCGGACTTCGGGCGGACAATCGCTGTCGTGGATTGTCGGTACGATTGTCTATGTTTTGATTTTGATTCCAACGGCGATTGCGGCTCTGAATGCTTTAGATATTCAGGCGATTTCGCAGCCGGCTATCGCGATGCTCAACACCGTTTTGGGCGCGATTCCCAATATTTTTACGGCAGCGCTAATTTTAGTGGTTGCTTACATTTTGGGACGCTGGATTGGCGATTTGGTGACTAATATCCTGACGGGAATTGGCTTTAATAATGTCTTTTCTTGGTTGGGAGTGTCGCCGAAACCATCACTGTCGATCGCACAAAACCGGCTAGATACCGATGCAACGGTACTTCAGTCGGAACCAGGAATTCCTGCTCGCACGCCTTCGGAGTTTGTGGGCATTGTGGTGCAAGTGGGTATTATCCTGTTTGCTGTGGTGGCTGCTACCGACGTGCTGCGAATTCCGGCATTGACGGCGATTGTCAGCGGTATTGTCGTGGTTGCAGGTAAGGTGCTGTCTGGTTTGATCGTATTTGCGATCGGCTTGTATTTGGCAAATCTAGCGTTTAGTTTGATTGCCAGTTCAGGAACTCGCCAAGCCCGGTTGTTGGGCCAAGCGGCTCGGATCGCGATTATAGCCTTTGTTTTAGCCTTGGCGCTGCAACAGATGGGTATTGGTAGCGATATTGTGAATTTAGCCTTTGGGCTGTTGCTAGGTGCGATCGCAGTTGGGATTGCTCTGGCTTTTGGTTTGGGCGGGCGCGACATTGCGTCCGAGCAAATTCGGGAATGGTTAGCGGCTTTTAAACAAGATAAAACACCGCGTTCATAACTTTAAAAATGGCGTTTGTACTTAACAAACGCCATTTTTATATTCATTTGATAGAATGAAGTTGAGAATAACTGAGGAGAATTAAACTGTGACAGTTTTAACTCAAATCGAACAAGAAGAAATAGAATATCCCAGCAGCGATGGAGAACCGATGGCTGAAAGTGATATCACGCGCGATTACATGACTTACGGCGTGGAAGCCCTGAAATTGCACTTTCACAAGCGATGGGATGTCTACGTGTCAGCAAATTCCTTCGTTTATTATGAAGAAGGCAACAAATCAGCAGTAGTTGCTCCCGATATTTATGTAGTATTGGGAGTCAAAAAACGCCAAAGAGATAACTACAAAATATGGAAAGAAGCAGGGATAGCCCCGCAGTTTGTTTTAGAAATAACCTCGGAAACAACTCAAGATGTAGACCAAGACACCAAACCAGAAACCTATCGAAGTTTGGGAGTAAAGGAATACTTTCAGTACGATCCGTCTGGGAATTATCTGAATCCGATACTGCAAGGAGTGCGTTTAGTCAACAACCGATATGAGTCGATTCCGGCCAATAATATCGCCTTCGATACGCTGTGGCTATACAGTGAAGTATTGGGGCTGGAATTGCACATTATCTCTGGAGAATTGAGGTTGAGAAATCCTCAGACAGGGGAATTTCTGAAGACTTACCAACAATCTGAAGAAGCACGGCTGGACGAACATTCAGCACGGCTGGCCGAACATTCAGCACGGCTGGCTGCCGAATCAGCTTTTCAACAATCGGAAAAAGCGCGATTGGCGGAACAACAAACAAGGTTGGCGACCGAGTTAAGCTTGCGATCGCTCATTTCTCAACTGTTAAAATCGGGAATGAAGTTAGAGCAAGTTGCACAAATGATGAATTTATCGACATCGGAAGTGCAACGATTAGTAGGAGAAAATAAATAGATTTATCTAATAGCTATTGTGGGTAGGTATTACACCTGCCCTATTTAATATTATTCAGCAAACATCTGTACCAAACTATCTAAAACGGCTTTTTGTTCATCAACGCTGATTTGACCGAGATATTTAACTAATCGATTTTTGTCAACAGTCCGAATTTGATCCAGGACGTTTGATTACCATTGCCACTCAAGCTCCTCCCACTCCGTATTAGTGACATCATCAAGCAGGACATCATCATGTTGATCTGCCATTTTTGCGAACGCTTCCTCCCAGCCGGCACGCGGTTTTAGAGTTCCAGAAATGACAAACCAGCCGGCACCCGGTTTCTGGGCTGCACGAATTGCGAACGCTTCTTCCCATCCGGCATCCGGTTTCTGGGCTGCACGAATGACGATCTGATCGCCCTGAACTTCGATTTCTACTGCTTCGCTAATACCAATTTGCTCTAACAACGATCTGGGAATGCGAATTCCCTGAGAATTGTCAATTTTCACTATTTGGGTTTGAAGAGATTGACTCATCGTTGAAGCCTGCATTTTTCCAAGTTTAACTATATTGTAAGCACAAATCATATCAAACCACACATTTAGTAATTCTGAATAATGACTACTGACTACTAAGATTGTTGTTTTTCCACACTTCCCAAATTCAACTTAGCGCGCAATTCATCCTTAATCCGATTTAAAATAGAATCCTCATCCAAAGAAGACAAAATCTTGCTCACAACAGCCTTCGGGCCATCATCTCCCCAAGACGCGCCGTTAGCCAAATAAGCCTTAGTAACTTGACCGATTCCGTAGCAAGAAACTCCCCCGATCGCAGCTTGTGTCACAGCAACAGACAAATACGGCCCCAAAGCCAAACCACCCGTCGCCGGTGTCGCCAAACCCAACAAGCCTTTCAAGGAACTCAAACCAAAATTCGCTACCAATTCGCCCGCAGTAATTCCCCCCATACTGAGGGCAATTTTTTGCAACAATTGTACAGCGCCCGCTTCCGTCATCGCAATCCCGTAAACTTTAGATAGAGTCAAGATCATCACCACATCAATTACCGCACCGCTGAGGATATCAATTACCGTAATTGGATTAAGTGCGATCGCCACTGCTTTCGTCATCACTCCATTCCAGATAATCCGATTAGCCGCATCATCTCGAATTTCCATTTTTCTCTGCACCAACTGCTCGTTAATATCCCCCGTACAGAGCATCGTATTCAGTGCCACCAAAGACTTACCTTCCCGGTCTAAAACTTCCAAAATTTTTAATTTTAAATCCTCAACTTGTGGCAAACCGCGAGTCATTTCTACTCCCATACTGCCATCAGGACGGCGCACTGCACTCGCAGTTAAAGGTGAAGCCGCTGACATCACAATTTCATCAGGAGATAACAATTCTCTCACACGATCGTCCCGAATTTTGTGATAAATTGCCAATCTGTCTGCATCGGGATATTGGTCAATTTTATTAAATACTAATAACATCGGTTTTCCGGCTTCTCGCAATTGCGAAAGTGCTTCATATTCCACCTTCGTAATGTCGCCAGCCACCACAAACAAAATCAAATCCGCTTGTTTAGCAATGCGACGCGCCAGAATTTCGCGAGTTTCGCCGTCAACTTCATCTATTCCCGGAGTATCGATTAATTCAACTTGCGATAAACGGTAAATAATCGGCGAAAAGCGATCGCCTAAATCCCCATCAACTCCCTCACCGACATCCCACTCTCCAATAGTTGTAGTGCGAGTCACCCCGTGAGTCGGGCCAGTTTCAAACACATTTTGACCAAGCAGGGCGTTCAAAACCGAAGATTTGCCCCTTCCCACCATGCCAAATACAGCGATTTGGACGCAAGCACGTTCTAGCTTGTCGAGCATTTTCTCCAAGCCGCCAATTTCCGGTTCTAGTCCAGTTCGCTCGCTGGGAGTCAAGTCGAGATTTTGGACTATATCTCGTAAAGCATCTTTAGCGTGGCGCAGGTTTAGTTCTGCTTGAATGTCTGAAAAGCTGAGAATTGTATTGTCTAATTCGCGATCGACATTGGAGAAATCGGAGGCTTCAGTCATTGTTCCCTTATTTTATAGTTTTGTTTTATTTAAAGTTGCGATCGATACAATGCTATTCTAGCTTTCTGCGTCTGCTTTGTACATTAGAGGTAGGGAAACGGCATTGCTGGTAGGGAAACGGCATTGCCGTGTCCTCATCCGGGCAAGGACACAGCAGTGCTGTGTCCCTACAGATGTCATAGAACATTTGTGTATCCTTAGCAAGGACACAGCAGTGCTGTGTCCCTACAGATGTCATAGAACATTTGTGTATTTTTAGTGAAAAAATAACATTACCTTGTCCATGATTTTGGTAAGTAATTTACAAACAATGACTAAATTTATCAAAATAGCCAGTTATCCATTCTTTTTGCGAATACCAATTTTTCTATTGATTTTACTATCAATCTGGTTGCCATTAGCAGTACCAATTTACTTGTTAGTTAAAGATAGCAACCTGGCAACTATTCTCACAATGGCGCTGTTGTTTACAGAGTTTCTATTCTTGGTGCGACTGTGGGGAAAAAAGGTTTATGGAGAAAACCAAGTGCTAAAAAGCTATGGTTTGATAAATACTAGACAGAATGGTTTTGAGTTTTTAGTCGGATTGGCGATCGGGCTTTTGATCACTTTCAGCTTATTTGTGGTGCAAGGGCTTTTCGGTTTCGTCTCATGGCAAAATTCTGATAATTTGCCAATAATCATCGCAGAAGGGCTTTTGAGTGCTTTAGGAGTGGGTTTTGCGGAGGAGTTGGTATTCCGTGGTTGGTTGCTGGATGAGTTGCAACGGGACTACAAAGATCGAGTATCTTTGTGGGCGAATAGCATTGTGTTTGCCCTATCCCATTTTATCAAACCTGTGGCAGCAATGCTGCGGAGTTGGCCGCAGTTTCCAGGGTTGTTGCTGCTGGGTTTGATATTAGTTGGGGGGAAGCGAATCAGCCAAAATCGTCTTGGTTTGCCGATCGGCTTTCATGCAGGTATAGTCTGGGGATATTATATGATTAATGTCGGGAAGTTAGTCCGATATTCTGGCTCTGTACCGGATTGGGTGACGGGAGTTAATGGGAATCCGCTGGCTGGTGCGATCGGGCTATTATTTTTAGGTACATTGGCTTTGGGAATGCGAAAATTAGTCCGTAGTTATTAGTCATTAGTTATTAGTTATTCACCAATACCCAATGCCCAATGCCCAATTCCCAATGCCCAATTCCCAATTCCCAATGCCCAATTCCCAATTCCCAATTCCCCATTCCCAATTCCCAATTCCCAAATTATCAAAACTCAGCCCGAACCGTAAACGAATAATCTCCACCAGGTTCAAGCTGATAATCCCATTTTTCCAGAAAACGATGCAGCGGTTCCTGAATCAAAGCCCGGCCTTGAGAAGGCTCAAGTATCAGGGTTTTTTCTTCCCTGAAACGCCACTGAAACTGCCACTCAAAACCCCCGGCAGTTACTTCACCTTCAATCGTGCCTTTTTGCCAAGATTGACCAGTAACCCGGACATATGCAATGGTTTCAGGTAAACGTCTCGAACTCACCCTTTTGTTTCCGCGTTTGTAACTGCGATCGTGCGACTATTGTAAAGGCTCATGGATTTTTCTACTCCCTGATGGAGGCTAAGTTCCACAGCTTCTCTAACCAGTTTAAGCACTTTTTCTAATAACTGACTTTCATCTGAGGAAAATTTTCCTA
This sequence comes from Oscillatoriales bacterium, assembly GCA_043718495.1. GTDB lineage: Bacteria > Cyanobacteriota > Cyanobacteriia > Cyanobacteriales > Microcoleaceae > Microcoleus. Next base: position 730 of record JAYSVM010000123.1, on the reverse strand, counting down.
AAACGAAGGAAATGGTATCTTTGTCATTTTTAGCAGCTTCGGTTTGAGGTTTGCCGATGCCGATGCGTAAGCGGGGAAATTTGTCTGTGCCCAAATGAGAAATTGCCGATTTCATGCCGTTGTGCCCGCCGGCGGAACCGGCAAGCCGCATTCTGATTTTGCCGATCGGCAAATCCATATCGTCGTATACTACTAATACCGACTCCGCAGGTATTTTGTACCAATCCGTCGCCGCCCGAATTGATTGCCCCGAAAGATTCATGTATGTCAGCGGTTTCAGCAAGCGAATTTTCTGTCCACGCGGACGATTTCCTTCGCCAAATATCCCTTGAAATTTGCGATTTTCCCCCAAAGAAATCTGCCAAGATTGAGCTAGGGCATCGACAGCATTAAAGCCGATGTTGTGTCGGGTGCGATCGTACTTTGGTTCGGGATTTCCCAAGCCAACTATTAGCTGAGGAATGACTAACTCTGTGGGTATTTCCGACTTCTGAATCTTGTTCATCTAACTGTCTGTGCTGTCTTCCTTGGGAGTAGCAGCAGCGAGTTTTTCGATTTCCGGCTTGCTGCTAGTTGCGACTGCTTCTTCTAATTGCTTGGCTTCCCGCGTAAACTCCGACTCAAAATCCCGCGAGGCATCTTGAAATCCCCGAAGTGCTTTCCCGAAACTCCGACCGATTTCTGGTAATTTTTTCGGGCCGAATACCAATAGGGCGATCGTAAAAATTAC
>JAYSVM010000122.1:0-16037 GCA_043718495.1 Oscillatoriales bacterium | reverse complement strand
GGTTGTCATGGTTTTATGATTGCTGTATTTGGTTGTCAATGTTCAGATGATGTCTCTATTATTACGCCTACTACTAAGCTTTGTAAAGGGGTTTGGCGTCAGTAGAACTGATGAAGGTGATAAGCTGGGGTTATATATAGTTAGATTGCTTGCTATATATATGGTCTAGGTGGATTGGAATGCAAAAGTATGGTGATTATGCTGGCATCAACTCCAAGCGATATCGGTACAAAGCCACAGGATGCCCCCCAGCAGCAAAATAATCCGGGTCTTGCGGCGACAAATAAATTGCTGTCACCTGATCTGCCTCAATTTTCTTACTCGCAGAATCGGTATTTTCCCGATCTCCAAGCACTCGATAAGCCGTGGTTGTTTCCACCTCATTTAAATAAATATCAGACTCTCCCCGAAACACCTGTTGAGAAATCTCTGTAGAGACAAACTCGCGAGGATTTGGTGTTTCAGTTCCTCGGCCTGTCACAATTGAAACCAGTTGCTTTTCCCCTTTCAGAATAGTAATTTGGCGGTTGGGATTGCTTGGATCGACTTTCACCGAAAGTACAGCGCCATCGCCCAAATAAGCCTTGGCGATATTTAAACCGTTGAAAGTGCGATCGGCCACAATTTTCTGAGCTAGTTTATTTCTATTATTTAAAATAAAACCAGTATTTTTCTCAGGTTGAAACCGCACTTTAAATAAAACTGGCTGCTGCAAATAGCGTCGATTTCCCTCAAACCCAGGAGTGATAATATTTGGGGCTAGAGGCGCGGCTAAATCCACCAAAGTGCTGGCAACATTCCAATTGCCAGCCATCCAGTCTGGATACACCAAATCTCCCTTGGCTACAGCGATAGGAGGTTTGCTGTCCCAATTTGGGAAACTCGATATGCGATCGACCAAAACCCCAGCCAGCGCATCACCACTCCACAGAAATACCGTCAAAACCAGACAAAAACCCCAAATTAATCTCATATCACACTACATTCAAACAACAAACCTTCTACTTTTGTCTCTTTTTATCTCTTCTCTGTGTTCTCTGCGCCCTCTGCGGTTCATTCATTCCAACGAATCAAGAGGTGCAGGTTCCCAAACCTCGCCGTATTTTTCCTTCAATTCATGCCAATTTTCCACCTGTCCCGGCTCATATTCTCCCGGTTTTCCCCACTGTAAAAATGCGCTCAAAGCAGGCTCGTTCTGCTCATCCAGAAAACGGATTGCATAAGTAGTAAAATTTCCTCTTTTAGCCTCTCCAGTCTCGAATTTTACCTGTTTGATTTTGTCCATATTTAGGTGAAATTCAAATATTTCAGCGTGCATATTTGCATATTTTCCCTTCGGCAATTCCGCATAAAACAGCTTATGAATTGAACCGCGAACTTCCAGTACAGCCGCACTGCTAGTCACAATCAAACGGAGCGTTCCCAATTTTTCACAAGCTTCTAAGAATTCTTTCAGATTAGACATAATTTAATTTGGGAATTGGTAATTGGGAATTGGGCATGGGGAATTGGGCATTGGGAATTGGGCATTGGGCATTGGGCATTGGAAATTAGCACCAATAACCAATAACCCTTCGACTACGCTCAGGGCACCGCAACTAACCAATGACTAATGACTAATGACTAATGACTAATGACTAATGACTAATGACTACTTTTCGTGTAATTCGTAAGCAGCTACAATCCGCTGTACTAACGGGTGTCGCACCACATCTGCTTGAGTGAATTCGCAAAAAGCAATCCCCTCAACGTTACCCAGAATTTTTTGAGCAACTGACAATCCCGACTGTTGGTGTGCTGGCAAATCTGTTTGAGTAATATCGCCCGTTACTACCATTCTCGATCGGAAACCGAGACGAGTCAACACCATTTTCATCTGAGCCGGTGTCGTATTTTGAGCTTCGTCCAAAATTACGAAAGCATTACTGAGAGTGCGTCCCCGCATATAAGCTAAAGGAGCTACTTCAATCAAGCCTCTTTCCATTAAATCGGCCATTTTTTCGGGGTCGATCATTTCTTGGAGGGCATCGTAAAGTGGGCGTAAATAGGGATCGACTTTTTGCTGCAAATCTCCCGGCAAAAAGCCTAATTTTTCCCCGGCTTCTACGGCGGGCCTGGTTAAAATCAGCTTTTCATACTGCTTGCTTAACAGGGCTTGGATGGCGAAAATAGCTGCTAGAAAAGTTTTGCCAGTACCCGCTGGCCCGATGCAAAAAGTTAGGTCATGGGTGCGTACTGCTTGGACGTACTGTCGCTGTTTGAAGGTTTTGGCTCGAATTTCTTCGCCGCGTCGGGTTTTGGCGAGTACGTCTCGCTGCAAGTCTTGCAAATCCTCTTGGCGGTTGGTATCCAGAGCTTGGCGCGCTGTCTGGATTTCGACTCCCGTAATTGTTTTGCCGGCTTTCCAGAAGTCGGAGAGCGATCGCACTAATTTATGACACAATTCTACTTGGTTTTTTGTGCCTGAAATCAGCAATTCTTGGCCTCGCATGACTAAGTTTGCCCCGGTTTGCTTAGAGATGATTTTCAGATTTTGTTCTTGATGGCCGGCGAGCGACATGGCGCTTTGAGGGTTCGGCAACTCTATTGTTAGTGTTTCAGTCATGCTAGCATAAGCTCCCTCCAAATAAGCAATTAAAAGTTAACAGTTAACAGTTAGATTGGTCACATTTTACAAACAGAAAGACGTTTTAGATACTAGCTTTTACCTACTATCTAAAACGTCTTTTAAGTTTAGCTCCCAAATGAGTTTGGTGCTTGAGATACAAATCAAATCTATCTACAACTCCTTTCTATCAAGTCAGGCAACTTTAGATTTTAGATTTTAGATTTTAGATTTTAGATTGACCTAATCCCACAGACAATCTAAAATCTAAAACCATTTCGCCACTAAGCAGTTAATAGCCGGGAGTATTTCTGCTCGTTCTAAACGTAGGTGTATTAGTGCGGCGGGGTTGTTCTCTCGGAGCTCTGTTAGGTAATGGAGTTGGTGCAGGTGCAACAGTTCGAGGTCGGAAGTCTCCTCGATCGCGCGTACTGCGTTCGGGGCGATCAGCCCTTGGTGCAGGTGAGCGCATTTCACCTGCTTCACCATCATATATGTCTAAGTAGACAGACTGGCCCGCCGTCTGCGCCACCGCTTCCAGGGTAGTTCTAATTGCCTGAATATTGCGTCCGCCCCTGCCGTATACCCGTCCTTTGTCTGGATCGTCAAAAGCTAGTCTAACCCAGACCCGCGATTGACGCGGGTGGATTTCACAATCGACCCGCAAAGAGCCTGGGGACTCTAAAAAAGGGCCAATTAAAAACTGCACCAGTCCAGCATAGTTGGGACTAGCTGACGGAGGCTGTGTTGCTGGATTCAATGTTGGCTCCGGCTCCGACTTGTTCAAATACATTCGCTTTTCTCAGGATGTCACGCACAGTGTCAGTTGGCTGAGCGCCTTGTTGTAGGCGCTTGACAATCGCTGGAACATCCAGCCTCGTTTCGTTATTTCTGGGGTTATAGAAGCCGAGCTCTTCTAGAGGGCGGCCGTCGCGGCGGGTAGAACTGTTCATCGCTACAATCCGGTAGCTTGTTTCGCGTTTTTTCCCGTATCTCTTCAATCGCAGTTTGATCATCTTCTTGCAGAATAGTCCTCTACCAATTGTGACATACAACAGGGACACATGACACTTTATGCTTTGAGAATTGGGCATCGGGCATTGGTCATCGGGCATCGGGCATTGGTCATCGGGCATTAATCTGCCTACTGCCCACTGACAACGAACGGTTAACCTCCGAGCAAAATATCGCTGCGATTTGCAGCTCCCAGGGCTGGTCTGGTGCCGTCAATATGTGGCGTAATTATCAGGGGTAAAGTCGATGGAGTTCCCCACTTTTTTACTAATTTTTGCAAAAATAAATCCTGTTGCGCTCTCAAAGAGTCCCAATCGGTACCGCGATTAATAATTGCAAACCAGACTAAACCCCGATCGCGCGTTGGTATCGCTCCAGCCAAGGCAATGACGGTGTCCAAGGTACCTGTTTTCACCACAGCGTAGGGGGGAATGTGGCGGTGTTCGAGAGTCCCTCGATCGCGCCCAGACACCGGAAACAAATCAGCAACTGTTAATGGAGTAGTTTGAAGATAACGCCCGATCGCCTGCATCATCGCACAAGCAGCCCTCGGAGACATCTGATTTTCCACCCCCAATCCCGAACCATTAACTAATTGAAGTTCCGCCGCCGGCACACCCGCCGCCCAAGTAGCTTGTTGCTGCACTATTTTCGCCCCGCCCAAATTGTCAGCCAACATCTGAGCAATGTCATTATCGCTGTGGACGTTCATCTGCTTGAGAATTTCAACCAAAGGGAGCGATCGGCGTACCATCAACAAACGCCCAGAACCCACAAATTTCTCAGCAACCGTACTACCAACCACCGAAACCTGTGACCGTTTCATTCCCCTAGGCATTTTAGAATATATTGACTGCACCTCCCGCGGCCAACTGCGACCATCCAGAGCCTGCCGGAACAACTCCCCCGCAGTCACAGGATCAGACTGATCATTCATCCGAAAATTGCCAGTCACAACCAAATTGCCCGCCACACGACGAATTCCCATGTCATTGAGAGCATTACCAACTGCGATCGCCTCCTCCCACACAAACAACGGGTCTCCCCCCCCACTCACCACCAAATCCCCCTGCAACACCCCATTTCTAATCTGCCCCGTCCCCCGCAACCGCGTTTCAAACTGATAATTCGCGCCCCAAGTTTCCAACGACGCCAGAGAAGTCGCAATCTTAGTCAGCGAAGCCCCAGGCATCAGCGTTGTTCCCTGCTGACCGGCAAGAGGCAACATTCCCTCCTGCACCCAAACTCCCTGATTTCCCTCAGTCAGCCCTTTCGCCCTTAAATCCTTGAGAAATTCCCGCACTGCTGTGGCTGTGGGTAAATCGCGATTTGCCACGGATGCCCCGCCACCAGCCAAATCTACCGCCACTACTAACCCTGGTATCCCTCCCTCCCAAGCCAGCACCGATGCAGCATTTGCTCCCACACTGCGCGCCCCAGCCATATCCAGCCACATAGAGATCATTCCAGAGCTCAATAAATCCAGCATTTTGCACTCCTAAAGTCACATTCACTATTACATTTAGCTTTTCAATTTCCAGTTAAAAATCATAAATTGACACTCCCGGGCCTTCAGGCGTGGGGATTCTTGGATCAATCAGTCAACTTGCCCGTTGATGTCACCACCAACGAGTAGAGGTCGGTCTGTCCCCAAGCGTTAATTTCGGTGTGCCCCACCGTATTTAAATTAATGCCAGCTTCCTTCAGTCCTTTCGCTAGAATATTCAAGGCTGCATCGCTAATTGATTTAGCAAGCTTATGGTTCTTCACCATATTTCTCACTTGAAGGTTTTCGTAGGCTATAAAATCGCTAGATTTCACCACGTACAACGCCGTCTTGATGGCGAAGTCTTTACGTTGCCTACTAACTTTCAAGTGTTTTCTGCCTAAGTTATTGATGGCTTTCTTGCGATTACTGGAACCTTTCTTTTTTCGAGAAACTCGTTTCTGCAACCGCTTCAAAGCTTTTTCACTTTTGCGAAGATGTCGAGGATTTGGAACTGTTTCTCCGGTACTATCGGTATAGAAATGATTTAACCCCACATCTATGCCAATTGCTTGAACCGTAGGAACTAATTCCTGTGTTCGTTCTACGTTAATACAGAATTGAGCGTAGTAACCGTCGGCTCGACGAATTACTCTGACTCGCTTTATTTCCTTGGGTGCATAGAAATGCAAATTTCGACTACCTAGTAATCTGAAGGTTCCAGCAGCAAAACCATCCGTGAATGTTAGACATCTTTTGTCGGTGGAAAGCGCCCATCCTGATGTTTTGTATTCTACGGAACGGGTATGCTTTTTGAATTGTGGATATCCCTTTTTCCCAGGCTTCTTAGATTTACAATTAGAAAAGAAACGTTGAATAGCAAAAATGGCACGTTCCGCTGAAGCTTGACGTGCCATTGAGTTAAGTTTTCCTGCCCATTCAAACTCTTTCGCCATGATGGCGCATTGTTTGTAGAGATCTACTAACTTAACTGCTTGATTGTCGATCCAGTATCTGAGAGCTTTGTTTCGGACAAACTGAGCTGTGCGGATCATTTCATCTATGACCCGGTATTGCTGTGGCTTGCCTTTTAACTTGAACTCTAATACAATCATGGAGTGATTCTATAACGTTTACGAGTAGGTGTTGCTATAAATCGACTATTTCAAGAATCTTTACACTCGAATTAAAGCCGTCCTATAAGGCGCCGTGCTGAGCGGAGTCGAAGTAACGGGGCTTTAGACCCAGTTTTTTGGTAAGTGGCAAACTCTCAACAGAAAAAAGGTTTGGGAATCACCGTGGCGTTGACGAACGGTGAGGATGTCAACTGGATAGCGGTCAATTCCTGGTAAAATCTTGAAGGTTTCTCAAACATTGGCCAATGAGATCGACACGGGCAAGAATTGCAATAGACGCTATGGGTGGGGATCATGCCCCCGCCGAAATTGTAGCTGGAGCGCTTAAGGCGCAAACAGAATTAGGCGTAGAGATTTTGCTAGTGGGCGACCCGCAGCAAATAGAAGACTCGCTCCGACAACAAGACGCCCTGGGCCGCGTCTGTGCAGGTCAGCTTGAAATCGTTGCTTCTGAAGGAACGGTGGAAATGCACGAAGAACCTTTGAGTGCCCTCAAACGTAAGCCGAAAGCTTCGATTAACGTAGCGATGAATTTGGTGAAACAGCAGCAAGCTGATGCTGTGGTCTCCGCCGGTCACTCTGGCGCGGCGATGGCTGCGGCTTTGCTGAGATTGGGACGACTTCCGGGAATTGACCGTCCTGCGATCGGTGCGGTTTTGCCGACAATGGTAGCTGGTCGTGCTGTACTAATTCTCGATGTCGGCGCTAACGTGGACTGTCGCCCCAAATTTTTGGAACAGTTCGCGGCGATGGGAACAATTTACAGTCAGTATGTGCTGGGTGTCGCTGAACCCAAAATCGGTCTGCTCAATATTGGCGAAGAAGCTTCTAAAGGCAACGATGCGGCAGTTCGTACTCATCAATTATTGGTGGACAACCCTCATATTCCTTTTGTGGGGAATGCTGAAGGCCGTGATGTGCTGTCTGGGAACTTCGACGTGATTGTGTGTGACGGGTTTGTGGGTAATGTTTTGTTGAAGTTTGCCGAAGCGGTGGGCGAAGTCGTAGTCCAGGTGCTTAAGGAAGAATTGGTGAAAGGACTTCAACATCAAATCAATGATCCTATGCTGCAAAAAAGCTTGCAAGGATTTAAGCAGCGAGTAGACCATGTTGAGCACGGTGGTGGTTTGCTGTTGGGTGTGGCTGGGGTTTGCATTATCAGCCATGGTTCATCTCAAGCCGCTTCAATTGCCAATGCGGTTCGTTTGGCGAAGGGAGCGATTGACAACAATGTTCTGGAGCGAATTCAATCGGAATATCGCCAAAGCGAAAGCGCTGTAGAACAAGAGGTTAGGACTTAAAAGGTTATTAGGACTTACTGGGAAATTGAAAATTAAAAATGTCAAGTTAAAGAGATAAAATTAAACAAGCTGTTTTGCTAAAATAAGTGATTTCAGCCGATGCAAAAAGTTTTTTAATTTGTATTCTTTAATTTTTAATTCCTAGACCGATCGCTCATAAATGGAGAAGAATGTTGCAGCAATCAGGGTTCGGTATTGCCATCACGGGTAGCGGTTCTTGCACACCGCAGGTTTCGCTGGATAATCATGGTTTGAGTCAGATAGTGGAAACGTCTGATGAGTGGATTGCGACACGGACTGGAATTCGATCGCGCAAACTGGCGAATCATTCCACGTCTTTGTGCGATTTAGCTACTGAGGCTGCTCAAAATGCGATCGCAATGGCCGAAATTTTGCCGACTGATATCGATCTGATTATTTTGGCTACCTCAAGTCCTGATGATTTGTTTGGTACTGCTGGTCAAATTCAATATCGCTTGGGCGCGACTAAGGCTGTGGCTTTTGATTTGACAGCAGCTTGTTCGGGTTTTGTGTTTGGTTTGGTGACAGCCTCCCAGTTTATTCGGACAGGGGTTTATCAAAATGTGTTGCTGATTGGGGCGGATATTTTGTCTCGCTGGGTGAATTGGTCCGATCGAGGTACTTGTATTTTATTTGGAGATGGGGCAGGGGCGGTAGTCTTACAAGCTTCAGAAACCGATCGCTTTTTGGGATTTGAAATTCGCAGTGATGGCACTCAAAATTCCTCTCTCAACTTGGCTTACAAAGGAGAGTCAAAGGAATTAATTGATGGTGTGAGTATCGGACAAGGTGCATTTCAACCCATCACCATGAATGGTCAAGAAATTTATCGGTTCGCCGTGCGGAAAGTCCCGGAAGTTATAGAAAAAGCGATGTTTCGGGCAAATATTAGTGCCGAAAAAATTGATTGGCTGCTGTTACACCAAGCTAATCAGCGAATTCTGGATGCCGTGGCCCAAAGGCTAAATATTCCGCCGGAAAAAGTCATCAGTAATTTGGCAAATTATGGCAATACTTCCGCAGCTTCGATTCCACTGGCTTTGGATGAAGCCGTCCGTCAGGGTAAAGTTAAATCTGGAGATACTATTGCTGCTGCTGGCTTTGGTGCAGGTTTGAGTTGGGGGGCTGTGATTTTTCAATGGGGAAGCTGAATAATTCAGCCAAGATTAATTTAATTCAAGTAGCACAAATAAATTATCGAAAATCTCGAAAAAAGTGCATTTGATATGTTAAGATTATAAGTCGCGCATAGATAGTTAATCAGCGAGAAACAAATAATTTTTGCAATCACCAATTAGCAACTACCAATTAGCAAATTACCGGAAAAATGACTAAAACAGCATGGGTATTTCCCGGACAAGGTTCCCAGGCGATCGGGATGGGTGCAGACTTATTAAACTTGCCACAAGCCAAAGCCAGATTTGAGCTAGCAAAAGAGATTTTAGGCTGGTCTGTCCCGGAAGTTTGCCAAGAAGAAGCAAAACTCTCTCGGACTCTCTACACTCAGCCTTGCTTGTACGTGGTAGAAAGTATTTTGGTCGATTTAGTACGCGAAAAGTTCGATCGCCCCGCAGTCGTTGCAGGTCACAGTTTAGGAGAATATGTTGCCCTTTACGCAGCAAGTGTCTTTGATTTTGAAACGGGATTGCGCTTAGTTAAACGTCGTGCTGAACTCATGGATAATGTCTCCGGCGGGCAAATGGTAGCTTTGATTGGATTCGACAGACAGGAATTGGAACTGCAAATTCAATACAGCCGAGACGTGGTATTGGCTAACGATAACAGCGAAGCACAAGTTGTCATTTCTGGAACGCCCACAGCAGTAGAAGAATTACTTGCCAAAATCAAAGTCAAACGTGCAGTTAAATTGAATGTTTCCGGCGCGTTTCACTCTCCCCTGATGTCATCAGTGGCGACTGAGTTTCAACAAGTTTTGAAATCTGTTAGATTTTCAGATGCTAAAATGCTGGTGCTCTCTAATTCTGAACCGACGGCTACCACAAGTGCGGCTACTTTAAAGCAGCGGTTGACTCATCAGATGACCAAAGGTGTGCGGTGGCGAGAAATTTCACTGCAATTGCCACAACAGGGAATCGATCGCGTTGTGGAAATTGGTCCAGGAAAAGTGCTCACAGGTTTGATTAAACGGACAACTCCAAATTTAGAATTGGTAAATGTCAGTAGTTTTGCAGATTTGCCAGCTTAATCTGTCTTTAACCTCAAACAACAAAATAGGCAGATCTCCGATTTATTGAAGAAGTCGGAGATCTAATTGTCGATCGCTCAAGAAAGGCGATCCTCTTCGAGGGCTGCGCTAACGGCAAATCCTGGTGTACACTAAAGCGTAAGAACCAAGCTAATCTGATATTTTTATGAAAAAAGTCCTTTACTGGTTGATGGGCGAAAAAGCAGGCAGAACCATAGTAGGCACGTGGAACTGGATGTGGGGAATCCCCGTAGAATCCGGTGGTAAGATATCGGTGGCGGTGGCAGAAGAGTCTTTGCGATCGATGCAAGAATCAGTACAAAAGTTAGCAGCAGCCGTATCTACCCAAGTTGCAGCCTATCAGCGCGCCAAAACTAAATATGAAGAAAAAGTTAGAGAAATGCAAACCGTAGAGCGCCAAGCAATTACAGCAAAGCGCAACGGCAACGAAGAAGCAGCCCGCCTGGCCATGTCCAAGGTAATTCAGATAGAAAAAATCCTGCCACAGTACGAAGACACAGTAAAACAAGCCGAACAGTACGTCAACGCTTCCAAAGACAAGCTGAATCGAGAGCGGACAAAGCTGGAAGCCTACAAAACTGATATGCAAAATATGAAAGATATGGCCGAGATTAACGAAGCCCTCCGAGACATAGCCAAACTCAACAACGACTTGAGTATTGATTCAGCCCGATCGCAATTTGACCAAGCCAAAAACGCCGTCGAAAAGCATAACCTCGAACAGCAAGCTTTAGCAGAGCTATCTGAGAACCCCCAAGAAAGACTTCAAGCAGAATTAGAAAATATGACCATAGACGATGAAGTTAATCGCAGGCTAGAAATGTTAGACGACTCCGACAACAAAGAACTTCCCAGCTAACTTTACTAACTTTTTGTAATTAAGGAGAATTTTATGGCTAAGAGTAGCGGGCCACCCCCAATAGTTTTTATTCTGTTATTTTTCTTACTCGCCGGTGGCGGCGCGTTCTTTTTTCTGAATAAACCAGCATCCCAAGATGCTAATAATTTACCCACACCCGCACCCGGAGCCGATGGTGGATCTTCGCCTCTTCCCAGCGTACCCCCAAGCGAAGCATCTTCACCACCTGCTAGTTCCTTTGCGCCTCCGCCTTCTGTGCCTCCAGGTACGGCGGTAAAAATTGACGGTTCCACCAGCATGGTGACAATTAATCTCAACCTTAAGAAGGGCTTTGAAGGGAAGTTTTCTGGCACTACAGTCGAGACCAAAGCAAATGGTTCTGCAAACGGAATTAAGGATTTGGTGGCGGGAACAGCCGATATTGCAGCGATATCACAACCTTTGAAGCCGGAAGAGCAAGCTAAGGGTTTGGTAGCAGTGCCTGTGGCTCTAGATACGATCGCCCTTGTAGTTGGCACTAATAACCCATTCAAAGGAGGTTTAACCTCGGCTCAAGTTCAAGATATCTTCAAAGGAACTACTCAAGATTGGTCGAAAGTTGGTGGCCAGGCGGGCCCGATTAAAGTAATAAATCGACCAGAAATTAGTGGTACTCACCAGACATTTAAAGAACAAATTCTCAAAGGCGCTAATTTTGGTACAGGGCCAAATATCACTACGCTCGATCGAGATGCCACAACTCCTATGCTGCAAGCTTTAGGAAATAACGGTATTGGTTATGCGACTTTCGCGCAAGTAGTCAATCAGAAAACTGTGCGGGTTTTGCCTGTAGCCGGGGCGACACCGGATGCTGGTAACTATCCTTATAAGCGACAGTTGTATTATGCCTACAAAAATCCTCCAACTCAAGCAGTTAAGGATTTCTTGGGTTACGCGACTTCTCCTGATGGACAAAAAGCGATGCTTGCCGACAATTGAGTCTTTGTCAAGGATTTCTAGCGATAATCAGGACACGGCAGATAATCAGGACACGGCAGTGCCGTGTCCCTACAATTAATCGCGGTAGGGACACGGCACTGCCGTGTCCTCTATATCATTCCTATGCAACCGGAAACGATATCAAAAGCGGTAATATTTGATGTAATTTAAAATCTCAGGTTTTTCTATGAGTAAAAGTCGCGAACCAGTCGAGAGTTTAATTCTCTATTATTTATTCAAGTGGTCAATTGTCAGCCCGATGTTGCACCTTTATTTTCGGGGCCGCATCTATGGTGCTGAAAATGTTCCAACATCAGGGCCACTGGTAGTAGTCAGCAATCACGCCAGCGATTTTGATCCACCCATTTTATCTAGTTCCATGAGGAGGCCAGTGGCTTTTATGGCGAAGGAAGAGCTATTTAAAGTGCCTATTTTGAAACAGGCAATTACACTTTATGGTGCTTATCCAGTCAAACGGGAAAGTGCCGATCGCAGTGCAATTCGATCGGCTATCCAATATTTGGAAAATGGCTGGGCGACAGGTGTATTTTTGCAAGGAACCAGAACAGTGGATGGTAGAATTACTGATCCAAAATTAGGTGCTGCACTAATCGCAGCTAAGGCGAAAGCACCGCTATTACCTGTTAGTTTGTGGGGAACTCATGCTATAGCATCGAAAGATTCGGGATTACCGCGATCGGTTCCATTGACGGTGCGAATTGGGAATTTGATTGAAGCGCCGAGTTCTTCGGATCGATCGGAGTTGGAAGCATTGACTCAAAGATGTGCTCAAGAAATTAATGCTATGCACGATTTAGGGCGTTGAATTTAGGGAATTGGGAATTGGGCATTGGGCATTGGGAATTGGGCATTGGGCATTGGGAATTGGGCATTGGGCATTGGGAATTGGGCATTGGTAACTAATAACAACAGTCAACAGTCAACAGTCAACTGTCAACCGTCAACCGTCAACTGTCAACAACATTACCATTGCAAACGTTGAACTAACAAGGCTGTAGCAGCCTCACTATCGAGAGGTTTAGAGAAGAAGTATCCCTGACCGTACTCGCAGCCTAACGTCCGTAATTGAGCGAGTTGAATGGCGGTTTCGACACCTTCTGCTACCACCTCCATCCCCAAACTGCGAGCTAACATGACGATCGCCCTGACGATTTCCATATTTTCACCTGTTTCTCCGATGCGGCTGACAAAAGAGCGATCGATTTTCAAAGTATTGATTGGGAATTTATGTAAATAACTTAAAGAAGAATAACCTGTTCCGAAATCGTCAATACAAAGCTCAATCCCCAAATCCCTCAACTGCGAAAGCATCAGTGCTGCGGCTTCCCCATCTTCCATAACTATACTCTCAGTAATCTCCAACTTTAACCAACGAGCATCCACCCCAGTTTCCTGTAAAACTTGCTTAATTTGCTCAATGGAATCGGGTTGCTCAAACTGTCGCCCGGAGAGATTGACAGCTATTGTTAGTGGCGAATCCGCCCTCGGTAATTGCAAATTTTGCCACTCGATAATTTGGCGGCAACTTTCGTTCAAAATCCATAAACCCAAGGGCATAATTAACCCTGTTTCTTCCGCCATCGCAATGAATTCCGTCGGAGAAACCAAGCCACGTTCGGGGTGCAGCCAGCGCACCAGTGCCTCAAATCCTGCAACTAAGCCAGTTTTCAAAGAAACAATTGGCTGGTAGTAAACAGTAAAAGGACATTCTAATTTAGAAGCAAAATTTTGAGATTTTGGATGATCTAAGGAACGATCGGCTTCGTACAGAGGCGAGTTTTCAACCGTTGTCCCCAATCGCAAATCTAACATCGAATATTTCAAATTCAGTTCTTCTACTGACTGCCGCAAATCATGTTCCAAGTTCATCAAAGCTACGGCGCGAGTGTGCATGGCACTGGTAAATACTTCGTAGCGAGCTTTGCCTAGGGATTTGGCGCGGTACATGGCAATATCAGCATCTCGTAAGATATCTCCTGGCCACTGATATTCGCCACTACTCAAGGCAATGCCAATGCTAGCAGTAATTGAAACTTTATTCCCGTCTAAATTCAGCGGTCGTTCGATCGCCTTTTGAATTTCCTTGGCCCTGGCGATCGCATCCTCAACACCTTGAGTTTCCTCCAGTAAAATCACAAACTCGTCTCCGCCCAAACGGGCTGCGGTATCACCAGGACGTAAACAAGTCAAGAGACGACGGGCGATCGCCACCAGCAGCCGATCGCCCGTGCGGTGTCCCTGGCTGTCGTTAATCACCTTAAACCTGTCCAAATCGAGAAACAGCACTGCAAACTGATAGCTGGGATGTCGTTTGACACGGGCAAAAGCTTGCCCCAACCTGTCAGTCAACAAAGCCCGGTTGGGCAAATCCGTCAGCGCATCGTGCAAAGCATCGTGTAGTAACTTATCTTCGGCCATTTTGCGCTCTGTCACGTCGTGGCAGTTGACCACAATGCCCCGCACCGAAGGTTCCGAGAGCAAATTTGTCGCCACCGCTTCCAAAACGCACCAGAAACCATCCTGATGCCACACTCGATATTCAGCAAGGGACAGCCCAATTCTAGGCATTTGGATGACTCCTTTAAACACTTGGCCGACCATTGCCAATTCGTCGGGGTGAATCAGCTCAAATACAGACCGGCCCAGCAATTCCGCCGTCGGGTAGCCCAAAATCCGCTCTTGGGAAGGGGAGACATAACGGCAGAAGCCTTTCTCGTCGAGAATGACAATAATGTCTCTGGCATTTTCAATCAGAGATCGAAAGCGCTTCTCACTTTGCCTTAGTTCTTGTTCTGTGCGCTTGCGATCGGTAATGTCAGTATTCATGTAGATCAGACCAACAATTGTCCCAGTTGGGTCTTTAATCGCATCAGCCCGTAGGAGCACTTGCACAATCAGACCACTTTTGGTGCGGTTGGTAACTTCGCCACACCAAGAATTACCGTGGGCGATCGCTTCTAGCACCTCTTCTGCAACTCCGGGGTCAGCAAAAATGGCGTATATCCCCCCTGCATTCCTGAATTCTGCTACAGATTCGTATTCAAATAGTTGAGAAAAGGATTGATTTTGATAGATATGAGTGCCGGAGACATCAGCCATCCCGATCGCGTCACTCGAACTTTCCACCGCCTTGCGAGTCAATACCAGAGCCTCTTCTGCCCGCTTGCGCTCGGTGATGTCAATCCCTACAAAACAGGCTGCTTTGCCCCCATCGTACTTTTGAGCCACAATCAAATAGTGTCCTGCCGACTGGCCATCGCCAGTTTTGACCCTAGCGGAGAGTTCCTTCACCACCTCTGTAGCATTGCTGGCAAAAAAGTCCCCCACAAAAGAGTAAAAATCCGAACTCACGCCCAAAAATCCGATATCTTGACCAACAAAAGCCGACGGTGGCAAACCATGGAGTTTGGCCAAGTGCTGGTTAACGCCCAAATAGCGCAAATCGGAACTCACCCAAGATACGGTTCCTGGAACTGCTTCCAAAATGGTTTCCAGTTGGTCGTTAGCTTGCTGCAATTCCTGCTGGACTTCGATGCTTTTGGATAAGTCCGACTGAACTCCTACGAAGTGAGTCAAATTACCCCCGTCGTCTCGCAGAGGAGACAGGGACAACTTGTTCCAAAAAGCAGTCCCGTCTTTGCGGTAATTTTTGATAATGACCTGGCATTCTAGACCTTGATGCAAGGCTTCGCGGAGGTTGGCTACGGTATCCCCATCGGTATCTGGGCCGTGCAAAAACTGAAAGTTGCGCCCCAAGATTTCGCCGGCACTGTTACCTGTAATCCTTTCAAAGGCTGGATTGCAATAAATTATGGGATAGTCGGGGGCCCTGGCGTCAGCAATGATAATACCGTTGCTAGTCGCAGCCAAGGCTTGATCACGCAGCCACAGTGATTCTGACCCATTATTCCGATCGCCAACACCACCCGTTCCACCTAAATTAGAAATTGACTGGTTCTCCCGATTTCTCATTAGCCAAAGTTTGAAGTAAACCTTTGCAATTTCCGAGTTTTTTCTTACTTTAACGTTTTTCAGGACTGACGCAATGTAAATCTTATTTAGGCAGTGATAGAGTTTTAAAGCCAAATTTTTGATCGATAAACAGTCAAAAATAACAAAACATAGGTTAAACTTAGATGAGAACGGTTTAATTGAGGTCGAAATGCAACAGCAACACCCTTGGCCGCAGACAATTGAAGAGGCGATCGCCATTCAAGAACAACTCCGGCCACTGGTGATTACCGAAAACCAAGGGTCAACAGTTCGGTATGTTGCAGGGGTAGATGTTGGTTACCAGAAAATTGGGTCTAAAGCCCCGTCCTTCTAGGACGGCTTAATTATCCAGAAACGTACCGTGGGGCGCACGGAAACAAGGAGAAAAATCTCCGA
>JAYSVM010000121.1:0-4868 GCA_043718495.1 Oscillatoriales bacterium | reverse complement strand
ACCTCCTATTTTTTGTTCACTTGGTTTTAGGTTAAACTAAAAATCTACTTCATTGCCAGATTTGTCACACTTCTTTGTATTCCCGAAGTTGAAAGTGACCCATCGTATATACTTGAATTAAAGCCGTCCTATAAGGCGCTGTGCTGAGCGTAGCCGAAGTGACGGGGTTTTCAACCCAATTTTCTGATAAACCTGCTATTTGCTGTAATTTAAGCAAAACTCAACCAGCTAAAAACAGTATCAACTGTCAATTCTAATTCAATTTTATCAATTATTGGTAAGATATCTGAACCTTGATATAGTTCTACTTTTTGTCCTGGAAATACTGCCAAAATACTCTCTTCTTCTGGGTCCAATAACCACCCCAACTCAGTTCCATGTCGCGAACAGTGGAGTAAATTACTCAGCACTTTTGTTTGACTTTGACTTGGGGATAAAATTTCGATCGACCAGTCTGGATTAATTTCAAAGATGTTGGCAATTCTACCCGAAGGCAAAAAAGGAATTCTTTCCCATCGGAATACTGCTATATCTGGTACGATCGACTTACCGCCAAAAGTGCAGCGCAATTCAGGAAAAGCCTTGGCAATTTTCTGAGTTTGCGCTACTCGATCGATCGTCTTGCAGAGTTCACCTTGAAGTACGCTGTGTTCACCTTGTGGCATAGGCTTCTGAAGGATTTCTCCGTCAATAAATTCTGAAGCAGGTTCAGTTTCAGGAAGTTTTAGGAACTTCTCTAAAGCAGGTTTTAGTTTAACGATCGCAATCATAGGTCAATTCTCCCGATCGGACAAACACTGAACGGCACATCACCATTGTAGGCGATCGCCGTTTCCTTCCCGCCGCCCTTGTTCCACTTACCAGTTACTGATAATTGACAATGCGCGAGAAACTGGCAGCTTCCAAACTAGCGCCACCAACCAAAACCCCGTCAATCTCCGGCTGAGCCATCACTTCATCGATATTTTCTGGCTTAACAGAACCGCCGTATTGAATTGGGACGTTAGGATTTGTCAATTTACTGCGAATCAAACCAATCACTCGGTTAGCTTCCTTCGTTTCGCAAGTATCACCGGTTCCAATCGCCCAAATCGGCTCGTAAGCAATCACCAACTTTGTTTGATCAACATCCACCAAATCTTGTGCTAACTGAGAGAAAATATGAGTTTCAGTTTCCCCTGCATCGCGCTGCTGCTTGGTTTCCCCCACGCACAAAATCGGAATTAAACCGTACTTCTGAGCAGCTTTTAGGCGCAAATTCACCGTTTCGTCAGTTTCCCCAAAATATTGACGACGCTCGCTGTGTCCGATGACGACGTAGCGAACCCCAACTTCTGTCAGCATCGGCCCTGAAATTTCGCCGGTATAGGCTCCAGACTCTTGCCAGTGAACATTCTGAGCACCGAGCCGCACCAGCCCCCCGTGCAGATTTTTTGAGACGAGTTCCAAGGAAGTGAAGGGAACGCAAAGCACGACTTCCCGTTCCTCTGGGGTTTCCGTCAGACAGGACATGAATCCTTGAAGAAACTCTAGGGATTCAGCCCTAGTTTTGTACATTTTCCAGTTGCCAGCAATAACTATTTTCCGCACGGGTGACTCAGTAGCTCTGTGAATATTAGGAAAGGCAATTCATAGTTTAGAGCTTTATGGTACATTGCGATCACTTATTGGCCAAATTCGATCCGAGCTTGCTCAACCAATTCCACTGTAACGACTTCGGTGTCGGCTTCGCGGGCTAAATGCTCGATGCGGACGCGAGCTTTTGCCCGGACAAAGTAGGGAATATTTTTCAGTTTGGCTTTGGCTTCGGGTGTCCACTTTAAATCATCGGAGAATTCGGAATCTGGCATGGCGTTTTGGGCGATCGACTACAAGCCTTGATTTATCTGGCTTTGATGGTAAGCCTGGATGTATTTAATTTATCATGAGTGCGATCGGGCGACTGGATGGACACAGTCAGGATAGAGTCCAAGGAAATGCCGTGTCTTTACAATATTATTTTGGGTAGGAAGACGGCAATGCTTTGGATTCATTCAATTACTTGCCTAAAATAGCTGACACTTCTTCTAAAAGCTGACTCTGCTCTTGTCGAATTGCCTCTAACCTAGTCAAAATATTAGCAAGTCGTTCCTGAGAACCCAAACTGTTTGATTCAACTCCCCTCACTTGCAAACCTGAATTATTATTTAATCCCGGATTCTTTGAAACCAATGAGTTTACACTCACTCCACCGAGATTACTTACAGATTTAGATCCGACACTAAAAACCCCTTGGATAAATTTTCCAGGGCTTTGCAAAACAAATAACCATCCTTCTGTAAAAAAGCTACCTAAAGCCTGGAACAAACCCAATATAATGAGTATAGATAGCAGCAGCATCGCTAACCCTATCAGCGGATGACTCACCCACCATAAAATTACAGGATGAGCATCCATCCAATCTTTGGCGGTAGTATAAATCGCGCTTTTAATGGCATCTGAAGCCGCACCGCTAATACTTTCAGCCTTGTCAAGGCTATCTTGTAATGAAGCCTTAGCCTTTTCTGTTGCTTGAGTTACACTGTCTACAGCTTGGCTAGTAGTTTGATTCAGAGTATTGACGGCAGAGTTAGTAGTTTGAGTAATAGTTTCTTTAGCAGTTATAGCAGAGTGAGAAACAGCATCAACAGCTTTGTTGGTGGTTTCACTAACACGAGTAACTGCTTGATTTGCGACTTCAGATAGAGAATTACTTGCTTTTTTAGTTGTCTCCGCTACATTACCTAAAGCATTGTTCGTAGCTTGATTAACAGAATTAACGGCAGAATTAGTAGTTTGAGTGAGAGCTTCTTTTGCCTTATCACCAGTTTCTGAGAGAGAAAATTTAGCTTGTGCTATTTCTTCTGAAGTATAATTAAGTCCTTTTCCGAATTGTTCCGTCAAAAATCCTTTGGTTTTTTGAAAGCTTTGAGAAACATCAGGCAGTGCTACTTCCATCGTTAACTTACCTCTATCAACTGAATTTACTATCTCCAGGTGATTATATATTATTTGAGAGGGGTTTGGGTAGCGAGATATCATATCATCATTTCCGGTTACACCGGAAATAAGGAGACGGCAGTGCCGTTTCCCTACAAGATTATTTTGGGGTAGGGACACGGCATTGCCGTGTCCTTTGTTATTCCGGTGTAACCGAAATTAATATGATATCTTTGACACTCCCCTGCCTAAAGGCGAGGGGATTCTTAATTCAGCGACTGACCTTTAAGTGTTACGTCCTTTCGGCAATACTCAAACCTTTTAACCGTGGGAATTCCACCAATTAACGAGCCTGATTCGCAGCCACCCCAGAGGGTCTATCTCCAAAAGCTTACTAGGATACTGACCTAGAGTTTGGGTGTGCCCCACCCTACTTAACAAGACTAGAATAGTTTGTTTTTCTGGTTTTGAGACTGTGTTAAGCCTCTAGCTGTTTAAAGAGTTTTCGCCGCTCTTTGCCCCCCGGTTTATGCCTAAAAGTGTGTCTCATGTCCCGTTTCACGATGGCAAAGGAGTTTAACCTCGACTATTGCAGTATACTACGATTACTGGAATTGGCAGAAGTTTTAGAAATAAATTAAAGCCGTTCTAAAAGGACGGGGTTTTAGACCCGACTCCTTTGATAAAAAAATCGGGGCTATCCCAGAAAATTCCAGAATAACCCCAATTACCGATTTCAAACTTTAGATTAAATCCAAAATCAATTAGGCGATAGTCGCCATTTTGACATCACTATTGGCCAACAAATTTTGCAACTCATCGGAATCCACAGTTTCCTTTTCAACTAGCATCTCTGCCAAAGCATTAAGGACGTGGCGATTACCAACTAGGACATCTTTAGCGCGTCGGTAAGCTTCTTCTACCAACAAACGGACTTCATTGTCGATCGCGGCAGCGGTTTTTTCCGAGAAATCTCGTTCAGCCATGATATCGCGACCCATGAACATATTCCCTTGTTGGCGACCGAGGGCTACAGGGCCTAGGACATCGCTCATTCCGAAGCGAGTTACCATTTGCCGCGCAACTCTTGCTACTTGTTGCAAGTCATTGGAAGCGCCTGTTGTCACTTCTTCTTCACCGAAGACAATCTCTTCAGCAATGCGGCCGCCTAAAGCAACGGCCATTTGATTTTGCAAGTAAGAACGAGAATACAAGCCAGAATCCATCCGATCTTCGCTAGGTGTGAACCAAGTCAAACCACCAGCAGCCCCACGGGGGATAATGCTAATTTTTTGCACGGGGTCATAATCGGGCATCAGCGCACCGACTAAGGCGTGACCGGCTTCGTGGTAAGCAACTAAGGTTTTGCGCTTTTCGCTCATCACGCGGTCTTTCTTTTCTGGGCCTGCGAGGACGCGATCGATCGCATCATTGACTTCATCCATCGAGACTTCGGTCAAGTTGCGGCGGGCGGCCAAAATTGCCGATTCGTTCAACAAGTTCGCCAAATCGGCACCGGTGAAACCTGGTGTACGACGGGCGATTTTTTCCAAGTCCACATCTTTTGACAAGATTTTGCCACGGGCGTGAACGTTGAGGATTTCGAGGCGGCCTCCGAAGTCGGGGCGATCGACTGTTACTTGGCGATCGAAACGACCTGGACGCAGCAGCGCAGCATCCAGCACATCAGGGCGGTTCGTAGCAGCAATAATAATGATGCCAGTATTGCCCTCAAAACCGTCCATTTCAGTCAACAACTGGTTGAGGGTTTGTTCCCGTTCATCGTTACCACCACCCATGCCAGCGCCACGTTGACGGCCTACTGCGTCAATTTCATCGATGAATACGATACAAGGAGCGTTGGTTTTGGCTTGTTCAAACAAGTCGCGGACGCGGGAAGCACCCACACC
>JAYSVM010000013.1:0-109256 GCA_043718495.1 Oscillatoriales bacterium | reverse complement strand
AGGGAAATAAAAGTCATGTTTTACAAATAAAAAAGATAAGCGAGGAGGACACGGCAGTGCCGTTTCCCTACAGATTTCCCCAAAATATTGTAACGAGTTGTAAAGTATAATGAAATCGAAGCGAATATAGAGGCCAAGTAGTATTAAATGCGAGTTGCGATCGCCGGAGCCGGCTTAGCAGGACTTTCCTGCGCTAAATATCTTACCGACGCGGGCCACACCCCGATTGTCCTCGAAAGTCGAGACGTACTCGGCGGCAAAGTAGCCGCCTGGAAAGATGCTGATGGCGACTGGTATGAAACCGGCCTTCATATCTTCTTCGGTGCATACCCAAATATGCTCCAATTATTCAAAGAACTTGACATTGAAGATAGGCTGCAATGGAAAGAACATTCCATGATTTTTAATCAGCCAGAAACTCCCGGAACCTATTCGCGGTTTGACTTTCCCGACATTCCGGCTCCGTTTAATGGCCTGGTGGCTATCCTCAGAAACAACGATATGCTCACTTGGCCCGAAAAAATCAGTTTCGGCATCGGTTTGATTCCGGCGATACTTCAAGGTCAAAAATACGTCGAAGAAATGGACAAATACTCGTTTTCCGAGTGGCTGAAAAAGCAAAATGTCCCCCCCAGAGTCGAAAAAGAAGTGTTCATTGCCATGTCGAAGGCGCTTAATTTTATTGACCCCCACGAAATATCTGCAACCATTCTGCTGACAGCCCTCAACCGCTTCTTGCAAGAGAAAAAAGGCTCGAAAATGGCTTTTTTAGACGGCCCCCCTACAGAGAGGTTGTGTCAGCCGATGGTAGACTACATAACTGAACGGGGTGGCGAAGTCCGGCTGAATGCACCCATTGGGGAGTTTTTGCTGAACGATGACAACACGGTGCGCGGGTTCCAGATTCGGGGCGTAAAAGGGGCAGAGTCAGAAATTCTGACAGCCGATATTTACGTTTCGGCGATGCCGGTTGACCCGCTGAAGCTGATGATGCCGAAACCTTGGGGCGAAATGGACTATTTCAAACAGCTCGAAGGTTTGGAGGGAGTGCCCGTGATCAATGTACACTTGTGGTTCGATCGCAAATTAACTGACATTGACCACTTGCTGTTCTCGCGATCGCCCTTGTTGAGCGTCTACGCCGACATGAGCAACACCTGCCGCGAATATGCCAACCCAGATAAATCAATGCTGGAACTGGTACTCGCACCGGCAAAGGACTGGATAGGCAAATCCGACGAAGAAATCGTCGCAGCTACAATGGTCGAGTTAGAAAAACTCTTTCCCGATCAAATCCCAGAACCGGCTAAAGTGCTGAAATATCACGTAGTCAAAACTCCTCGTTCCGTCTACAAAGCCACTCCTGGCCGCCAGAAGTGCCGTCCCTCACAAACAACTCCGATTAGTAATTTCTACCTAACGGGGGATTATACGATGCAGCGTTATCTGGCGAGTATGGAAGGTGCCGTGCTTTCTGGTAAGCTGACAGCGCAGGCTATTTCAACGCCCAATAAAATGAAAAATTAAGAATTTTTCATAAAGACGTAAAGGAATCTCCCGTTTTCTAGACGGGGGAACATCAGTTCTAATCTTTAAATTTCTTATTCTCGGATGCTGCAACTGTCAAAACTCCAGTGCATGAGAACTCTGGCTTCTTTGGATGAATCCTACGAACTCTGTCGCCAAGTCACAGCGAGTTATGCCAAAAATTTTTATTTAGGCACTCAACTCATGCCCGAAGCCAAGCGTCGGGCTATCTGGGCGATTTACGTCTGGTGCCGCCGCACCGACGAACTCGTAGACGGGCCTGGTTCTGAGGCCACGACCCCTGAAACCCTCAATCTGTGGGAAAAACGCCTAGAATCGGTGTTTGCTGGCCACCCCCACGACGATTACGACGTGGCTTTGGTGGATACTTTGTCTCGCTTTCCGATCGACATTCAACCGTTTCGAGAGATGATTGCGGGCCAGCAAATGGACTTGTATCGCAGTCGCTACGAAACTTTTGAAGAGCTCAATCTTTATTGTTATCGGGTAGCCGGTACTGTCGGGATGATGTCGATGTCTGTGATGGGTGTGGATGAATCAAATCCCGCTACTAACTGGAATTGGCACTGGTGCAATCAAATTCCTAAAGAAGAGGCTATATCCCTCGGTATTGCTAAGCAGTTAACTAATATTCTGCGCGATGTCGGAGAAGATGCCCGTCGTGGGCGCATCTATATTCCCTTAGAAGACTTGGCGTTGTTTAACTATACCGAAGAAGATTTGTTCAACGGTGTGATTGACAATCGCTGGCGGGAATTGATGCGTTTCCAAATTCAGCGAGCTCGCAAACTATATACTAGCGCCGAACCGGGAATCAAAGTGCTGAGTCCCGATATCCGCTGGACTGTCTGGGCTGCTACTATGCTCTATAGCAGGATCTTAAATGCGATCGAACGGAATAACTACGATGTTTTCCAGAAGCGGGCTTACGTTACCAATTTTCAGAAATTGCAGTGTCTCCCCGCCGCTTGGATCAAGTCTAAAGTGCTTTAGCAGAATGATATTGTTTCTATCTTAGTCCCACTCTGCTGGGACTTTGTTTGTGTACCCCCAATTCCTACTCCACATTCCGCACCCAACGGGCAGCGTACACCGATTGATCTCAAATCAGTTAGCATGGGAATTCATTAACATAAACTAAAAATTAATGCACAAAATAGCGGCAACACCGGGAGGCTGGAACCCCCAAGCCGAAGGAGTAATTTTCATTCAGCAAACCCCCGCACCAATAGTCTTTATTAGTGCGGCTGATACAGATATTAAAACTCTCGCAGCCGCTGCATCAAAACTGCCAGCAGAATTCCCCAAACTCCGCGCAGTGAATCTCTTGCAATTGCAGCAACAATTAACCATTGATACCTATGCCGAGGAAATCCTAGAACACGCCGAAGTAATAATTATCCGGCTGTTAGGAGGTCGTTCTTACTGGTCTTACGGCTTGGAAACTCTGCGCGAAACGGTGGAGAAAACTAAGGCTAAACTGATTGTAATGCCCGGTGATGACAGTCCCGATCCAGATTTAATTAGTCATTCAAATGTATCGCTGTCAGCAGTCAATCAACTGTGGCGCTATTTTACAGAAGGCGGAGTCCAAAACTTTGTTAATGCCCTAGAGTTTGCCGCTGATACTTGTCTCAAAACTGCTTACAATCCACCCCTACCTCAAACGGTTTCTCGCGTCGGAATTTATGACTGGAAAACTATTGTGGGGCAGGCATCTTGCCTGCCATTACCAGATAGCAGGCAAGATGCCTGCTGCACAATACAAAATCAAGTCCCGGATGATTTCTTAAATTTACCAACCCAGCCCAAAGTTGGAATCTTATTTTATCGCGCTCATTATTTATCAGGAAATATAGCACCAATTGATGCACTTTGTCAAGCTTTGTCAGAGCGAAACTTAGTCCCCGTTCCCGTGTTTGTGTCTTCTTTGCGGGAACCAGATTTACAAGTAGAATTACTGGAATATTTTAAACCCAAAGACTCAGAACAAATTCAGTTATTGCTGAATACTACAAGTTTTGCAATCTCTGGTTTTGACAGTCCAGAACCAGAACAAAACACTTTAAAATTATTAGATGTTCCAGTATTGCAAGCAATATTCAGCGGTGGCGGTTTGGAACAGTGGGAAAGCGAATTGCAAGGACTTTCGCCGCGCGATGTGGCGATGAATGTTGCTTTGCCAGAAGTTGATGGCAAAATCATTACGAGGGCGGTTTCTTTTAAGGCTGTCCAAACTTGGAATAGCGAATTGGAAACCGATGTTGTGGGTTATGTCGCTGCGGGCGATCGCATTTCATTTGTAGCAGATTTAACTACAAACTGGGTAAACCTCAAACAAACTCCCGCCGCCAACAGACGCATTGCAATAATTCTCGCAAATTATCCCACTCGCAACGCACGATTGGCCAACGGTGTCGGCTTAGATACGCCCGCTAGCTGTGTGGAAATCTTGAAAGCTTTGCAGCAAGCTGGGTATCAAGTCGAGAATATTCCTAGTAGTGGGAATGAGTTAATTGAAATGTTGACTTCTGGCGTGACAAATGACCCGGAAGGACGGGAATTGCGGGCTGTAAATCAATATTTGGATTTGACGGAATATCAAGAGTATTTTGCTACTTTGCCACAGCAAGTACAGGATGGAATTTGTAATAGATGGGGGTTGCCAGAACAAGGTAAGGAGACGGCATTGCCGTCTCCTGATTCGGGTAGGGACACGGCATTGCCGTCTCCTGATTCAGGTAGGGACACGGCATTGCCGTGTCCCTACTTTCCGATTCCGGGGATTCAGTTTGGCAATGTGTTTGTGGGAATTCAACCGTCGCGGGGATACGAAATTGACCCTAGTTTGAATTATCACGCACCAGATTTAGAACCAACTCACAATTATCTAGCTTACTATTATTGGTTGCGACAAAACTTTGGAAGTCAGGCAATAATTCATGCCGGAAAACATGGCAATTTAGAATGGCTTCCTGGTAAAAGTGTTGCCTTATCTAGCAATTGTTATCCCGAAGTCGCATTAG
Organism: Oscillatoriales bacterium; assembly: GCA_043718495.1. Taxonomy (GTDB): domain Bacteria; phylum Cyanobacteriota; class Cyanobacteriia; order Cyanobacteriales; family Microcoleaceae; genus Microcoleus. The sequence goes on along the minus strand of JAYSVM010000013.1, from coordinate 104,682 downwards.
GCGCGATGCCGAATTTTTATCCGTTTATTGTCAACGATCCGGGAGAAGGTTCCCAGGCAAAAAGACGATCGCAAGCCGTGATCATCGACCACCTCACCCCGCCGATGACTCGCGCCGAACTTTACGGGCCTTTGCAGCAGTTAGAAGCCTTAATCGACGAATATTGCGAGGCCCAAAGCTTAGATCCGTCTCGATTACCGATGATTCGCGATCGCATTGTCGCCCTCACCAACAAGGAAAACTTAGATAAAGACTTAGGCATCCAACTAAATAAATCAGAATTTACCGAATTTATCACCCGCACCGATGGCTATCTTTGCGAACTCAAAGAGTCTCAAATTCGCGACGGATTGCACATTTTTGGACAGTGCCCCGAAGGGCGACAGTTGAGAGATCTGATAATTGCGATCGCCCGCCATCCCACCAACGCGCGATCGGGCTTAACCCGTGCCCTAGCAGAAGACTCAGGCTATGATTTCGACCCATTAACCTGCGATCCCACCTCGATAATTCAAAACCGCACAGCAGGCGATTTAACCGCAGAACTCGAAGAAAAAGCCATAGAATTAGTCGATAACTTAATCGAAAATATCTCAGTTAATCCGCCTACTGAAAACATTCAGATAGGACAAAAAACCCAACCAGAAATAAACTGGATAACTAACTATCTTTTACCATCACTCCTGCAAACAAACCAAGAAATTACTAACCTGTTGCGCGGCTTAGATGGGCGACACATAGCCAGCGGCGCATCCGGGGCACCCACCCGCGGCCGACCCGATGTATTGCCCACAGGACGTAATTTTTACTCGGTAGATATCCGCGCTATTCCCACAGAAACCGCCTGGAGAGTTGGCCGAGTTGCAGCCGAAACTTTAATCGAAAGATACACTCAAGAAAATGGCGAATATCCGAAAACTTTGGGCTTGTCAGTGTGGGGAACATCCACCATGCGAACGGGGGGAGATGACATCGCAGAAGCGCTTGCATTGATCGGAGTTCAACCAATTTGGGATGGGCCTTCACGTCGGGTTGTCGATTTTGAAATCTTACCAGTTGCTGTTTTAGGACGGCCGCGCGTTGATGTTACTTTGCGAATTTCGGGATTTTTCCGCGATGCTTTTTTCAATTTAATTGACTTATTTGATTCGGCGGTAAAAGCTGTGGCAGATTTAGATGAACCAGCAGAAAGCAATCCTTTAGCAGCACAAGTTAAACAGGAAATTCAGGATTGGGAATCGACTGGTTTGAGTCGGGAAGAGGCCGAATTGCGATCGCACTTTCGCGTCTTTGGTTCCAAACCGGGTGCTTACGGCGCAGGACTTCAAGGCATCATTGAAGCTCAAAACTGGACAGATGATTCAGATTTAGCCAAAGCTTACATTAATTGGAGCAGTTACGCCTATACTTCCTCTACTTCCTCGAATTTGGCGGGAGATGTAGGGGAAGTCAAACAAAGTGAATGGGGATGTTCGGCACCCGAAGCATTTGAAAAACGCCTCGGCCAAATGCAAATAGTTCTGCAAAACCAAGACAATCGCGAACACGACATCCTCGACTCCGACGATTACTATCAATTCCAAGGTGGAATGACTGCCGCCATTCGCAATTTGCAGGGCAAAAATCCTGCAACTTATTTTGGAGATAACTCAATTCCTGAGAATCCGAAAGTGCGACAACTTCGAGAAGAAATTGCGCGGGTTTATCGCAGCAGGGCTGTGAATCCAAAATGGATTGAAGGGGCGATGCGCCACGGTTACAAAGGTGCGTTTGAAATTGCGGCAACTGTTGACTTTTTGTTTGCTTATGATGCTACGGCAAATTGTGTTGAAGATTTTATGTATGAAGGAATCGCCGAGGCTTATATTTTTGATGATAAAGTGCACGCATTTATCCAGGAAAATAATCCTTGGGCGCTGCGAGACATGGCGGAAAGACTGTTAGAAGCTCGTCAGCGGGGGTTGTGGCAGTCGGCAAGTCAGGATATACTGGATAAATTGCGATCGATCGCCCTGGAAGCCGAAGCAGTCATTGAATCCCACACCGAAATACGCTAACGAATCTAACAATCTAAAATCCAAAATTCAAAATCGATAGATCGCTGAAAGTCTATGATTCCCCCTTACATTATTAGCATCAGCATTAACATCCTCAAACGTACCTGCGCCACAGCCGCTGTATTAGCGGTAACTCTGGGATGTTCTTCAACTAAGCCACCCAATACTGTAACGAGTTCCGGGGCGATCGCATCGGCAGCCATAGCACAGCCTCCTGATGCTCTACTCGCTGAAAACTCCAAAAACCCCAAAGAACCTGTCAACGTCCCCTCCTGTAGCCAAAATGATGGCTTCACGGAGGCAGTTAGCTTTGCTACCCAAGCCTCTAATTTGGCTCAATCAGCCAATTCACAACAAGAATGGGACGAAGTCGCAGCCCTGTGGGTGCAAGCCGTAGCTTGGATGCAAGCCGTTCCTCCCGGCAGTCCTAAACGGGCTTTTGCTGAGAAAAAAGTGGTGGAATACATGAAAAATCTCACTTATTCACAACAGCAAGCAGGTACTAATCGTCAAACTTCCGTCAGTTTTAGCAGCGATTTGTTCAACCAACAACTAGAACTTTACCTATCTTACGTGGCGACGGTCGGGTCGCCAGATGTTTTAATTGTCGGCAGTTCTCGTGCCTTACAAGGTGTTGATCCCAAACAGCTAAAACAATCTTTGGCTGCTAGTGGCCATCCGGGGTTAACAATATTTAATTTTGCAGTCAATGGCGCAACTGCCCAAGTGGTTGACTTTCAATTACGACGGCTATTAAAACCACAGCATTTGCCTCAAATGATTGTCTGGGCTGATGGAGTGCGGGCATTCAATAGCGGTAGGGTCGATCGCACTTTCAATTCAATTATCGCTTCCGAAGGCAATCAAATGTTAGCGGCAGGTATTCGCCCCCAACTACCAGAAGATGAAGCCACGGTGATTCCTCAGTGTTATAGATTCCCGCAGCCTTGCCGCAGTGGTAGTTTCCAGAAAGCAAGCATCTTACCTGTTGCTAATATTAATGTGGGCGGGCAAGATGCCCACCCCACAAGCAAATTTAACTCTTGTGGAACAGGCATCTTGCCTGTTGCTAATATTGGTACAAAGATCTTGCCTGTTGCTAACACTATTGTGATGGCAATCAGGCCCGTCAGCGACTTAGCAGATGCGATCGACTCTAACGGATTTATGTCTCTATCTACCCGCTACAATCCCAATACCTACTATAACGATCGCGCTTACGTTTCTGGCCAGTACGATCGCGACTACGAAGACTTCAACCTCGGCGGAAAACAAGCCCAAGCCTTCAATTCAGTCATCGCCTTTGTCAAAAGTCGTAAAATTCCATTGGTTTTCGTCGATTTGCCTCTCACCGACGACTATCTAGATGGTACACGCCGATCGGCCCAACAGCAATTCCGACAACGAATGCAGCAACTCTCACGACAAAAAGGCTTCGCTTTCCGCGACTTATCGCAACAGTGGCCAAGCCGCAACGACTATTTTTTTGACCCCAGCCATCTTAATCAATTTGGGGCGATCGCAATTTCTCGTCTACTCGCCGCCGACACCAGTATTACATGGCCCCGCCCCAAATCCCGAAGCATCGACGGATAAGATAATGGAAACTGCTTCAATCTGAAAACCCAAATCAACTGTGCAACTAAAACAAGTAATTATCGCCCACAAAGCCAGAGATCCCTTCAGCCAACGCTGGGCCGAACAATGTGCTCGACAATTAGAAAGTCGCGGGTGTCATGTTTTGATGGGGCCCAGCGGCCCAAAAGATAACCCCTATCCAGTATTTTTAGCCTCTAGTACCAGCCCAATTGACTTAGCCGTGGTGCTCGGTGGCGACGGCACCGCCCTTGCTGCGGCGCGAAATTTAGCCGCTGACGGCATCCCAATTTTGGCAGCAAATGTCGGTGGAAACCTCGGTTTTTTAACAGAATCTTTCGAGGACTTTCAAAACACAGAAGAAATTTGGGACAGACTTGCTGAAGATAAGTATGCCATCCAAAAACGGATGATGTTACAAGCAGCAATTTTCGAGGGAAATCGAACTAATCTCGAACCAGAAAGCGATCGCTTTTTAGCACTCAATGAAATGTGCATCAAACCCGCTTCAGCCGATCGAATGCCGAGTTGTATTCTCGAAATGGAAGTTGACGGCGAAGTAGTCGATCAATATCAAGGCGACGGTTTAATTGTCGCAACTCCCACCGGTTCGACTTGCTACACCGCATCTGCCAACGGCCCGATTATACACCCAGGCATGAACGCGATCGCAGTTACCCCCATTTGCCCCCTAAGTTTATCCAGCCGCCCAGTCGTTTTACCACCCGGTTCCGTCGTCAGCATTTGGCCCTTAGCAGATTACGAACTCACCACCAAACTCTGGACAGATGGCATTTTAGGTACTGCCATTTGGCCCGGACAGCGCGTAGACGTGCGGATGGCAGACTGCGAAGCCAAATTTATCATTTTGCGAGAAAACTACTCCTATTACGGCACATTGAGAGAAAAACTTCAATGGGCTGGAGCCCGAATTCGGTATAACAACAATCATCGCAATTAAAAAAAACAGTCTACCTGTTAGCAACCGAGGACACGGCAGTGCCGTTTCCCTACAAATAATCGGGGTAGGGAAACGGCACTGCCGTCTCCTAATTTTGGCCACTAATAATTCCGATGCTACCGGATTTGATCTAATTTCCAATTTTAATTTACCACTTCAAAAGTTACTGTTCTCCTCAGCCAAAGTGGTTGATTTTCCGCCACACCTTCGGGACGACTTTTAGTAGAAGCAACTTGCATCCTGTCACCATCTATCCCTTTATTTACTAAAGCTAACTTCACATTTTTTGCCCTCTCCAATGCCAATCTTTGATTTTCCCCAGGATTGCTTTTAAAATCGCTATGTCCAACGATCCTCAAATTCTTCCCTTTATTTTCCGCCATAAATTCCTGGACTTTATTAATCTTTTCCGTAATATCCTTTGGCTGCAAAGTAGCACCACCCACACCGAAGTAAATCTGAATTTCGATTGCCTTTGACAGCGGCTTAGTTCCTATTCCCACTGTATTTGTGACAGACTTCACCCCAGGAATTTTTCCAAACGCTTCAGTTATTTTTTGAGCATCAGTCGATCGGCTCGCAGTACCTGTAACTGTCACTTTCCCTCCAGCATAACCAGCCAAAATGTCAATACCTTCTACTTTATTCAAAAGAGACCCAGTCCGCTTGACATCAGCATCAACCAACACCGGATCAGGAGGTACTTCAACAGCTATAATCTTATTTTCTACTGTTAATTGTGGAACAACTTTTTGAGCGATTTGCGAAGCTCTAGAACTCAATTTTTGATTCGGTACTCGTCCCGACAACTGCGCGACTTTACCTTTCACATCTGCGTTGAGTCGATAAACCGATAATTCGGGAGCCGACTGTAAAGCTAAGTTTGTATCAGTTTCTAACCTGCGTTCAACTCCACTGCGATATTGATGAATCCCCCAAGGTAATACAATTAAACCCAAAGTTGCTAAACCGAGTATTAATAACGGTTTAGGTTTATTAGATTTAACTTTTACCTCCGTATCGATTAGTTTCCGCAACTCCGAATTAACTTCAACAGGAATACTTGTTGGATCTCCATTAAATGACTGGATTTTGTCCCCGTATTCTTGAACAAGATTTTTGAAGATTGCTCGCATTTTGTACTTAAACCATTGGCGAGTTCCTCCTTGCATCACTACCGCTAGATAACAGGAACCTGCTACTTCCAATACAATCGTAGATGTCCCGTATTCTATGGCATCAATTTCGGCAATATTTCCCGACTGAGATATACAGTCATTCACAAAAGAGCGAATAGCAGTGAGCATCCCCGCCACCATTTCTGATTCTAGCTGTTCTTGCTCAGACTGCTGCACTGCTGTAATTACCAAGCCAGAGTCTTTTTGAATTAAAAATACAGCTTTAACAGTCCATGGTGTAGTCTCTTTCATCAGCAATTCTGCTTCAGATATCCCCTGTAACCTAGCTTTCAATTTGCGGGTAATTCCCTCAACGCTGACAGCTTTTTCCAGCTTTTCATTAATCTGCTGCATTGTCTCAGCCATGTACTTCAAAATCGTACTACCGATAATCGGGTAAAGTGCATCCGACATTGCTTCTCGATTCAGATTAATCTGTTGTCTAACAGCAGAGGCTATCTCCGGTGCTAGAGCCTGTGCAATCTCATCTGGCGATTCCGTTATTCTTTGGCTGATTCCCACAGGAATTGCCGGCGATATGGCTACTCCCATCGAGTGTCTATTCTCCCTGGTTTTGGTATTAATTACTTGATCGATGATCGGAGCTATTGTTTCAGTAAATGCTTCTTTTGACTCGTTAATAGTTTCCAGCATCATTTCGAGGAAAATCCCTTTAATTTTGGCAACTAATGCTTCCTCATTGCCACCCCATTCAGCGTCATTTAGTTTGCGTTCAAGATTCACCACCTTGTCATTGAGTTGATAATTATAATTGACAACTTCATCTAATAAAGGTAAAATTGATTCGATTACAGATTGTTCCAATTGCTTATGATGACTGACCATAAGTTCGTCAATTAAAGGTTTCAATAAATCTGTAAACAAGTCGGTCGATTCATAAATTCGGTGTTCGATGACTACAATTTTTTGTTCAATTTTCCCCAGTCTTTCTTCAATCCTTTTATTCTGAATAATGGCATCCACAGCAGGCGCGATCGCACTTTCGATCTCTAGCCTTGCTTCGCTGATTTTGTCCGACAGCATCTGGGTGATCCCTGGCATAATCCTTGCCATCAACCCTTCTAACTCGGCTATAGTTTGCTGTTGAACTTCGATAGTTTCATGTTCGTTTCTGAGGATTCGTGCTTCAATTCCACTGTTTTGCCAAGCTTCAGTGATGGCTGGTGCGATCGCCTCCCTCACCTCTAACTTTGTCTCATCTATCTTCCGGTTCAGCGACTCAATCATTAACGGCATCAGCCTTGCCATGATTTCTTCCGGCTGAGAATTCTGCTTTCTCTGAACAAGATTAACTTTATTTTCCACATTTAGCAATTGCACTTGAATTGCTTCTTGATGGCTTTTACCTAGCATCAAAGCTTCGATAACTGCTGCCAATTCTAACTTAGATTCCTCTATTTTGCCGTTCAGTAACTCCGTGATTACTGGCATCACCCGCGAAATTATCTCTTCCGGTTTCTGGATTTGTGGCTGTTGACCTATCAGCCTCTCTTCGATGATATTTAATACTTTTTCTTCGACTTCTACCCAAGCTATTCTTACCTGCGTCGAGGGTGCCACAGCATCAATCAGCTCAGATTTTAACTCACTAATTTTCCGATTCAGCGACTCACTAATTATCGGCAGTAGTTGTTTAACTATGTCTTCCGGCTGGTGCTGAAAACGCTGCTGAAAGTTAGCAAATTGATTTTCAATATTTAAGACTTTTTCTTCTAGTCCGTTTTGGTGGTTAATTACTTCATTGACTGCCGGTACAATTGTAGAGTCTACATCTAACTTCGACTCCTCTAGTTTGCGGTTGAGCAAATCGTTAATTATCGGAATCAGCCCTTTGATTAACTCTTCTGCATTCGGGTTTCGCTGCTGAGAGAGAATAGCTATTTGATTTTGCAGATCAACTACTTTTGCTTCTATTTCGCTTTGATTAATTCTGGGAGTACCATCAGGTGCGATCGCCTCTCTCAACTCAGACTTCAACTCCCGAACTTGTCCATTCAGCAATTCAGGAATTAATGGTGTCAATAATTTGAGCAACTCATCTGGATCACGAATCAGCTTTTCAAAGTTTGCCAATCTTTGTTCTACGCTCAAAACATTATCATAAAACTCCGGTAAATCCCGTTCAAATAGTAATTGCTGCAACCGTTTAAACTTATCCACAGCCTTTTCTAATTCTTCTTCCGATGGCAGATCATCTTTTTTTAGCAGAACTTTGCTAGATGAAACTCGCTCCTCATCAATCTTTTTTGTGACGGCTATTTCTCGCTCTTCAGTCAATATTTCGGGAACAATAGCAGGTGGTTCTATCAAAAAAGACAACTGCTGATTTTGCCCATTTTCTTGAACCTCATTTTTATTTTCAGACATTTCTGTGCACCCTAAATCAACCTTGTTAGATTCTTTTTTTAATTTTAATAACTGCAATTCGGCAAGCATATTCATTAATTCCTGAAGTTGCTCACCAGCTTTCGGAATTACCGGATTTGTGGCATCAGGTTCAACTATTTCTACTTGTTTCATTTCCCCTGAGTTTACATTGAATTTTGTCATACTTTGCCACCCGGATTTGACTTGAGCTATTGAAATAAAATTATTAGCTTGCCCTACGATACAAGGAAAAATAACTCTTCAGTTTGATATTAGACGGATTGAGAGCTGACGATCAAGTTTCGTTCAGTATTTCGCCGATCGCCCTAATTTAACTATAGATCTCCTCCTGGCCAACTCCCTCGCCAGCTCCAATGCAGATTTCATGCTGGAAGCATCGGCAATCCCTCTACCTACAATATCAAAAGCAGTGCCATGATCGGGGGATGTGCGGACAAAAGGCAAACCAATTGTCGTGTTAACTGCTTTGTCAAAGGCCATCAATTTTACTGGAATCAAACCTTGGTCGTGGTACATTGCCAAATAAGCGTCGTGTGCTGGTTCTGCCAAACCGTACCAAGCTTTACCCGGCTTAACCCACAGGGTATCCGGTGGCACGGGCCCCTCTAAGTGCACTTGCCTAAACCGATCGCGCTGAGTTGCCAACCACGGTATCATCCAGTCTTGTTCTTCATTTCCCAGTTTCCCATTTTCCCCGCTGTGGGGATTTAAGCCAGAAATGGCAATTCTCGGTGTTTCTAGACCAAAATCTTCCCGCAAACACTCGATCAGCAATTCCAGTTTTTCAGTCAATAACTCTGGATTCAAAGCATCGGGGACTTGACGTAGAGGAATATGTGTGGTAGCGAGTAAAGTTATCAGCATCCAGTTGCTGTGGGGAGACTTGGCGGCAAACAGCATTCCGAAGCGTTTCGATCGCGCTTTTTCTGCCAGAAGCTCTGTTTGTCCAGGATAATTATAACCAGCAGTCTGCCAACAAGTTTTAGAAATCGGCCCAGTCACGATCGCCGAAAATTCACCAGCCAGGGTACGATCGATCGCACTTTCGAGATAAGCAAAGCTAGCAGCCCCACTTGCTGCATTACCAACACCAGGGATAATGTCACCCCACTTGCTGTCAGATTCGACATCGATAATATTTAATGTGTCGAGATTTGCCAAAGCTACCGATGGATCTAGCGATCGCAACCTATCATAAGTTTGCTGCAAAATTGTCCGAGAGCCGATCGTCCACGTCCCAGAAGCCTCAACAGGATCAGCCAAAGCCTTAAGAATCACTTCCGGGCCAATTCCCGCCGGATCTCCCAGAGTTACAGCTAGTTTCAATCCTCGATCGAGCATCAAGACATTTTTCTCCCGAAATTAACAACAGTTTTAGCACTGAGATTTTAGCATTCCTGTAGCTGGTTGCCCGAAATTATCAAGAAATTGGGTGTGAACTACCCGTTACTTTAGACATCTTCTAAAAAAAACAGGTAGGATGCCTGTTCCACAATAATTATGGGAGATGTCTTTTGACAAAGCCAGAGCACATCGCCTTCTAGGACAGCTTTGTATTAAGATAGGTGTCAAGTTAATTTAATGCGATCGTCCAATTAGTCACCTAAAATTATGAATCCTGAAATTCTCAATGCAGGCTTGTTGTCCTTTTCCCTAATTCTTGTCGGTATCGGTGGAGGCTTCCTCCTGCTCAAACTCCAAGGCGGCGAAGAATAAGTTTTTTTCAGTTACACCCCCAAATGTATGAGGTAGGGAGACGGCACTGCCGTATCCCTAGAGGGATATCCCAAATGTATGAGGTAAGGACACGGCACTGCCGTCTCCCTAGAGGGAGTGATCGATCTGCCCAATGTCTAACCCCCAAAATGAGAACTTTTCAGGTTTTTGTTAAGTTTTTTTAACAAACTTAACAAAAACCTGATACCATCTTATTGAAAGTTTAAGATTCATAATTAATCCCTAGATGACTTTATTGATTTTAGGTGCCACCGGCACTCTCGGCCGCCAAATAGCCCGCCGCGCCCTAGACGAGGGCTACCAGGTGCGTTGCTTAGTCAGAAATTACAGAAAAGCTGCATTTTTAAAAGAATGGGGCGCAGAAATTGTACCGGGCAACCTTTGCCAGCCAGATAGCTTAACTTCTGCACTAGAAGGAGTAACAGCTATCATCGATGCAGCAACAGCCAGCGCAGCCGATTCTGTAAGCATCAAAAGAGTAGACTGGGACGGAAAAGTATCGCTGATTCAAGCAGCAGTAGCAGCAGGCGTCAAGCGTTACATCTTCTTTTCGTTTCTCGATGCCGAGAAATATCCCCAAGTCCCGTTGCTCGAAATTAAGCACTGTACCGAGCTGTTTTTGGCACAATCCGGTCTAGATTACACAATCTTGAGACCCTGTGGCTTTTTGCAAGGACTGCTAAGCCTCTATGCAATGCCGATTTTGGATAGTCAGGGAGTTTGGCTGCCCAACAAGCCGTCAGCCCTTGCCTACATGAACACTCAGGATGTTGCTAAATTTGCAGTTCGAGCCCTTTCCGTTCCCGAAACAGAGAAAAAAAGCTTTCCTCTGGTGGGCCCTCGCGCTTGGGATGCTGAAGAAATTGTGCGCTTATGTGAACGACTATCTGGCAAACAAGCTAAAATCACCCGTACCCCAGATGCTTTGTTGAAGGCTACTCGTCAATTTGCTAGCTTCTTTCAGTGGAGTTGGAACGTAGCTGACAGATTGGCTTTTTCAGAAGTTTTGGCCGCCGGAAAACCCTTGAAAGCTCCGATGGATGAAGTTTATAGCGTCTTCGGTATAGATCCCAAAGAAACTACTACTTTGGAATCTTATCTCGAAGAATACTTTAGTCTGATTACCAAGAAGCTGAAGGAAATTGAGTATGAGCAGCTTAAAACTAAAAAACGAGGCAAACAAAAAATGCCTTTTACATTTTAATCGGCCCATCGTCCATTCCTCTGACTCAAATTGCTTAGTCTGGGGATGAAATGTCGGTAATTTGTGGCGGTTCGATGCCGCCACAAACTGCAAAATCTAATTATTAAATAAAAATTTCATGACGCTAACAAGATGCGCCACAATAGAGATTTCCAGAAAAGCCAGTCTTGAACAGGTAGGATGCCTGTTCCACAATAAATATGGTCGATGTCTATTACATAAAAAAGACGTAGTTTTTGTCCTCGACGATAGTAGGGCGGGGTAGTTTATCGTGCCGAAAGCTGGGATTATATACAACGATGTCAAACCTGTTTCTTGTCGCATCGCCGAAGAGTTGAAACAACAACTGACTGCGATCGGTTGGGATGTCTGTGCGGTTTCTGGTTCCGGGGGCATTTTGGGCTATTCTAGTCCCGATCGCCCTATGTGTCATACTCCGATCGATCAACTCGTCCCCCCCGGTTTTGACAGCGACATGGAGTTTGCAGTGGTTTTAGGTGGCGACGGTACTGTGCTGTCTGCATTTCGCCAAGTCGCTCCCATCGGAGTGCCACTCCTGACAGTCAATACTGGTCACATGGGTTTTTTGACCGAAACTTACCTTAACTTGCTGCCACAAGCCTTAGAGAAGGTGCTGGCTGGAGAATACGAAATAGAAGAAAGGTCAATGCTAGCGGTACGGTTGTTTCGCGACACCGATTGTCTCTGGGAAGCGCTGTGTTTGAATGAAATGGTGCTGCATCGGGAACCGTTGACTTGTATGTGTCATTTTGAAATCGCGATCGGGCAACACGCTTCCGTAGACATTGCCGCCGATGGGATAATTATCTCGACTCCCACAGGATCGACAGCCTACGCCCTGTCTGCCGGCGGGCCTGTCATTATTCCCGGAGTGCCGGTGTTGCAGTTAGTGCCTCTTTGTCCGCATTCAATGGCTTCGCGAGCTCTGGTTTTTTCCAACACAGAACCTGTGAAGATTTTGCCTGCGAGTCCGAACCGTCTAGTCATGGTGGTAGACGGAAACGGCGGATGTTATGTTCGGCCGGAGGATTGGGTACAAGTAGAAAAAGCTCCATACCGCGCCCGTTTTGTTCGGGTGCAACCTCCTGAGTTTTTCCACGTTTTGCGCGAAAAATTGGGTTGGGGATTACCTCATATTGCCAAACCCAGTTCCGTTGAGTTGCCATGATATAGCAATCCTAAATCATTCGCAAAATCGACTTAGACCAGAATCCTTGCAGTGTAAGCATTTTGCTCGCGTCTAATGGAAGCAAATCATTTAGGATTGGTATAGTTGTTGGTAAACGTTCCCAATTACCCACCGTAGATAATCTACGGAGTTTTTACATAATGAATGAGTCCATTAGATATTGAATTATATAAAAAAGCCGACTCATTACCATCCGGAAAAGATGACCCAGAATTCAAGAAAAAGCCAGAAATAGCCGTAAATTTAATCGACAAAACCTTATCTTTTAGGTTTGTGAAATGGTTGAACCAAAATTGGGACGTATTCTCCGCTTATAAAGCCAGTTTAGGCTTTGTTTGGGCTTAAAATTTGTTTAAGTCCCGCTAAATGTTGAATGATTTTAAATATTAAATTATTGAAAAAATTAAAAATAAATTTTTCTCAACTCAAGCACCAATTCACCCATTCCTGGCATTTCTAAACTCGAATTTAAGTCGAATGAATGTTCAGTCAATATATCGTAACCTATTGATTTTGAACCTATTCCCTCTGAAAATCGAGTTAAATCAATTTTCTTATTTTCAGTATTTTGGTTGAGTAAAATCATGATAGTTTTGTCATTATTTTTGCGAAAATATACATAAATTCCCTCTTTTGGTAGGTATTGAAGCAGCGTACCAGAATGTAAAGCGGGTGTATTTTTACGGTAATTGGCTAGTTTTCGCACAAAATTAAAAGCTTCATTTTCTTGAGCATTTCTGCCCGATTCCAAAAACTTATTAATTGCATCACCAGGGAAGCCACCAACAAAATCTTGCCGAACTTCAGCATCTGATGGGTTCTTGAAATTTTTTGTAAGATTTTCAGTACCATAGTACATTTGTGGAATACCCCGTGTGGTTAAAAGCAGCGTAATTCCTTGTTTGAATTTATTGAAATCCTCCCCCATTACAGAGTAAAAACGATCATGATCATGGTTATCCAAAAATATCATATTACGCATAGGGTCCTGATAAACAACATCTTGCGCCAATGTAGAGTATATTTTATTAAAGCCTTTACCCCAATCAAACTTCTCATTTAAGCCACTCAACATGGCCGATTCCAATACAAAATCGTTTGCCGAAGTTTGATTGCCCACATAAGGCAATTTCAAATTGTTTTTAGAATAATACACCTGCGGAATCGTATTTCCAACAGCGTTTTCAGCCGAAATAAACATATTTGGATATTCGGCATAAAGCGCCTCATTGCATTTCAACATAAAACTAGGCTCATTATATTGGTAGGTATCCACCCGCCAACCATCGATATTGAAATACTCCACCGTCCAAAGTGCGTGTTGGATCAAATAATTGGAAACATATTCATTTTTCTGATTCATATCTGGCAAAAATGGCATAAACCAACCATTAAGCATCTCTTTTTTATCAATTTTAGAGGCATAAGGGTCATAAACGGGCTCATCCCGATAAGAAGTATTGGTGTATTTTTCCCATTGATTGAGCCAGCTTTTCATCGGTATATCTCGTAAAAACCAATGATTTATGCCCACATGGTTATAAACGGCGTCTTGAATCACCTTAATCCCCTGGCTATGAGCAGCTTGAATCATTTCCAAATAAGCCTTATTGCCGCCCAATCGCTTATCCACATTGTAATGATCCGTAAAGCCATAACCATGATATGCCGACCGCATGGCAGTACCTTCCATCGTTTGTGGTTGGTTATTTTCTAGAACAGGATTCAGCCAAAGTGTAGTTACACCCAAATCTTTCAAATAATCCAAATGCTTCGTAACTCCCTGCAAATCACCACCATGCCTCAAATATGGGCTTGCTCTATTGGCTTCTGGGTCGGCCATTTCGGCAAATTTATCATTGGCAGGCTCCCCATTTGCAAATCGATCTGGCATAATCAAATAAATCAAATCAGCCGAGGTAACCAGTTGAGGCTGAGCAGTTCTAGCCCTTAATTCATAAGGAATTGTTAAATTTATGGCCTGAGCCACCAATTTTTTCTTTTTGCCTTTTGGCACATAAATCGTTTTTGTAAAATTGACATTAAATATGCCCGCTTTTGTATTTGGTGCAATTCCTAAATCTAAAAACAAATAATTCGGATTTTCTACCGTATTGGTTTTCAGCAATTTAACCCCTTTGTATTGTATTGTTACTTGGCAGTCGCCAATAGATTGCCCATATACCAGCAACTGCAAATTAGGATTTTTCATACCTACATACCAATTTGTAGGTTCAACTCGATTTATGGATGGAGCCAGCAACTGCAAATTAGGATTTTTCATACCTACATACAAATTTGTAGGTTCAACTCGATTTATGGATGGAGTTTGTGTCAAAGTTTCGTAAAGGCAAAATGCAAAAACAACCAAAATTAGAATCACTTTTTTCATATATTTTTTAAATTAATTAGATTGTAGGTTGGGTTGAGTCACGAAACCCAACATTTTCGAGGCTTTGTTGGGTTTCACTTCGTTCAACCCAACCTACATAGGGTTTGCTGAATAATCGATCGCCAACCAATAACAGGAGAGTGATGGGTCAAATGGTAGTTCGTTGCTGTAGCTTGATTGACCGATAAAGTATTGCAGATAGGGGTTTTCACGGATTTGTTCAACTGTTTCCCGATCGCTAATTCCCAATTTTTCTTTAATAATTAATGCCCCCAATGCCATCCGAAAGGATTTGGCTGGTGCACCATGAGTCTGTGGGGAAGTTGGCCGCATATTCTGATTCAAATTCAGACCACGGGATTATTTCTGCCATTTTTACCCAACGGTTGTCCGCTGACAATTTAGAGCCGTTGGCTAGTTCAAAGTCTAAGGCTGGGAGGATAGCAAGCTCAGCTTTCTTGTACACGATCGCAGGTGGTGATGCACGGGTTTTGATCTATTTTACCTGTTTATCTTGCACTTTACTCTCGATCGCACCAGTTCTTAACCCAAGCCACGTCAAGTGCGATCGGCTTATTCAGCAAACCCTAATTATCGATCGAGAAAATCAGTAATCTCCTGATAAAAAGCCTGTCCCTTTCCCCTGCTGCTACTTGCAGTCACCAATAATCTTAAAACTTCCACAAGCGAACTAATCGTAGCATCAAAAATCAATGCAAAAAGCTGGCTTAAATCATCTTGGTTTTGTTGCCCGTAGGCTAAAGCATTAATATAATCATTGCGGATTTGGTTGTCAATCACCACGATCGGATAGCCTGCACGGATTAAGAGTAAATTCATTAATAATCTAGCGCTTCGACCATTCCCATCGCGAAAAGGATGGATAGAAACAAAACGATAATGAGCGATCGTTGCATATTCGACTGGATGGAGCCTTAAAGCAGATTCCGAGTTGAGCCAGATCGCAAAATCTCTCATTAATTGAGATAGTAAATAATGGGCAGGATAACGATAATTTGTTCCTGCTGCCATCACATCCAGAGTGCGATAACCACCCGCTTCCTCCGGGTTAATTTTGCGGAGAATCAGATTGTGAATTTGCTTCATTTCCCATTCATTAATCTCCGTATCCCTTTGGGCTAAATTTTCAATATAATCGATCGCCTCCTTATGTCCAATAACTTCTAAATGTTCGTCAAGGGTTTTGCCGCCCACAGTAATTCCCTTCGTTAAAACTAATTCCGTTTCACTTTGGGTTAAAGTATTACCCTCAATGGCATTTGAGTTATAAGTAAAGCGAACATCATAGAGCTTTTTGAGTTCGGCGACGAGGGTGGAATCGAATGGTCTAAACCCATCTAGCCAAGCTTTTAGTTTATCGATTCGTTCTAATTTAAGCCGATAATTCATCATTAAATAGTTGTCGATCGCAGAGGTTAATGAAAATTCCTTTTGTTGACCTAAAATAATTAACTTTTGAATGAATTTCTCGTATAGTTGAGTTTCCATCTTTGAAAACACTCCCCCATTCCTTAAAACGGCGCCTCAATCCCCAACTTTTCACAAAATCGCCGAATCAGGCGATCGTTCTCCGACCTTGCGCGATCCATAGATTGCAACTCTAAGGCGATCGGTCAAAGTCTTCGATGTCCGATCGCCCTTAAACTCAGAAATCACAACACAAGAACATTTTTACTCTTCTTCATCATTATCCAAAAGCTGTTTTAAAGAATCAAGACTCTGTTGAGAACTGTGGCGAACGCGGTGAATTTTAACCATTCTAGTATTTTCATCTTCTACGATACTAAATAAAATACGATATTTCTTCTCATATAAAAGTTGACGTATTTCCAAATCCAAATACTCACTTTCTAATGCCAAGGGACAACGACTAGGAAAGCTTTCCAGTTTGAGCATTATTTCATAACAGCCCCTAACCCAACGATAGGATTTTTCAGGAGCATTGAGCTTGAGCCACAAAAATATATTTTCTATGTCATGAATAGCAGTAGGAGATATCTCAACTCGGTAGGTCATATTTTTTTTGAAGCTCTTCAAAAGCTTGATGAATAGAAACCCCTTCGCCTTGATCAAATTCCCCTAAGCTTTGACGAATACCTGCAATAGTTTCAAGAAGTTCTAACCGCTTAAGTAGTTTTTCATAACTTTCCGCATCCTGAAGCACAGCAACCGCTTTACCATTAATGGTGATTACGATTGGTGTTTTATCTGTTTCAAACTGATGAAGCAACTCAGGAGCTTCCTGTTGAAATTGGTTAAGGGGACGGCTATGGGAGAGGTTAAGCATGGTGTTCACTTTTTTTGAGTGTTGTTAACAATTTAACAAAATATTATTTTTTATTGCCTAAATTATAAAAGCACCTCCATCCCCAACTCCTGACAAAATCGCCGAGTTTGATGTTTGGCGAAAAAATTCGATCTACTAGCTTGTTGCATGGGTGCGCGATCGAGCTTATCTATTTATTCTACCAATTTTCTGTAGGTCAAGCTCTCGATCGAGCTTCCGAATCATCTTCAAAGTCAGACAGCGTTTGCAAGATAACGACCCCGTTCACCCGCCGCTAGTAACCTTTCGGATTCACCGACCAATTTGATACGGTCGGCGTGCAACGGGATTGTTCGACTGCGCGCATTTCTCACCGTGGTTTGATGCTACCGCAAGAAAGCGCGTAACTTTTCAAGTTCATCACCCTGTAAACACTTGGCAAAAGAACGAGGTTTCCGAGCATTTGGATGGGGAAGAAAAGCAAAAAATCTTTCACGATTCCCTATCTCAATGGAATTGGATATTGAATTTTCTATCGAGATATTGAATTGGCTTTGAATCACTTGCCTTGCGCGTGCTCCCAGAACTACAATCACTTTTGCGCTTGCTATTTCTAAAACTCTCAACAAGTAGGCTTTCACACATTGCTCCTGTGATTGCTCTACACCGATTTCGGCATGAGACTTACAATGCACTATTTCGGTAAGCGCATAATCAGTGCCTGGACTAACGTTCCGTTGAAGTAGCTCAATAGCACGTTTTCTAACCGATGCCCAGAATTGAGTAGAGCCACTATATCTTCCGTCTATTAGCAAGGATTTCGTGCCATCAAGGATCCACTGCTTACGTCCTCCCCCAAAACGATAATTGAAATAATCGTGTACTTCGTTATATGACCAATCCCAAGTCGGGTAGTCTTCATCAGAGCCAATTGATGGATTTGAACTTAGGAAAAGAATAGGTGCTTGCTCTATCTGACCACTCCAAGGTTCAGGCACTTGAAATTTTCCTAGTCCAAGTGAACTTTGATAATCAACAATTGTACGACATGGGTTTTCAGCAGCAAGATCCTCTCGGCACTCTCGTGCGTGAGGGCAATGAACAATTTCACTTAGCAGAGTTCTTTCAGGCATTCCCAAAATGCATCAACTGATTACGAGTTTATAAAAATCTAGCAGTCGAACTTATAATTATATCGCAGTTGCGGTACAATACTAGACTGGATATCGTTTTTTGGTTCTATCGTTTTAGTTTGGCTGGCTTGAAATTCTAGAAATTCGATAAATTCAATAACTTTATTGCGTTGTTCTGGGGAAAACAGTTGAATTTTTTGGATCGCCATTTCTAGGGTTAACATTGGTTTCTCTTTGGTTGGTTTTAGTACTTACTATTTTAACGATGTACACAAACATTTTTTGTAGCAAGCCTATTGTTCCGTATCCGTTCTCAGGCGATCGAGGTCGCCGTCCCAGACGAGTTTACCCCGTAGCGCCCGGAGGTTCTGTTGGTTTTTCATTTGGATCAACAGGTTCAGAGCCAGTTCGACTGAAGATACTCCTGTCGCGCCACCCCGGAATTGATGTATTCTCGTACTAGCGCCGAAATCTCCATTACAAAATGCGGATCTTAAGTTCAAGATCCGCTTAATTTTAATTGATGCAAAACTTTAATTGACTCGATTAGCTATTTAGTAAATACCATACCACCGGTGCAGGCGCAGGCTGGTTTACTTGGTTGTGTAAAGCTCCAGTCTTTACTCCGCCGATCAAAGCCATAGTCAACGCGGAAAGTTCCCCCTGACTGGCAGTAGCCATTTTGTTGGTTGGCGGGAATATTCAGGACTGACCAAATTAGACCATTGTTGAGCCAATTGTTCTGGATATGTGCCTTGCATCTTTCCTGACGATCGGTCGTGAGCGAACCGCTCATTCGCCAGTTCGGCACAGTATAGGACAAAGAACTTCCTTGTAAAGAGATCGTTGCGTTACAAGTCCATGCTCTTGTCACAGCAATACCTTCTTTAGTTGGAATGAAGGGCAATACAGCAGTGGTAGCGATTGCCGCAGCTAAGATTAAGCGCTTTGAATACATCATAATTAGAAAACCTCAAGGTATGAGGTGTTAAATGGATATCTTAGAGTTCGCTGGCATTACTAACTCATCAGGAAGAATCAGGCAAAAACAATAAATTTACTTTTCCTTACAGATTAAGTGGCTCATTTTTAATTAAATCCTTTTGTTGCTGCCGATCGATCGCATATTCTCACATATAACGAAGTTCAAGTGCATTGCAAAAGCTATTCAAGCGATTCAGCAAAGCATTGTAGTAGGGATAAGCATCATCTCGTTCATTTTGAAGGCGGGCATAAAGAGTCAATTCTGGCTCTGCGGCAAGACGATCTAGAGGAACATCTAAGCCCGCTTCAGCTAGGCGCGTTGCTGCGATCGCGACTAACAATGACCCAATTGTATTAGTTTTACCGTGATGAATATCGTCCAGTCCGGGAAGAATTAGCTCTGCTCCCGGTAACTCATTCAAGCTCATAACTGTCCATCCTCTATGTTACTTTTAAAATGTTATTCTGACGCATATGCTGCACAAATATTTAAACGGTAACAGATTTCTTAGAACTCTACATCAATATTATTAGGTCGCGCTCTTTATAATAAATTCAAGATTGCTGCTCGAAAACAATTTCTTCATAGAATTGCTCGATCGCCAAACTCAACCCAATACTTTTAAGCTCCACGCGATCCCCCGCTCGATAGCTCAGAATCAACCAATCCCCTGCTTCATTTTTATGATACATATCGATCGCCATCTCATCCGAACTCACCAACACATAATCGACCAAATTCGGATTTCGGCGATATTTTTCAAACTTCTTGCCGCGATCGTAAGCCTCGGTACTATCCGATAAAACCTCAACGATTAAGCAGGGATAGGTAATATATTGAGTGCTAGAATTATCTCGCCGATCGCAAGTGACACTCAGATCGGGATAGGTATAGTTGCGAGTATTGAGGATATTTACGCGGCAGTCAGAATTGTATGTTTTACAACCACTACCCCGCAGATGGGGCTTGATCGTCACTAAAAAGTTTCCCGCGATCGCACTATGATTTTGCGTGCCCCCACTCATCGCACATACGCGACCATCGATTAGCTCGTGCTTTTCTAATTGTTGCTCCTCCCAAGCAAAATACTCTTCAGGCGTAAAGTACCGCTCCTGCTCTCTAGCTGCAATCATCACAATCTCCTAATTTTAAAAAAGCTATCTTTATTATATTTGAGATTAGAGTAGATAACTAATTGTTAAAGATATTTAATATAACTTTGTATCAATATTTAATGATTTAGACAAACATTTTTGGTAACAAGCTTTTTCAATTTTAAGGTGTTGTTTCTGGAGTAAGGTCGAGGTTGCGATAGACTTGTTCGATCGCAAAACTGAGATTGATGCTTTTGAGTTCGATGGTATCACCTTCTTTGTAATTAATAATGAGCCATTCACCTGTATCTTTTTTATGATACAAATCCATTTCGATACTGGTGGAACTAACCAATAGGTAATCTTGTAAGACAGGGTTGTGGCGGTACATTCTGAATTTGCCACCGCGATCGTATGCCTCAGTGCTGGGAGAGAGAACTTCAACGATTAAGCAAGGATAAGTAAAATAATTAGGGGTGGTTTTGTCACGATCGTCGCACGTTACACTTGCATCGGGGTAAGTATAATTACTGGCATCAACAATATTAATCTTGATGTCAGAATTGCCCGTTATACAACCACTATTTTCTAAATGATGATCAAACATGGCAGTAAGTCTGATAGCAAGGCGACCATGATTGACGCTGCCACCGCTCATGGCGTACACTTGACCGTCGATATACTCATGCTTTTCTAGCTGCTTTTCTTCCCAAGCAAAGTATTCTTCTGGGGTTATTTGAGGAAAGTTTTCTTTGGCGGCGATCATTTTTTTTGGTGATGGGTAGTAGGTAATGGGTAATAGAGTTGATTTTTATTCCCTATTTTAGTCTCACACAAACATTTTTTGCAGCAAGTCTTTTTTGAATTGTTTGGTTAAATTGATTTGTTGACCGATCGTAAAAATTGACAGAAATTTTATGCCCTCAATACTGGATTTCTCGGAGATGGCAACGAGTGGATTGTGCAGGGTGCTAAACTAGGGAATATTGTGTTTGGGAGAGTTGTTTTTATGGTGCAAGCGCAGTTTAATTTGGATGAGTCGTTGTGGGCATTTGTGCAACGATCGCGGCAGTACGGTTTTCAGAATCAGGATGAATTGATTCGGGTGGCGCTGGGGAAGTTGCAGCAGGAGTTACATTCGTTGGAGATGTCGGCAAATTTATATGCGGAGGTTTACGCGGAGGATGCGGATTTGCAGGCTTTGACGAATAGCACGATCGCAGGTTGGCCAGAATGAATAGTTTGCGGCGCGGGCAGATTATTGATGTTGATTTGGAACCGACGAGAGGTTCTGAAACGGGGAAGGTTCGGCCTTGTATCATTGTGACGAATGATATCAAATCCGTTAGCATCGGAATTATTAATCTCTCTCTTCTCTTCCTTCGCGTCCTTTGCGCCTTCGCGGTTAAATCATTCCGATACAACCGGAATTGATATGATGTTTACAATGCGCGTGTGCCTGTGATTCAGGTTGTGCCGATTACGGAATGGAATGAGAAAAAGGCGCGCATCTCGACGAATATTGATTTGGAGCCATCGGCGATGAATGGACTGGCGAAACGATCGATCGCAGATTGTTTACAGACTCGTCCGATCGACCATCGCCAACGGCTGGTAAGAGTACGTGGGGAGTTGAGTGGGGAGGATTTGGCTAGGGTTGATGGGGCGATTAAGCAAGTGTTTGGCTTTAGTTAACGATCGCCAGCAGCAATTACAGTCACTAGACAAACATTTTTTGCAGCAAGCCTTTTTGAATTGTATCGCGATAAGTCGCCACAATCTTATCCACTTCAGATCTATGAATCAAGAATCTCAGTGGCGTTGACTCCCTGAGAATGTCAATCTTCCACGCGATAGCCCAATTCCGCCAAACGAGTCCGAGACTGCCGCCATTTCGGTTGCACCTTGACAAATAGCTCCAAATATACCTTACCCTCAATCAACTTTTGAATCTGTTCGCGGGCCGCACTGCCGATCGACTTGAGCATACTGCCACTCTTACCGATTAAAATACCTTTTTGGGAATCCCGTTCGACGTGAATTGAAGCGAGAATACGAGTGATTTTTGGTTCTTCTTCCACGACTTCGATCGCGATTGCTACAGAATGTGGCACTTCTTCCCGCGTCAACAACAAAATCTGTTCCCGAATCAACTCACCCATAATAAAGCGTTCCGGCTGGTCAGTCACCAAATCTGGCGGATAGTAATAGGGCCCAACCTCCAAATGTTCGACTAACAACTTTTGCAGCGACTCCACACCCTCACCAGTTAGAGCCGAAAACTTGACCACAGGCCACTGAGGATTGACAATTTGCTCATAAGTGCGATCGATTAACACAGAATCCTCCGGTTGTTCGTCCAACTTATTCAGCCCCAAAATCACCGGCACCTCCGTATTGCTGAGGATTTCCACAATATATCGATCGCCCCCACCAGACTCTACCGACCCATCCACCACAAATAACACTAAATCGACCGATCGAATCGCTGTTTTAGCATTCTGCACCAAAACCTTACCCAGTTGGTGATGAGGCTTATGAATTCCCGGAGTATCCACAAAAATTATCTGCGCCTCATCCGTAGTCAGAATACCGCGCAGTCGATTCCGAGTCGTCTGAGAAACCGGCGAAGTAATCGCAATTTTCTGCCCCACCAACAGATTCATCAGCGTGGACTTGCCCACATTCGGGCGGCCGACAATCGCCACAAAGCCCGATTTGTAACCCGCAGGAGCCACGGGAACACTCATAATTTCTGATAAGTCTATAATCTTGCTATCTTCCACTAAAACCACCAATATTCAAGCTCCTTCTCCACCCATTGTCCCTTGAAAGTGCTAAAACGACAATTTTATCAAGAAATAAGGTATAGCAAATAACACTCAAACCTTGAGCCATAATCAACCAGCGTTAAAAATCGATATCTGCTTCACAAAGCTTGATATCTGAGACAAAATTTGATAAAGTTCCAAAAGGCATCCATCAAAAATCAATAATCCTGGTAAAACCCAGTCCCCAAAGCTGTAACAACTTCAGATGTGTAAATATCTAACTCAACTGAAACCATTTTACAGTGGTTCTGGAAAACCCGTTTAAAACTTTTTGAGGATGTATAGTCATAAACTAAGTGGGTTAAACTCACAATCAAAAGCTCACTATCAACAATTCGTTGATAATTATAAGCTCAGGTTTGTGGAGTCCACCTAAGTAGTTCTAGTCGTATAATGTTGAGGAGCTGAATCTAATGAAATCGAAATTATTTTGGAGTATCTGTACTGTTGTAGTAGCCAGCTTGCCGATGCCAAGCTTTGCTCAAAGCAAACCTGTAGAAGTACGTTTTGACTATAAAGGCAGCTCGATGAAGTATCAAGTCCTGCCGGGCGCAATACCTGACAGAACCTTGCCCAGAGCCTTTGATTTTCCAATTATTACCAATGTTGCTACTGACACTAGCATCACCAGCGATTTCTTAATTACCGATGAGTTTCGCGCTCCAGCAACCCGCTCAGAATACACTTCGGCTCTCAACACCTGGGCAGCAGCAGTGAAAGAATGCATGGTCAAAAAACCGCGCTTGATTCGTGCTAGTACCAAAAATCCAGTTTTGTTTGATGGCAAAGCAGGCACGATTGTGAGAAATGCCAATAACCGTGCAGTTTGCAAATAAGCGAGTAGATTCTGCTGTCTGAAAACTAAAGTTCAAGGGCATCGTTGAACAAAAAGAGCAATGGAAAAGCTATTGCTCTTTTTGTTGGAAAAAATATTTTTTTGTCGCTCAATTGATTTTACTTAGCATGGTTTAAACTGAGACGTTGCAACATTGTCAATTAGCCTTTTCTGAACAACAGGCAAGATGCCTGTTTCACAATAAAACTCACTCTTTGTGGAACAGGCATCTTGCCTGTTCTTAATCATACTGCAATATCTGAGTTTAAACGGGATTACAAAATTCATTTGTACTGAGTAAAATTTCGCCGTAGTCAGGAATCCAAGCCAGCCATTTTTCCTCGGAATACTCACACAAAAGCCACGCTTCGTCAAAGCTGAATGCTGTTGGCGGATTGAATAATTTAACCCAGGTAGAAGGGGCAAATTTGGGCAGCGATGCTATGGCGGGTTGCGAGGCTAATTTTTCCCACCAGCCTCCACTTGCGACGCTTCCCGGACGAACTTTCGGCAACCCAGTACGAATATCTGTTTCTAGTTTCATCTTCACATCTCCTGTCGAGGGATGAGTCTGCACCAGAGCTTGCAAAAACGCAGGGCGAAGGGGCAGAAAATTGTTTATGTAGTCTATGTTACAGATTTTCAATGGTAAATGTGCATGATTGTAGTAAAACTTTACAGGTCAGAGCCAAAAACCGGAGGAAAACGGCTCTTGTAGGGGATATTGATAGCTGAGAATCCTATCGCCTGTTGGGATGAAGGTGCAGACACGGCAGTGCCGTGTCCCTACTGGGATATTGATAGTACCTCATAAACCTACAATCTGCTGTATCAATTACCATCACAAAAACATCTAATTTTATTACAAAAAACTACGAATGAACGCAGTTAAAAAACACGACTGGAAAACCCTAGACCGCTTTGTAGAAATCAACTCGGACTGGGTAAAACTAATCGGCGAACACCTCGAAACTAGCGAAGGGAAAACTGTCGAATATTGGCGGGTGGAAAGGGCAGATTCAGTTGTAATTTTGACAATTCAAGCTGACAAATTCCTGTTTCCCACACCGATGTATCGTCCCGGTGTGGGAGAAGCAACCCTGGATTTTCCCGGCGGTCGCGTACCCGCTGGAATCACGCCAGCCGCAGCAGTTCCAGCTATAATCAACAAGGAGTTAGGAGTGTCAGAAAGTGCGATCGACCATATCCAGCCTCTCAACCTCATAGGATGGGCAATTAACAGTTCATTTTCCAATCAGAAACTCTACGGTTTTGTCGCAGAATTGCACCCTAAAGCAACAGTAAATCCCGAAGTTATCGGTGCTACATATTCTGTCAAACCAGCCGGAATTAGTGACTTACTCAAAAAATTAACTTGTCTCCAATGTCGAGCATTATTGTTAGAATGGCAAAATCAATCAATTTTGGATTTTAGATTTTAGATTGAAGAAAGCGACTCCACAATCAAATTAACTCTTTGTGGAACAGGCATCTTGCCTGTTCTTAAGTAATGATAAAAATCAATATAACTGAAACTATCCATGCCTTCCAACAATGAAACTGCTGTCCAATGCTTCGACGTTACATATCGCCTCAACCGCCGAAATTTAGTAGAAAATCTCAATTTTAAAGTATTCCAAGGAGAAGTTTTGGTATTGCTAGGACGCAGTGGTAGCGGTAAAACTACTACCATGAAATTGATTAACAATCTGCTGACACCAAGCAGTGGTGAAATTACTGTCATGGGAAAACCGACAACTCAGTGGAACTCCATTCAACTGCGACGAAAAATTGGCTACGTCATTCAAGAAATCGGTTTGTTTCCCCATTTTACAGTTGAGCAAAATATCGGTTTAGTCCCAAAATTAGAAGGCTGGGAGGGCGATCGCATTCAATCTCGCGTCCGCCAACTGCTAGAATTAGTCAACCTCGACCCCCAGCACTTCGCCAAACGCTATCCCAGCCAATTATCCGGCGGACAGCGACAGCGAGTGGGGGTTGCTAGGGCACTGGCGGCTGACCCTCCCGTGCTATTAATGGATGAACCATTTGGTGCTTTAGACCCGATTACTCGCCTGGAATTGCAGCGGGAATTCTATCAATTGCAGCAGCAACTGGGCAAAACAGTGATTTTCGTGACTCACAGTATTCAAGAAGCTTTTTTGTTAGCTTCTAGAATTGGTTTGATGCAAGACGGACGGTTAGTTGAATTGGCATCTCCTGATGATTTTATGAAATCTCAGCAACCAGAAGCGATCGCTTTTTTGGAATGTTTGCAATTACCTGGAACTGGATAATTTATCAATGATACAATTTATAAATCGTTATGGCTCAGAAATTATTCAGCGCGCGCTCGAACACTTATACTTAGTAACAATTGCAATTACGATCGCGATTGCTTTGGGTATTCCCCTCGGTATTTTAATCACTAGAAAACCTCAGTTTAAAAAGACTATTTTGGGTTTTGCTAATATCATGCAAACTATTCCGAGTTTAGCATTATTTGGCTTACTAATTCCTGTACCCATTATAGGCGGAATAGGCGATCGCACAGCAATCATTGCGCTGACTCTGTATTCTTTGCTGCCAATTATCCGCAATACTTATACTGGTATTATTGGGGTCGATCCTGCGATTCGCGAAGCTGGGAAAGGCATGGGCATGACGGATTGGCAATTGCTGTTTCAAGTCGAAATTCCGTTGTCAATGGGGGTGATTTTGGCGGGGGTGCGAGTTGCTGCGGTAATTGCGATCGGGCTAGCAACGATTGCGGCTGCGATCGGTGCTGGCGGTTTGGGAGTGTTTATTTTTCGGGGTGTGGCGACAGTGAATAATCAGTTACTTTTTGCCGGGGCAATTCCGGCGGCTTTGATGGCGCTAGCTGCTGATTTTGGGTTGAGTTTGATGGAACAACGGCTGTCGAAAAGTGAGGTGAAAACTATGAATTTGTAGATAAAGCAGCCTGTGACAGGCTGCTTTTGTTTTGGACTATTTTGGTAGGGAAACGGCATTGCCGTATCCTCTAATCGCGGATTTCGATGTCGTACTGACGGCAGAGGGCGATCAGTTTTTGTTGGAAGCGATCGCGCACACTGTCGGGAGAGACAATGACGCAATCTTCCCAATACCGGGATACCTCTCGCATCAGCCAAAAAGGATTAGAGACATTCCGCACAACTTCGCGGATATCTCCCACAACTTCATTGCTGATATCTCTTGACCTCGGTTCGTAGGCTTTCACCATGCCACGACAAAAGTGCAAGTACACTTTTAAATAATCCAAGCCTTCATCGCGCCACTTTCCGTCCGTTTTGACGATCGACTGAATGCGATCGAACCGCAGACAACGATTGTGGATCAGTTCGGGATACTCAGGATTTTTGATGTCATCAGTCTCTTCGCACCAAATTTCTAGGTAAAACCGCTTTTCTTCAAAGGAAATCTCGGCATAGCGCGCTGTATATGCCAAATCCTCTCCTTTGGGATTGCGGTACAGAACCAGAAAGGGTTGTCGCTGGTTCTTGTATTCTTCGGCTTGAATGCGCCACGCGGCGGTGGGTTGAATGGCTTGTTGGAGGAGGGACTGGCGCAGAGGGGCTGCGAGGTTTCCCCGACTTATCAGAAGTTGTGAGACCGATCGGGCTTGCTCAACATAGCCTGAGTCGATCAGCAGTCTGATGCCTTGCTGTAAGGCGGAGACTTCGGTGGAATTGAGCGTGAATGGTTCACCTACATCTAGTTTGTGTTGGGCGATCGCGACCAGTAACCCAGATACACTGGGGGATTTACCCCAGAAGATGCCAAGGCGAAGGGCGATCGACTCTAGCTGCTCTTTGGTTTCCGGCGGGACTGAAAGGGTGAGTGCTTCTTTTTTTCGCGGCATTTTCCAAAATATACTTGCACTTTAAGAAATACTGTGTCATTGTAGGTTTAGTCTAAATACAGATTACATCAAGCTACAGGCAGATAACCATGACAGCCTACAATATCTTGCTGAAACCCGTGTACTCATGTCCCGCCCAGACGCTTCCATCAGGCATTACCTTACCTCCGGGCTGGGACGGGCTCTCGCGGCATCAAGTCGAAACCTACGAAGCATTGCAAGATCCAACCATTGATGTTGTCTTCAATACAGCAATGACAGGGGACGGTAAAAGTTTAGCAGCTTACCTGGCAGCGATGACAAATTGCACGAGCACTTTAGCAATGTACCCGACAAACGAACTGGCGCGAGATCAGGAAAAACAGGTAAGAGGCTACAAAGCGCAGTTTAAACCGGCAAAAGACCCGCAAATTTATCGTTTAAATGCAGCAATCCTGGAAGATTTTATTACCACAAACAAACTTTCTTCAAAATTAGCAGGATTGTGCGATCGCGCGGACAACTCAGAGATTTTACTGACAAACCCCGACATCTTCCACTACATCCACGATTTCCGCTACCTGCGGCGAAACAAAGCAGGGAAAGGAGACAATGCCGATCGCCTATTTGCCAAAATCGACGATAACTACAAACTCTTTATCTTTGATGAATTTCACATCTTCTCATCTCCTCAAATTGCCAGTGTCATCAATGCCATCCTGTTAATCAAGCACACGCTTCCAGGCAAAAACTTTCTATTCCTCTCTGCTACACCTAACGATTTATTGGAGGAGTTTTTATCGAAAGCTGGATTAAAGTATCGGATCATCGATCCAGTCAAGCAGGGAGGTTATCGGTTTGCAGCCGGCGACAACTGGCGACAGATTAGTTATCCGATTAACTTAAGTTTTTCGCAAAATTTAGAACCAAACCTGCGCTCTAGTTATAACTGGATTGTCGAAAATGCCGAAACAACAATTTTGAAATTCTTTCAAGATCATCCTGGGAGTAAAGGCGCAATTATTCTCAACTCAATCGCGGCAGTTAAAACCTTAATCCCTAAGTTTAAAGCAATTTTTGAACCGCTGGGATTGAAAGTCCGAGAAAATACTGGATTAACTGGCGAGACAGAAAAGTCTAAATCTGTTGAAGATGCTGACTTACTTTTGGGAACATCGACAATTGATGTAGGAGTTGACTTTCGGATTAACTTTTTAGTATTTGAAGCGGCCGATGCGGGGAATTTTATTCAGCGTTTCGGCAGGTTGGGGAGACATCCAGGCTTTGAAACTTATCAGGCGTATGCTTTGCTGCCCAACTTTATTGTCGAAAGGCTATTTGAGATTGAAAATCACCCGTTGCAAGATGGCGAAACGCGCGATCGCATTAGTTTGTCCGAGGCTATCCGCGCTCATTACGGCTATGTCAATGAGTTTAAGCAATATCCTAAGCGGTGGGGCGGAATTCAGTCAGCTTGCGTATATTCTGAGTTGCTGAGACTGTCTCGTTATTACCCTAATGCTGCCCAAGGTTTTGGTACAGATATCCAAAAAACTTTAGATATTAGCGTCAAGAAAAAGTTTGGACAGATTAAGCACTGTCAGAGTGAAGGCAAGCAAAAAGTTATTGATGATGCCCGGAGTTTTCGCGGCATCAGCCAGTTAGATTGTGCAATTTATGACACGACTAATCCCGACGAGCCTGAGAAAGAACGTTTTAAAAATTATAATCTTCCCAGTTTACTCAGTAACTTTCATTTTGCTTCTGAGTTAATAGAAAAAGATGATTTTATGAAGCGAGCTAAAAAGGCTGGCTTAGCAGCCAATCGGTTTGAAAAAGCTTTGTGTTATTTGACATTGACTGGATATCTGGAATTGCGAGAAGATTGGCAGTTTTATTGTTCGCGAGACGATTTGAGTGCAATTGCCAAGTCTGGTAAGGTTCAAGTTTTGAAAGGCTTGGAGGTGACAGCAGGTATTAACAAAATTAGTAGTGCTTTATCTGCGCGAGATATAGTGTGCTACATCTCCGATCGCGATCGCATGACTTTACGAGCCAAGTGTGGATTGCCGATTCATTTTCAGGCTTATGCTTTGAGCGATCGACCAGAGGAGAGAAGACCACCTTACACGATCGCATTTGGGCGATCGGCACTTTTGTTAGAGACACTGATTTGGCACTGGAAGCCGCAGGAGGATGAAGGCTGGATCTGTTAGAAAACTACAGCAATATTTAAACAATAGGAGAAAGATTGATGACTGGGAAACAACTATCTTTATTTGACGATAACTTTGATGAATTGCCACTCGAACCATTAGAGTTAAACTCTACAGCCAATGATGACGATGAAACGCCAGCAAAATACGAACTTTTGACAGTTCGACTGTTTAAAGAAGCAATTCGAGAAGCAGAAGGAAATGAGGGCGATCGCCTTTTAGCATCCTTCGCCGAAAACGTCCTACCAAACTTAATCCAGCAGCTAGCTGGAGCCACAGCCAAAGGTGGTCAATTTACCGAAGAGATGCGTCGTCAAAAAAAGAATGTCGATCGCAGCAAACACGATCAATCCTTTACTTCTCACCTGCTTAACGGCTTATTCCCGACTTACCGAATTCTCAAGCAACTCAAGACAGAGACACCAGAAACTAATCCAGTTAAACGCAACTGCGGTGAAACTGAAACAGCTTTGTTCGTAGCATCGTACATCCTGCATGACTTCGACAAATTCCCCGATTATTCAGAATGGCTGAAAACTAACGATTCAGAGGAAAAATTTGCAAACCGAGATTGGCAAAAAGACCCACCACATAAAGACGAAGCCCCGAATTTTGGACGCGATTATGTTGCTCTAAAAATTCAACAACTTGGATTAGATAGCTTATTAGGCGAAAATTGGGAATATCACATCGACGATCTTGTGTGGATGAGCAACAATGCCGGAGTCAAATATGATAGCGATCGCGGTTTAGAAATTCGCGGATTGCAGCCAAAACTCGATGGTAGAATCAGAGGAACTATAGCCAATTTAGTCAGACTTTCAGATTTATTCGCCTCAGTTATCAAACATCCCAGCGATGCGGAAGCCAACGGCTTATCCGAAGTTTTGAATTCCCTTAGCAACGGACAACTTAAATTTAGCTATCACTCGCTTTCAGACAATCGCGGAGTATTGACAAATATCATTAACAATGCTCTGATGGACGCTCATCCCACCGAGTTTTATACGCCGCTGCTGTACTTACCAGATGGTGCTGTTTATCTAGCTAAAACCGATGCACCAGCCATCAACACCGCTGAAATTCCTAACCAAGTTATTGCCAAAATTCGCAGCCTTTGTGCCGACAGATTAAAACTCAAAACAACCGGATTTAGCCGAGATGGAAAAGGATTTAAATTTGGTGAATTCTACTGGCTGTTTTTTGAGATAATCGAACTCATGGAAGTTAGCATCGAAGCAGCTTCTAAACTTATTCCCAGCACCAAAGTATCCTCTGCCAAAAAACGCAGCGATAGCTTGCTAAGTTTCCAAAAAGATGGAGATTTGCCCGGTGAATTGAATCTAGAATTTCCCGAAGATTATCGGATTGACAGGCTAGCAGAATTTGGGGATATCCTCTGTCGAGGCATTTGGAATAAATGGCAAGAACGATTGAGTAATTCTCAGAAAGAACTGCCCAAAGCTAAACGCCAAAGCGCGCCTGAATTAGATTTGACTCAAAAACTTGCGGAACATTTAGGTTTAGCTGACGAAATTTCAGCTTTAAAAGCAATCCAATCTCTGAAAAAAACAGGCGGCGTTCCTCTGGATTGGTATTACTTAGCTGCACAGTATTTTCAGCGAACTAAAGGATTAAATGAAACTCAACTAAGTGCTGTTTTAACCAATATGGTTGAATATGCCACCAGTCTCATCAAACCCCTCGTCGAAAAGTTTGAAATTCCCGACGGCTGGAACGATTTGCGGACTTATGTCGGCCGCATTGTTTCCTTACCAACAGGCGCAGTTGTCAAACCAGAAACCGATCCATTTTTACTAGAATTGGCGCGGTACAGTGCAGCAAAAATCACAGGGAGAGGACGCGAAAATGTTTGTGCGATGTCTAGTTCAGCTTACACTGTAACGGAACAAATGGAAGCGGCGACTTTATTTGCCCCCCAAGTTTACAGCAACCGCCAAATTTTGTTTAACGCCCAAGCTGCCAAGCGTCAGATTTGCTCAATTTGGTCGATCGAGATTATGTTGAGACAAATTTTGATGAATCAGACCAACGCTACTGGAGGAGACTTTGAAGGTCGCAAATACCGCTATCTCTATCTTTATCCAGCTTACTTCTTTACTCCAGAAACCAACAAGTTTCTGCAAAAAGCTTACAGTTGGATTGCCAGAACGAGATTTGATGCGGATATTCGCAAGCATTTAATTACTGACAAACAAATTGCCGATTTTACCCTTGACAATTATCAACAAGTTGATTCATTATTGATTAAGGAGAATTTGGAAGCAGAAGACGATCGCACTTTCAAGATCAGCTATCCCGACAATCAACCGCTGACCTTTTTCTTCTTAGCTTTACCACCAGGAAAAGATGCCACAGATACCGAATCTTGGGTAATGCCGACTTGGTTAGCCTTTGCTTTACCGCTAATTCTTGATGTCAAAACAGTTGCATCAGAATCACCCGTACCGCCATTTATTAGCGGTGCCGATTTTGAAAAAACAGTTGTGATTGATGGCGAACATCAAGCGATTTGCTCTCTGATTAAGGGAGACAATTATCGCCTAGATGGTATTCTACCTCGCACATCAGACAAACGTAAATTTTCACCGCTAAATGCTCTAAGTGCGGCTTATTGCATTCACTTGGAAGTCAATCGCAAGAAAGACGGCAATCCCGACTGGGGGAAATTGTCAGATTTAGCACGCGATTTAGAAACCAGTCCGCTTTATGTCTTTCACTACCTGACTAAATGGCTGCGGAAACAAGACAAACTTGAGTCCGTACCCATTGCCAAAATTCGCCTGTACTTAGACTTTTACTACTACTTTGAACCAAAGGGAAATACCGTGAATCAAATGCGAGAATTGACCGAATTATACCGTCGCTTCTATCGGGCAAAAAGTCAATATGCGAAAGCTAATGCTGTCCTGAAACCTATTGACGAAGCTGCTGACGTTATTCTGAAATTTGACAAAGCTTTAGCCAACAATACCGAATCTTTAACAGACATTGTGGGCGGGCGTTTATCAAGGCTGATGAATAACGTGCGACGGCGAACCGCCGAGGGAAAACCGACGCTTGCCTTTGTTGATGGCAAGTGGAAACCTGCTTTGAATTCTGAGGAAGAACGGCAAGCAATTTACGATTTTGCTAAGTATTTTGTGGAGGAGATTTTTGATAAGAGTTTGAAGGGCGATCGCGCTCGTTTAGCAGGCACTCAACTCAACTTGATTCGGGATACTTGCGATTACCTTTATCGCTTGGAAGACGACAAAGATCGTAAGGAAAAGAAGCAGGATGAACCTGATGAACTTCCCGAAACAGAAGCAGAATTACCCTAAATAGTCCACATTTTTTAAATCACCTTGTACTGGATAAACCAAACCATGAAATTCCTAAAAACCCTCGATTCTAAATTTTTCCACGATGAAATTCCTTCCAAACCGATGGGAAAATATGCTCATTTTATCACCATCCGAGTCACCGAATCTTATCCGCTATTTCAGACTGACGGCGAATTGAATAAGGCAAGGGTAAGTGCTGGAATTGAAGACAAAACGCACATCAGCCGTTTAGCAATGTTTAAGCGGAAACAGTCTACACCGGAACGTTTAACTGGACGGGAATTGCTGCGAAATTACAAAATTGGCGATTGGGAAAAGTGCGACTACAACGTCGATTTTAGCAAAACTACTCCTGATTGTATTTTGTACGGTTTTGCGATCGGCGATTCCGGTTCTGAGAAATCAAAAGTAGTCGTAGATACCGCTTATTCCATCACTCCTTTCGACGATTCTCACCTCAATTTCACTCTCAATGCACCGTATGAAAGTGGAACAATGAGCCGCCAAGGAGAAGTTACCAGTCGCATTAACAGCCAAGATCACATTTTGCCTCAAGTCTTTTTCCCCAGCATTGTAACGTTGAAAGACCCGACGGAAACAGGTTTTCTCTACGTTTTCAACAACATTCTCCGAACGCGACACTACGGGGCGCAAACTACCCGCACTGGTCGAGTTCGCAATGAATTAATCGGGGTTATTTTTGCAGATGGCGAGATTGTTAGCAATCTGCGGTGGACGCAAAAAATCTACGATTTGATGAGCGCTGCTGGCAAAATTAATCCCCCAGATCCGCTCAATGAAGATGATGTTTTAACTAATGCAAATCAAGCAATTGCTGAACTGATGAATGGAGAGTGTATCTCCCACCGCGATTTTTTGGGCGAATCTTTTAATAGCCTGTTAGCAGAGGTTAAATCGATTTCGAGCGATGAAACTAAACTGCAAGCAATGCTGGCTCAAGCCAATACCGAATCAATGGCTTACGCTCAAAAATACGTCCTCAAGAGTTCTGATAAAGCCAAGAAAGGTAGTAAAAAAGCAGCAGCAGCGGAGTAACAACAATGACTTTTATTTACCGCTGTCAAATCGAGTTGCATGATAGCCTTTATTTTGCAACTCGCGAGATAGGGAGACTTTACGAAACAGAGCCAGTAATTCACAATTACGCGCTTTGTTACGCCCTTGGTTTGGTGGATAGCGAAATCTATTCCACCACTGTTGCTGAAGAACATTCCTATCGCTATTTCTGTCCCGAACAAGTTCCTAAATACGAGCAGCATTTAACGGCGCTCAACCAACAGGGGATTTATGTGACTCCGGCGCGATCGATCTTTCACTCCTCTACTCTCAATACTTGGAAATACGCCAACAACAACTATCACGTTGAGATGGAGAAAACCCAGAAGAATATCCCCAGTTTTGGGAGAACTAAAGAGATTGCGCCGGAAAGCAAATTTGAGTTTTTCATTATCTCAGAAAAGTCTCTGAAACTGGCTAAATGGATTCGTCTGGGAAAGTGGATGA
Organism: Oscillatoriales bacterium; assembly: GCA_043718495.1. GTDB lineage: Bacteria > Cyanobacteriota > Cyanobacteriia > Cyanobacteriales > Microcoleaceae > Microcoleus. The sequence goes on along the minus strand of JAYSVM010000013.1, from coordinate 69,824 downwards.
GTAAAGCAGAGTTAAAAATAGAGGAAATTACCAAATTTGAAAGCAAAAATGGTAACTTTATTTTTCCTTATTTGCTCAATCCCTTGGATGTGATGTTTTCGCATCAAGTGATTAGCTACGATGTGGTTAATATGCCTCCCGTGAGTTTGATTCAAAATATCACAATTAACGGGCAATATTACCAGTTTGAAGGTCTCAGAATTCCAGCTTGTATGAAATATCGCTTTCGGGCGAACTAACTTTGTGGTTCGTAGTCAAGACCTTAGTCATCACTACGAACCTGCCACACTTTAATTTTCTCATAGCATCAATTTAACAAATCATTATGCCACACAGTCTCGTGATCAACATTCTTCCCCTATCTCCCATCTCTCCTGGATACTTGACAGGAAGACACATCCATGCGTTATTTCTCACTCTTGTCAGTTCAGTCGATCGCAATTTAGGAAACTACCTACACGAATCACAAATAGATAAATCCTTCACATTAAGCCCCCTGCAAATTCAAAAACCATCCAACCAAAAGCCCGCACGTTACTTACAGTGGGAACACGACAAACAGATTGCAGCAGAAACGCCCTGTTGGCTGCGAATTTCCCTGTTAGATGACACATTGTTTGGTCAATTAACCCAGCTTTGGTTGAACTTAAATCCCAAAGATCCCTGGCATCTCGGCCCGGCAGATTTGCTGATTACCAGCATCCAGGGAACCGCGCAATCGGGTCAACCTTGGGCAAATGCTTGCAACTATCAAGAATTGTACGATCGCGCTTCTGATTGCGATCGCACCATGTCATTCCAGTTTGCGACACCCGTAGCCTTTCGTCAAGGCAAATACGACATGGCACTACCAACCAGAGATGCACTCTTTAACAGCCTTCTCCATCGGTGGAACAAATACAGCGGCATAGAATTTTCTGACATTGCCTTAGATGCCATATTTCCCAGTTTTTTTGATATTTCCACCGAAATTATCGCTGACTCTCGCAGTAAGTTTATCGGCTCAATTGGAGGGATTACTTATAAGATTATGGGCGAAGTGGAATCAGTCAAAATCAAGCAACTAAATGCTTTAGCTGATTTTGCTTTGTACTGCGGCATTGGCCGCAAAACCACGATGGGAATGGGCATGGTACGCCGTCTTGCTATTAACAAGAGTTGAACAAAATTTCGAGGGCAAGATGCTAACCCCACAATCAAGCTAAACTCTTTGTGGAACAGGCATCTTGCCTGTTGCTAATTCTAGTTCTCCGACCACCCCACAATCAAATCAAACTCTTTGTGGAACAGGCATCTTGCCTGTTGCTAATTCCCTAATTATAAATCTCCTACAAACCATCAAAACTATGAACGATGATGATTACATTTCGATCGCATCTCTCAACCAATACTCCTACTGCCCTCACCGCTGCTGGCGAATGTCTTGCGCGGGAGAATTCACCGACAATCAGTATACCATAGAAGGGACAAGTTTGCACGATCGCGTTCATACGATGGGCGAAATTAACCGTGATGAAACTTGGCAAGTTCGGGCGATTTGGCTCAAGTCTGAAAAGTATAAACTGATTGGCAAATCCGACTTGATTGAATCAACCGATGGTGAGTTTTATCCCGTCGAGTACAAGCGGGGGCGGAAGGGGGAGTGGGATAATGATGAGTTGCAAGTCTGCGCTCAAGCTTTGTGTTTGGAAGAGATGACTGGAAAAAGTATTGCGACGGGATATGTCTATTACGCGCAGTCGCATCAGCGGCAATTAGTGGAGATTTCTGAGAAATTGAGACAGGAGGCAATTGTGACTATTTCTGCAATTCAAAATTTACTGCAAACGGGCAAAGTTCCTCCAGCCAATTATAACAAACGCTGTCAAGGTTGTAGCCTTTATCAGCAATGTTTGCCCCAAGCTGCTGAGAGAGTCCTGCGCTATCAAGAAGCTAATTAAACCTCATTTTTTTGGAGTCAATCATGGGAACACTTTATATCAATCAAGATGATGTGTTTATCGGGAAAACCGATGAACGGCTGAATGTCAAGGCAAAAAATCAAACGTTACAAGATGTGCCTTTGATTCATTTAGATGGAGTGGTGATTGTGGGACGGGCGACTATTTCCCCGGCTGCGGTTGCAGAATTACTTCAACGGAAAATTCCTCTGACTTTTATCACGGATACTGGTCACTATTTGGGTAAGCTGGAACCGGAATTAAGTAAAAACATTTTTGTTCGGAATGCTCAGTGGAAAGCGGCGGGGGAAACTCCGCAGGCTATTCATGTTGTCCAGGGTTTTATTCGGGGGAAATTGAAGAACTATCGCACCAGTTTATCTCAAACTCAGCGGGAACATTCCGAACTAAATTTAGGTTCGGCAATTATGCAGATTTCAAATGCGATCGCCAAACTTGACAAAACTGACAACATTAACTCTTTGCGCGGACACGAAGGTGCTGGGAGTGCGGCGTATTTCGGAGTTTTCAACCAATTAATTCGGGCGGAAGGCTTTGTGTTCAAACCCCGACACCGCCCAGCTACCGATCCGGTGAATTCTTTGATGAATTTTGCTTATACGCTGTTACGTCATGATGTCCAAAGCGCGATTAATATTGTGGGATTTGACCCTTATTTAGGATACCTTCATGTGCAGCGCTACGGCCGCGTCGGTTTAGCATTTGATTTGATGGAAGAGTTCCGCCCGTTGGTGGCTGATAGTGTAATTCTGAATGCGATTAACCGCCGGATTCTGACGCCGAATGATTTTACGGTGGAACCTCTGAGTAATGTGGTGCGACTGTCGGAAACAGGACGGAAAGAGTTTTTGAGGTTGTATGAAAAGAAGAAACAGTCTGAGTTTAAGCATCCAGTTTTGAAGCGTAAGTGCACTTATCAAGAGGCTTTTGAGATTCAGGGGCGGCTGTTGGCGAAATATTTGATGGGCGAGATTGACAAGTATCCACCTTTAGTTTTGTACTAGATATGCACATTCTGATTTCCTACGATATTTCGGAAGACAAGCGCCGGACAAAGATTCACAAAATGTTGAAGTCTTATGGGCAGTGGATGCAGTACAGTGTGTTCGAGTGTGCTGATTTGACAGAGACTCAATACGCTAAGTTGCGATCGCGCCTGAACAAAGTCATCAAACCGAACGAGGACAGTATTTTGTTTTTTCCGCTGTGCGCCTGCTGTCAAGGTAAAATTGAACGTATTGGTGGGGTCGTGCCTGCCGATCGCACAATATTTTTTGCCTAGTTTCCGTGAACCGGTAGGTGTTAAAATAGGGGTATCAAATTTTTCGGCTGAAACTGATGTGCAGCAAGAGTTTGATGCCCCTAGTCTGAAAAAACGATTCACGGAAAGTCTGAAAGCTTTACAGGATAACGTTTTTGGAGTGAGTATGGAAAAGTGGCGGTTGACAAGTCGAAGAGTGGAATGGTACTTTTGTTTTAGGTTCACGGAACAGCACCTTGAAAACCAAATAGAGCAAGGCTTCTGGAGCGGGCGGCCGCAATAAACCTAAATCCCTATCAGGGATTGAAACATGCAAAGACCGGACAAAATAGGAATAGTATCAGTGCCGCAATAAACCTAAATCCCTATCAGGGATTGAAACACTGATAACAAAAGTGATAGCAAAAGTGATAGCGCCGCAATAAACCTAAATCCCTATCAGGGATTGAAACACTTCACTCTCTTTTTGCCCAATATTGCTGATCGGCCGCAATAAACCTAAATCCCTATCAGGGATTGAAACCAGTCGTAATAGCCAGCCTCGCGAGCGCCACCGCTTTGTGTAGAGCCGCAATAAACCTAAATCCCTATCAGGGATTGAAACTATCAGAGGCTATTTCGTATTCGATTCCTTTCTGCCGCAATAAACCTAAATCCCTATCAGGGATTGAAACAAGAGTTTGAACTAGCGATCGAAAAGCTGCACAGAGTTCGTGCCGCAATAAACCTAAATCCCTATCAGGGATTAAAACCTACAATAAAATAGGGCGGCTGCTAACCATAGCAGCCGCCCCAAAGATCGTCTTACCCTATCAAAGCCTTAGCTTACGCAGGAAGCAAAACCGCATCAATAATGTGAATAACACCATTATCAGCAGCAACATCGGCTGTTGTAACAGTAGAATCATTGACTTTGACGCCATTGGAAGCATCAATTTTCACAGTTGAACCTTCAACGGTAGTAGCTGATGTCAACTTAACCACATCAGCAGCCATCACTTTGCCTGAGACTACATGATAAGTCAGGATTTTTGTCAGCTTAGGAATATCCTTAAGCAATGCGTCAACTGTACCTGCGGGAAGCTTAGCAAAAGCTTCGTCAGTAGGCGCAAAAACTGTGAATGGTCCAGGGCCTTTGAGAGTATCTACTAAACCCGCAGCAGTAACGGCAGCAACGAGGGTTTTGAAAGAGCCAGCCTTAACGGCAGTATCAACAATGTCAGCCAAGAGAGTCACCTTGTTTTGTAATATGCTTATCACCGTAACGCTAAAAAGTAAATTTAGCTACCTAATTTCTTATGCCTTTAGTTCAGTTTCTTTTTTGTGATTTGTTCAGAAATATCACTCTAAAGATAGATGACAAAATTTTACTAATAGGCATCATATTTATTCACGATAAATAAGCTGTTATATCAATTCCGGTAGTACCCGAATGATATAGAGGAGACGGCAGTGCCGTTTCCCTACCCAAAATATTGTAGGGAAACGGCACTGCCGTCTCCTAATTTCGGCAAATAATTCTGATGCTACCGGAATTGATATTACCCATTTAAACCACTAAGGAGGCTTGTAGGGTGCCACAGGTTGATCGCTTCCACTGGCAAGGGAAATGCTGCGGGCTGACGCACCCTACAATATTATTTTCGGTAGGGACACGGCACTGCCGTCTCCTCTATATCATTCCGATGCTTCCAGGACTGTTTAAAATTAATGCAGCCACAGGTTTTAAGCTGTAGGCTGCAAACGCATCCAAAATATCTCTAAAGATTACTGATCTTCAGCATAGATAAATCGATACAATTCACTAGGATCAGGCTCAGGACTTCTCTCAGCAAAATCTACCGCATCATCAATTACTGCTTCAATCTTCTTTTCGATCGCCTTTAATTCCTCAGCAGTAGCCAAAGTGCGATCGATCAAATCAGCAGCCAACTTCTTAATCGGATCGCGAGGGAACCAATATTCCTTCTCTTCCTTAGAACGTAACTCATCAGGATCGGCCAAAGAATGCCCGCGAAAACGATAAGTCAAAGCCTCAATCAAAGTTGGCCCTTCCCCAGCCCGCGCCCGCGCCACAGCTTCTTTTGCAACTTCCCGCACCGCCAAAACATCCATCCCGTCAACCTCAACTCCAGCCATGCCAAAAGCATGAGCCTTCTTGTAAATTAGTGGGTCAGAAGTAGCTCGTTCATGGGCCATCCCGATCGCCCATTTGTTGTTTTCTACCACATAAAGAATCGGCAACTTCCACAAAGCAGCCATATTCAAACACTCAAAAAACTGGCCGTTATTCGCAGCACCATCGCCAAAAAAACAAGCTGTTACGCCATCGGAACCCTCATCTCCCAAAGCCTCCCGCCGATACTTCGATTGAAAAGCCGCCCCCGTCGCCACAGGAATCCCCTCAGCCACAAAAGCATAGCCCCCCAAAAGTCGATGTTCAGCAGAAAACATATGCATCGAACCGCCCCGGCCCTTCGAGCAACCAGTTTCCTTCCCGAACAACTCCGCCATCACCTCCCGCGCCGGCACACCCGCACTCAAAGCGTGAACGTGGTCGCGATAGGTGCTGCTAACATAGTCGGTGCTATCCCGGCGCATCGATCGAATCACCCCAGTAGAAACAGCCTCCTGGCCGTTGTACAAGTGAACGAAACCAAACATCTTGCCCCGATAATACATCTCAGCGCACTTATCCTCAAAAAAGCGCCCCAAGACCATATCTTCGTAAAGCATCAAACCTTCATCGCGGGAAATAGTTACGCTTGTTGCGTCAAAAGCTGGTAAAGTCCGTTCCTGAACCATAAATAATTAATACCTGATAAGTATTATTTGAACTCTCGCTTTTAGTCGATCGGGCGAGTCAACGACCCTAACTATACCAATAATCGGTCGATCGGCTTTTGTCGTCTTTGTAGGGCGATCGACACGTCGTGGTCACTAACATATGGAATTGTCTCAACAAAGTACCGAAAGAATTGTCTGATCGATGATATTCTTGTCAGTGTGGAGAATCTTTGGATAAAGATGAAAATTCAGCCAAGCTGATCAAAAAGATTGGTCTAAATTACCACAAAAGTGGCGGGGGAACTTCGTCACTCAAAAAAGCCCTTGCACAAAGGGAAAAAGAAGCCTGCGGACTACCGTTAGACCGTTGACCGTCAGGTTAGTTCACGATAGGCTAATTCAGTCGCTAGCGCTTTGGGGAAGTGGACAGTGCTACTAATTCCACTAGATTATTACCGGATTTTGGGTCTACCGATTCAAGCTACTGCCGAACAGTTGCAGCAAGCTCATCGCGATCGCACATTACAACTTCCACGCAGGGAGTATTCCGAAGTGGCGATCGTCGCCCGCAAACAACTGCTAGATGAAGCCTACGCCGTTCTGTCAGACTCAGACGGGCGTAAAGCTTACGATGCCAGTTTTTTAGCCAAAACTTATGATCGCGAATCAGAAGCAGGAATTTTAGCCAAGCATCAGAGGTCAAAAACCTCAACAGGCACGGCCACAGTCCTGCAAGACTCAGAAGAAACAGACTGGCAAGAGTCCGGGGTTTTAGACGCTACTCCAGACCCCCACACTCCAAGTATTGAAATTGATGACAACCAATTCGTAGGAGCCCTGCTCGTACTACAAGAACTGGGAGAATACGAACTCGTACAGAAACTGGGTCGCCCCTATCTCAACAATGGCAGCACCGGGATCGAAGAAGGGCGCTTCGGCGACCCCCAGCTCGTACGGCCCGACATAGTCTTAACCGTAGCCCTGTCCTGCTTAGAACTCGGCCGGGAACAGTGGCAGCAAGGTCAATACCAGAATGCAGCCAAGTCACTAGACGCAGGCCAAGAACTGCTGCTGCGCGAAAGCCTATTTCCAAGCGTGAGGGGTGAAATGCAAACCGATATATACAAACTACGTCCGTACAACATCTTAGAGTTACTATCCCTCCCCGAAGATCAAGTATCCGATCGCCGTCAAGGGCTGAAAATCCTGCGAGAAATGCTCGAAGAAAGGGGTGGCATCGATGGTTCCGGGGATGATCGATCGGGTTTGGGCATAGAAGAGTTCCTGCGATTTGTCCAGCAACTGCGGAAACACCTAACCAGCAGTGAGCAGCAGGCCCTATTTGAAGTAGAAGCTGGCCGCCCCTCCGCAGTAGCCACCTACCTCTCGGTCTACACCCTGTTAGCTCAGGGATTTGCGGCCAGACAGCCCTCAATGATCCGGCGCGCCAAGCTGATGTTGATGCAATTGGGCCGTCGCCAAGATGTTCACCTCGAAAAAGCTGTATGTTCCCTGCTGCTGGGTCAAACAGAAGAAGCCAGCAGAGCTCTCGAACTGAGTTCCGAAAAAGAACCCCTCGCTTTCATTCGCGAAAATTCCCAAGATTCTCCCGATTTGTTGCCGGGGCTATGCTTGTACGCCGAACACTGGCTACAAGAAGAAGTGTTTCCGCACTTCCGCGACTTGGCAAAGCAGTCAGTTTCTTTGAAGGATTACTTTGCCGATTCCAAAGTACAAGCCTACCTAGAAGCATTGCCACTTGATGCAGAAAACGCCAACGAATGGGTTGTTGTGCAACCTCGCTCTGGTGGCAAGCCCCAAGTGCGATCGCCATCGACAAGCTCACTCCAACCATCCCCAGCAGATTCTTGGCGAGCCTCTACAGTCACCTTGACCCCCGTCGCAGCGGCCACATCCACACCTGGGCAAAGCCCCAAATATGAGGGGACAGCCGCCGCGCCCATCCCCCCAGCCAGTGTTGAGGGCTCTACACCTACCCCGATCGGATCGATACCGAAGAATCGGCGACAAACGCATTCACCGCGTCGCAGTACGAGGAGTAATGCTGGGTTTATGGGTAATTTGGTCGATCGGGCTAGGACGCTTGGTTCACAAATCTCCACCCAAGTCAAGTCCATGCCTCGAAATCGGCTGGGATTGCTTCTAGCGGCAATTTTTCTGAGCCTGTTCATTCTGTGGTTAATCTTCAGTATTTTGGGTAACATCGTCCAAGCTCTCTCAGGCCCATATCTACAAGGAGAACAAGCCCTAGTCAGCATCGAAGCACCACCGATTGAAATCCCTGCATTACCCCCTGCAGCCCCTGAACCGAGCGCCCCCGCTCCAGAATCGGGTTCCATCACTGAACAAACAGGTGAGCAAATCATTCAGGGCTGGCTGTCGGCAAAAGCAGCAGCCTTGGGCCCCAACCACGCTGTCGATGAATTAAAGCAAGTGCTGACGGAACCGGCATTATCTCGCTGGCAATTGATGGCGGAAGCTCAACAACGAAATAATGCTCACCAGCGTTATACACACAAGCTGCAAGTCACCAAGGTAACGGCAAATCCGACTAATCCCGATCGGGCGGAAGTAGAGGCCCAAGTTAACGAAAAGGCCGAAGTGTTCGATCGCGAACAGCTAGTTACTTCCCGCAACGAAAACCTGCGTATCCGCTACGACTTGATTCGCCAAGATGGACAATGGCGGATTATGGATTGGCAAGTTATGAAGTAGGGAATTGGGAATTGGGAATTGGGAATTGGGAATTGGGAATTGGGAATTGGGCATGGGGCATTGGGCATTGGGCATTGGGCATTGGGCATTGGGCCCACCCCTAGCCCCTCCCAGGAGGGGAACCGGATCTAGCTCCCATCTAGAGAGGGGCTGGGGGTGTGTCCCATAACTTTAAATTCTTAGACGAGGGTGATGAATTGCAGATTATTGTTGAAGGATGGCGTTTTACACATCACTCCTATTCAGTAGTAAATCAATTTCAAATGTTGGAATTGCTCGATCGCCCAGAAGTAGAGCTTTTCCACCGCGATCGCGATTTACCGCACATAGACCCACCTTCGCAAACAAACAGTTTATTCGATCGCCCAATTCAAAGATTACTGAACACCATTCCCAGCCCTTCCCCAAATCAGTTAGCCGATGTCACCCTCCGAATTTATTCCCCTTGGAACTTTGCAGCATCAACTAGCGCCCAAACTTGGGTTTTTGCAGCTACTGAATGGGGAATTATTACTAATTTGTTGTTAGAGGCGATCGGCGTGAATTCAATCACCGAAACCCCAATTAATTCAGAATCCAAAATCATTACACCTTCAGCTTGGTCAAAAGCCGGATTGATTCGTAGCGGAGTTCCGTGCGATCGCATTGCCATTGTACCTCATGGCGCTGACACCGACATTTATTATCCCCCATCCGACCAGCAGCGTCAAACACTACGCAAAACCTTCGGGTGGGAAGACTATTTTATATTTTTAAACATCGGAGGTCAAACCGATCGCAAAGGCATTCGCCCCTTACTAAAAGCCTTCGCGGCCGTAGTTGACAAATATCCCCATGCCAGATTAGTTTTAAAAGGTTCAGAACTATTCTATTCCTCCAGAGACGAGATTGCCGAAGCCAGCCAAGTTGTTCTCAGCGATGCAGAAAAAGCAAAAGTTTTACCCAGATTAATTTATGGTGGAAACCAACTATCATTTGCTCAAATAGCTGAACTCTACCAAGCAGCAGACGCTTACGTTTCTCCCTATCTTGCAGAAGGCTTCAATCTACCAGTCTTAGAAGCAGCAGCCTGTGGTTTGCCAGTCATTTGTACAGCAGGCGGCCCCACAGACGATTTCACTAACCCAGACTTTGCACTAACCATAGAAAGTAAATTTAGGACTCTTGAGGTAGAAGGAGAAAACCTATTTATTTTAGATCCAGACTGGAAACATTTAATTCAGTTGATGCAGACACTTATCGAACAACCTGCATTTACAGCCAAAGCTCGACTTGCTGGCCCCCGTTTTGTCTCTGAAAACTTTACTTGGAAACACGCAGTAGACAAGTTGCTGGATGTGATGATTGGTGATGGACTATCAGTGACAAATCACAAAAAATAACTAACAAATAACAAACCACAAAAAATAAGATACAATAAAAACCACAAGTTTAAGCAATCGACCTTATTTGGCAGTCAATGCTATGCAATCTACAACAAATCAGTCCGAGACAGAGCAGGTAATGGACGCGCCCAAACACGGCTTGCCTGTCACCATCATTACAGGATTTCTCGGCAGTGGCAAAACAACCCTGCTCAACCACATCCTGACCAACCAGCAAGGTTTAAAAACAGCAGTTTTAGTTAACGAATTTGGTGAAATCGGCATCGACAACGAACTCATCGTCAGTACCGACGACAATATGGTCGAGCTGAATAATGGGTGTATTTGCTGCACGATTAATGAAGACTTGGTAAATGCAGTTTACAAAGTTTTAGAACGTCAAGAAAAACTCGATTACTTAGTAGTAGAAACCACTGGACTCGCCGACCCTCTACCAGTAGCTCTAACTTTTTTAGGCACTGAATTGCGAGACTTGACTCGTCTCGATTCCATTGTGACTGTAGTAGATGCGGCAAATTACAGTTTGGATTTGTTCAATTCTCAAGCAGCTTATAGTCAAATTGCTTACGGTGATATTATTGTCCTCAATAAAACAGATTTGGTTGATGAAGCAGAGCTAGATTTGTTGGAAGTTAAGATTCGCGATGTCAAAGAAGGTGCTCGAATTTTGCGAACAGTAAACTCGCAAGTTCCACTGCCACTCGTTCTCAGTGTAGGATTGTTTGAATCTGACAAATATTTCCAATCTGAAGAAACTGCTAGCAGTCACGACCATCACGATCACGCTCATCACGATGAACACGATCACGGCCATCACGATCATGCTCATCACGACCATTCCAGCCATTTAGAAAATGACGGATTTACGTCAATTTCATTTCAGAGCGATCAGCCGTTTTCTCTGAAAAAATTTCAATATTTCTTAGATAACCAATTGCCAACAAATGTGTTTCGGGCAAAAGGGATTATGTGGTTTGACGAAAGTCCTAAACGGCACATTTTTCACTTGAGTGGTAAGCGATTTTCGATGGACGATACTGAGTGGAAAGGTGAACCCAAAAACCAGATTGTGCTGATTGGTCAAGGTTTGGATATTGAGGGTTTGCGATCGCAACTAGAAAACTGCCTCTGTATGGCTTCACCCAATCGCGGCAAAGGATTCGGGAAAAACTGAACATAAAATACCTCTACTGGTTCCCCGGCTCTGCCTGGGAACCCATATCTAGAGGCTCTGCCTCGCTGGTACTCAGGTAAGATGGGAGGCAGAGCCTCTGGATCTGCGTTACCAGGCCAGAGCCTGGTAACGAGTAGAACGAGTAGATTATTTTGGGGTAGGGACACGGCATTGCCGTCTCCTCTATATTCTGACGGTACAACCGGAATTGATATATCAAATTTCTGAATTAATCCGGATTGCTCAAATGCTGTGCTGTAAGTTGAGAATACATTGCAGTTCCCTACATTCTGCTGACTCCCGATTCCAGAATCTCCAACCCCCAAAATCCCGTCCCAGGGCCAGTTCGTAAATTGTCACTTCAGTGGCCTTGCAGCACCCTTACTTGCAAGTCCGATCGCCCAACCTGCAAAATAGCTCAGAATGCTTTGACAGTCTGGGTTTAAGCACAATATCAGCAATCCCCCACAGCCAAATCTTCAAATCAGATTCAGCAGCCAAAAAGAGTTGCATAAGAGAGTGGAACATCGGCATCACTGCACTGTTTGTACTTCCCGTACATTCAATGTATTGAGAGTTGAATCAGCACAACGAGCGAAACGCCAACAACTGCATGATTCACTCTCTGACACTTACTACCCGATAAACGCCATGACTGTCACAACTGCCACCAACTCCCTCAACTGCAACACCGCTTCTGTCATCAACTCTTTTGCAACTGCGCCCACCGAACAAATCATCGAAATCAATGAGACTCCCAGCGTCAACATCCTCGCCTTGGCTGATTTTGCCCTGAAAGCGTTGGAAGCAGAAATGAAAGCACCCACTCGTAGCGCTCAAGCAGTGGCGATGCGGATTGCTAAGGAAGTCGAACGGATTTGTCAAAAAAGCGATCGCATCCAAGTTTCCGGCGAAGTCCAAGCTTGGCAAATCACTCTAGCTGAACACCGCTTACAAAAAACTCTTCAATACTACAACCTTGGTTCTAAGCAAGGCCGCGTGGAACTCCACTCTCACCTCGCATCGATGATTTATCGCCATGTTGCTTCTTTTCGCTCGAACTTTAACTTCCAAGCTCGTTTCAACATGATTGAAGACTTTTTGCAAGGTTTTTACATCGAATCTCTGCGGGCTTTCCGTCGCGAACATGATGTTGATGCTACTTACCAGCCTCGCACACAGCTAGAATTGTCTGAGTACATGGCTTTCACTGAACATTACGCCAAACGTCAAATCGGCTTACCAGGCCGCAATCGCCAACGCCTGATTGTTCTTCGCGCTCAAGGATTTGCGAAGGGTCAACCTCCTGAAACTGCGATCGACATTGAAATGGCTGTAGAATCTGGCAAGGGTGAAGATGCTGAAATGCACAGTCGCTCTGCGGCGCTACAACAAGTACGCGAGCAAATGGTGGCTGAAGCTGTTGATCCTGCTGATGCTGTGTTGCGCGATCGAGTAGTATCAGAATTGATTGTTTATCTGGAATCGCAAAATCAGCCAGAATGTGTTAGCTACTTAACTTTGAAATTGCAAGACCTTTCTGCTTCTGAAATCGATCGCGCTCTTGGTTTGTCTTCTCGTCAGCGCGATTACTTGCAACAACGTTTTAAGTACCACGTCGAAAAGTTTGCTCGTACTCAAAACTGGAAACTCGTTCACGAATGGCTGGGTGCTGATGTCGATCAAAAGTTGGGAATGACTTCTGATAAGTGGGAAACATTTCGCGCTCAACTTTCGCCAGAACAACAACAACTGTTAGCTATGAAGCGCAATCAAGAAAGCGAGAGTGCGATCGCGACTGCCATCAAATGCACTCCTAAGCAAGTTCAAAAACGCTGGGCACAACTGTTGGATCTGGCTAGCCAGACTCGCAACAGTTGCCAAGCCTAATCGGTGGTTGAACATGAACCTAACCGTTTTCTTGAGACTGAAAAGTGCGATCGGGTGCGGAACCCTGAAAAGAATCCCCGCCCCGGCGCCCGCCTTCAAATCTCCCACAAGAGATGCTGGATTATGAAAGCTTTTGAGCTAATTCAATATATTAAAACTGCACTAATTTTATTTAATATCTATCATTCCCAGGTTATCCCTGGGAATTTGTTTTTGGAGTAGAAACAGGCAAGATGCCCGTTTTATAAGAACATTGAATTTTTGTGGATTTGTTTTGAGAGTAAGAACAGGCAAGATGCCTGTTCCACAAGAACATTAAATTTTTGTGGAACGGGCATCTTGCCTGTTCTTGAGAATGGTGCAACATATGATTTTAAACCGCCGATTCCCATAAATAACGTAGTGAGCCTAGATTTGGTATGATCGTCAACACCAACGATCACACCCCAACAAATATTATAAAATTTATGTGTCTCAAACCCGGAGATATACTGGCTAGACGCTACAAAATCATCGATAAATTAGGATGCGGAGGATTTGCGATCACCTACACTGCTCAAGATCTGCACAACCCCGAAAATCCACCGTGTGTGATTAAGGAAATTCCTTTTCCTAAATCCGAAAATCCCCTGGTATTGGAAAGAGCCAGGAACCGATTTCAAAGAGAAGCTAACGCTTTGCATATTCTGGGAAAGGACTCGCGGATTCCCGAATTGTTCGATCGCTTTGAGGAAAATGAAAATTTTTACTTAGTTCAAGAATTCATTCAAGGAACTTCCGTAAGTGAAGAAATTCGTCAAGGTCAGCAATGGACGGAAGCAGATATAATCGCCTTTTTATGGGAACTCTTAGAAATCTTAATTTTTATTCACCAAGCAAATGTCATTCACCGCGATATTACACCTTCTAACTTAATTCGGCGGACGAAAGATCGTAAAATTGCGCTGATTGATTTTGGGGCTGTCAAAGAAATCAGCACTTTCACCTCTAGCAGTACAGGTGAAATATTGACATCGCAGGCGATCGGGACTGATGGTTATATGCCTGCCGAACAATACAATCCACAGTCTGCACCGCGCCCTTATAATGATATTTATGAAGTAGGAATTATCGCGATTCAATCTCTCACCGGACGACATCCCAGAAATCTACCACATGACCCGGATACTTGCGAAATTATCTGGGATCATTTAACATCTGAAAAAGTTAGCAAGCGTCTCAAAAAGATTTTAAATAAAATGGTGCGTTTCAACTTTCAGCAGCGCTACCAATCTGCTAGTGAGGTATTGCAAGTTTTGCAAAAAAAAGGTCGGAATTTTCGTCCATTGCTATTCGGAGTTGCGGGACTCGGCGCTGGATTAGTCATTGCACTTTTAATCCCTATGATTTCTCCACTAATTCCCAGAATTTTTCCACCACCAAGGCAGGCTTTACCTTCGGCAGATGGTGTAAGTTCTGGCGAAAAACTCCTAGTCCAAACCTCGGCTCTTTGGTCAAAACAAAGGGGAATTAATGAGTTTGCTGAGCCGAATTATCCCGAATCTTTAAAACAGTTTAAACAGTCCTGGCGAGAAGATCGTAGAGATCCAGAAACTTTGATTTATATGAATAATGCCCTGCTGAAGACAATAAACGCAGAGTATTATACGATCGCAATAGTCGTCCCCATCCGCAGAAATCAGGACGGTAGCATTCTTGATGCAAATTTAGCCGAAGAACTACTGCGTGGCATTGCTCAAGCTCAAACAGAAGTTAATTTAAGCCTCCTCACTCCCAACCTCAATCAAGATTTTCCTGGTCAAGAATTTCTCAAACCAAAAACAATTAAAGGAAAAGGTCTCAAAGTTGTCATTGCTGATGATGCAAATATCAAGTCAGAGGCAATTAAAAGGGCAAATTATCTGGTCGCTCAACCAGAAATTTTAGCAGTTGTCGGACACTACACCAGCGACATGACTGTTGAAACAGT
Organism: Oscillatoriales bacterium; assembly: GCA_043718495.1. Lineage (GTDB taxonomy): Bacteria > Cyanobacteriota > Cyanobacteriia > Cyanobacteriales > Microcoleaceae > Microcoleus. Next base: position 54,661 of record JAYSVM010000013.1, on the reverse strand, counting down.
AGATATTTACGATCAAAATAAACTCGTCGCTATTTCTCCGGGAAGCACAACAGAAGAACTGACACGAAGGCCCCGAAAATTCTTCTTTCGGACAGCTCCGACAACTAGCATAGAAGCTGAAGCTTTAGTGAATCAACTAATCTCAGTTGGCGAGAAAAAAGTCGCAGTATTTTATAATCCTAATAGTCCGTTCAGCGCTTCTTTATGGGAAGAATTCAAAAAGCAATTTGAAGCCCAAGGAGGCACAACTTTTAGAATTAGTAATTATTATGACTTGTCTAAAAATAATTTCAACGCTGAAGCAGCAATCCAGGAAGTTGAGAAATTAGGAAAAACAGCGTTACTGGTTATTCCCGACGGTCAAATTACTAATTCTCTGGAAAATGCGATTGAAATGATTAAAATTAATAAGGATCGCAATTGGATTGTTGCGCCTTGGACGTTGTATGAGCCGAGAATATTAGAAGTAGCAAAGCAGCTAAAATCTGTCAAAAAATTTGCCATATCGGTGTTTTGGCATCCGTTAATCAGTTTTGACAAAAAATTTCCTGAAAATGCTAAAAAATTGTGGGGAGGTTCGTTAAATACTCGATCGGCTTTAACCTATGATGCGAGTATAACACTGATTAAAGCCTTAGAAATGCAGCCAGAACCAAGCCGGGAAGGAATCCAAAAAACCTTAGCCGATCCTAATTTTAAGGCCGAGGGAGCTACAGGTATAATTGAATTTGATCCAGATAACCGCAATCGTAAAAATCCTTACAAAGGATTGGTGCATATTGTTCCGTGTTCTAGAGAACAATTTGGGGTGACATTTGTGCCGATCGAATTTCCCACAGCCGCCGCCGCAGGTTTAAAATGTGAGTAATATCAATTCTGGTTGCACCGTCAGGTGATTGTTAACTGTTAACTGTTGACTTTTGACTTTTTAAACAATACCGATACAACTTGCTGGGAATAGGGTATGTCGCTATTGTGACGATCGCTACAAATGCAACATATCAATTTATTGGATATATTAAACAAAGATAGTTTTTTTTATAGAAACGCTTATGACTGTCAATCTCGCTCCCTCACCGACTTCTAGTCTCAAACCAGAATCCCAAAACCACGAAGCACTCAAACAAGTCTTCCAGACAATTGATGCCGATAGTTGTCCCGGTTCCTATAACTTCCACTTACACACAGTAAACTCTGACGGGCGATCGCAGTCAGAAAAAGTGATGGAACAGGCGATCGCGATCGGGCTCAAAGGCTTAGCTATCACCGACCATCATAGTACCAAAGGCTACGAGCAAGCTCAAATTTGGTTAGATAATTGGAAATTAAACCATCCCAAGCACCACATCGCAGTACCAACTCTCTGGACAGGTGCTGAAATTAATGCGGAATTGCTTAACAATGATGTACACATTCTCGCTTACGCTTTTGATCCGCAACATCCCAGTCTAAAACCATACTTACGAGGTGATGGAGGTACGGTCGGTACTGATAATTATCCAGCAGAAAAGGTGATTAAATCTATTCAGGAAGCAGGAGGTTTAGCAGTTCTCGCACATCCTTGTAGATATCGATCGACTGCTGATAAATTAATCCCAGAAGCCGCTCGTCTAGGCATTGACGGCGTAGAAACATACTATGCTTACAATAATCCAAATCCTTGGAAACCAAGTCCCAAACAAACTGCTCTAGTCAAAGATTTAGCAGAAACTTACGGTTTGCTTGGAACTTGTGGAACTGATTCTCATGGTCTCAGTCTTTTAATCAGAATCTAGATGATTTGGGAATTGGTTATTAGTTATTGGTTATTAGCTATTGGCGATTAGAACTAAAAACGAACAAATAACAAATAACAACTGACAACTAACTAAGGAGATCAATTCTGGTTGCACTGGAACGATCGCAAGGTCATCTAAGGCAATGCCGTTAGACTACCTCAAAATATCAGATTCAAACTTAAGGCTCTGCTTTGAACTTATCGCATAAGTGTTCTGCCATAAGTTGACCAACTTGCTCATGGCCTTGACTATTCCAATGACCTTCACAGGGCAGAGCATTGGCAAAGCCCTGTACACAAGTTTTATTTTTTTCTGCATACTCTCGCAATCGCGGGACTGTATCCAATGTCGTAATATTTAGGCGATCGCCAAGGGATTTGATTCTCTGATTAGGATAATACAAGTCCTTAATGCCAGATTGTTTCATATGGTCTTGACGAGCTATAGGATCGGGATGGACTTGAGCTCCCGTACTGACAATCAAAACCATAAAATCTGTCTTTTTTGCCTTAACTTCCTGATTCATTAGTGTAATTAATCCTTCTGTCACCTCCCAAGCCTCTTTCCATACTGGCTCAATCGGTTCTTGAAAGTTCTTAGGGGATAGTTCTTTTTCTGTGGCATCAAGCAGACGTTTTTTATTATCTAAATCAACTTTTCTGACTAACCGCAAAATGCGTGATTTATTGACCAACCAAGTGGGAAGATAATCAACAGAGGAAAATTTTAAATAGTCATGTTCTTTCGGTGGCATTTTCAACCATGACATATCTGGGACTAATTCACCATTTTTATAGACGAAAAAGGGCCGACGTTTATAAAAATCAAGTTTTTTTGAATTATTAATAAGATCGTTGCCCGGAAAAAAAGCTAAGATCACTAAATCGGGAGAATATTTCCAGACTTTCTGGCGCAGAGTCATTAGTTCTTGAGCCGTCCCATAACCCTGAACCCCAAAATTAATTACCTCAACTTTGCGATCGTCTAAAGCAGTACATTTTTTATTGAGTTTCTTTCTCATTTTCCACCAAAAAGTATTTTCCATCGGCACTTGTAAAGCTTCGACAAAGGAATCTCCCAACACCGCGATCCGAAAAGTTTTTGGTGGTTTCTCTTTCGTATGTTCACGATCGCGCAAACCATCTTTATTCGCTTGGATAAAGGGGCGCTCCCCTTCACCCAGCCACTCGAAGGACGCGCCCGGATTCAATGACCAAGCTCCAGCGGGATCGTCTAATCTGTAAATATCAAAAGAGACAAGCTCACTGGGCTTTTTCAGACCTTTAATTCCCCCCAGATGAAGAGCTAATTCTCCCAGGAAAACACCAGCCATAATTCCCCCCAAAATTAGGCTCAGTTGTTGCCCCCATAAACTTAGTTTTCTCATGTTAGTTTTCTCATGGGTAGAAAGCTGAAATTTGGAACTAGATGCTAGCCTGATCTGTAGGTTTTACAGAAGGCGATCGCCCCCAAGTCAAACTCAAAGGCGATCGCACTTAATTCCACTCAAGTAGGACTCACAAAGCCCACGCTACAGAAACTATGCTGCTGGCACAAAAACACTTGCCGTAAGCTCGCTTGGAGCAACCCCTACAACGATACCCAAATAGCCGCCGAGTTTAATGGCCGTAGCACTCACAGCAGCTCCTCCATTCAGATTCAAACTTACAGTTTCAAAGGTGAGGCTAGCAAATACACTCCCGCCAGTTAGACCAATTTTGTCTCCAACAGTAAAGTCTGTAATCACATCTGCCTCTGCTAAGGTGGCAGCCGTCGCCGCTCCTCCTGTTAAGATAAATGTATCGCTTCCGCCGCCACCTGTGAGAATGTCTTGACCGCGATCGCCACTCAGTATGTCATCGCCGTTACCGCCAATCAGGACATCATTTTCTTTACCACCGGTGATAGTGTCATTGCCATCTCCTCCGGTGAGAGTATCGTTGTCATTATTGCCGGACAAGTTGTCATCGCCAGCACCGCCGTCAATCTGATCCGACCCTTTACCGCCGGTCAAAAAGTCGTTGCCAGCTCCTCCGAGGAGAGTATCAGCTCCTTGCATTCCGTTAATGATATCAGAGCCGCTTGTCCCGGTAATATTGTCGTTGCCAGATAGCCCCAAGATTGGTTTGCCAGCAGCCGCCGGGGGCAGTGATGACACCAAAATATTGTCATTATTGTCTGACAGGTTGTAAGACTGACCGCTAACAGTGTTTGCTGGTTGCCCAGTAGGACTACCAGGGCCGGAAGAATTGATTGCAGGTGCCGCGATCGCTACAGGCGTACCACCAGCCGTTGGAGTTGGTGTCGGAGTAACAGGTGTTGGTGTCGGAGTAACAGGTGTTGGAGGTGTGATAATGGGGGTGTCGCCACTCCGGGGGGTCAACGTGACAGTACCTAGAGGAACGGTGACCTGTAGCTTGTAATCAGCAGGGAGACCTGAACCGTCAGCACCGGTGACGCGGATTCTGTAGTTAGTATTTGCTTGGCGCGCGACATTATTAAGCTGCGCGTTCTTACCGCCACCGCCGTTATCATTTAAAGCAACAACAGCGCCAGTATCAGCGTTGACGAATTCCACATAAGGGTCAAAGTTAGGTGTCGTGCTGCTGAGGTTAATGGTGAGAGGTTGACCATCCAAGGATGTAGTTACTAAAAATTCATCAGCAAGTTTGTTGCCAAAAGTAAAGTCTTTGCTGCCTTCCAATTTACCAGTTAATGTAACGGCAGGGGCGCCGGTTAAGGGGCTGCCACTGAAGTCGCTACCTCTGGGAACTAAACTGATATCGCCCGTAGGAATGCTGGCCTGTAAACTGTAGGGATTAATAGACGACGGATTGACGAGTGGTGAAGAGCTGGTGACGCGGACTTTGTACTTAATGCCGCCGCCAATTTGGAAAGAATTAGGAGTGCTCGCAGGGTTAGTACCATCCTTGATGGTAGGCCGACCGGGTGCAATCAGTGAGTTAATGTTAACAAATGGCTCGGTATCGTCTGAATCAGCAATTAAGCCACTCGTCTCGGCATTTATAACTTCCAGGAACGTGTTAAATTTGGTTGGATCTGTAGCCGTAAGAGAAAGCGTGACAGGTTGCCCGATCGCAGATGTAATTAAGTCATATTCATCAGCCCGCGTGAAGCCGCCGCCGCCGGGAGCTGGAAAAATAATATCATTGCCATCAAGTTGACCAGTTTTTGTATCAATACTTGCCATTGGATTTAACCTCAATAATTAAAGTTTGAACCGAGTTTACGAAGTAGGTACACAACTATGCCGTTTCCCTACCGTGGGGATAGATCGATCGCGCGGTGTCCTTCATAAATGTGGAATCTGCTATATTGCTACACATCTCGCGCGAGTCACCTGTGCAGTCATGCCGAAATTTGGAACTAGATGCTAGCTTTATTTGTAGGTTTTACAGAAGGCGATCGCACCTTTTTAAACACCAGTAAATGCAACTAATCAACTAAATTACCTAAAAATTCCTGAACTTACGCAGCGTAAACCATTGGTAGGGGTAATTCATAAATTGCCCTACAGAAAATAGACTTTACAACTTAGTTTTGCGCCCGTCCTAAATTCTTTTCCTACGAGCACGTCTCATAGAGTGAAATTTGCATGAATCAGTTTATTTTTGGCTGATTGACTAGAAGCTTACTATTTTCCAAAAGCAAGTTCAATAGTTTATTGATTTGAATTATATTGTATTTAAAAAAAAACTATAATCATAACTTATTTAAGTTGCGATCGCCCTACTGTTTGAGTTCAGACAGATTAATTTTTTATAAAAAATAGTCGCTACTTTTTCCCCGCACCAGCAAGCAACTTTTTACCGGGGTGCGTGACAGTCCGCAGTCGCAAGTTGTGAGTCAAAGATTTCTCGCTGTCACGCACCCTACAATTACTATTTACCGTTCCGGGAAAAGTTGACAAGACCGATTAGTTGGCTGATTTGCCCACTCCAAACGAGAATTTCCAAACCGATCCATCCAACCTTCCAAATAAGCCCGATTAGCCTTTCTTTCTTCTGGATCGGATGTATTCATGGGATGAGGCGCTAAACCAAAAATAGTTGCAGTCGTCACGCAAAACATCGACTTTTGAAAACTCTGACAAATTTGCACTCGCACATCATCTTCACCCCGACAACTCGTGCGATAAACTTCGTGCAAATATTCCGGCAAATAATGTCGCATATCTTGCATCAATTGAGTTGGCGGAATCCCTGCACCTCCAATCGGTAAAGGATCGGCAAACAAAGCCCCGTAGGCAAATTCTTTTTGTTCTTCCGGGATTTGATGGGCTTGTGCGTTGTAGGAAACTGTACCAAAAAATGCAGTCCCTCGAAAGAAAACTGCCTCTACATAGGGAATCGCGACATCTGCTAAAAACGTTAAGTTAGCCACCGCTGGAAGGATATCGTAAACTTGACCGCTAATCTTAACGCTGTAGGTAATTGGCAAACTGGCGGCGGCTACTAAACCTGCTTTGACAAAATCGACTATATCAGCAATAGACTTAGTTTCCCCTCGATCGTAGGAATCAGATAAGTCGATAAATAAATCGCTCATTACCCGCCAAAATTGACCTAACCCGGTGTAGTAAGCCAGCAGCCGCACTTGTTCGGGCAAGAATTCGGGAAATGCTTTGTGGAGTCCCTGCATGAAAATATTGCCTTTTAATTTAGCTGCGATCGCCTTTTCGGCCAAGTTGCTAAATTCCGGCGAATCCAAATAGCTATCTAAACCACCGCCACCGTGCCACAGCATGGTTCTCATACAATATTCGGCATACTCAAAATTTATGCGATCGTGCCACAAATATCGCATTAATTTAGGAAAAGTGACTTCCCCATTGAAATATTTAAAGAATGGAAAAAGCACTAAAAATTGTTCTTCTGCGATGTAGTTTAAATTTTTAGAATAGGCATCTAGGACTATGGCATAACTCTTGAGGACTCCAACAACTTCTATTACATTTTCCTCGGATTCAGGCAGTAAAGCTTTGCCTGATTCCAAGATATCAATGTATGCAGATAAGGGATGAGAAGATGGTCTTAGTATGGTACTTGTCATTTTGATTTAGCCTTAAATGAAGGAAGTTCGGCAACGGATTTTGTAACGGATGTAACGGATGAAGGAGCGAGAATTAGCGATGAATTAGAAAGAGGTTTGTAGTGCTGTAACTGCCCATTATAAAAACCGCACTTTCAACAGTCAACAGTCCACAGTCAACAGTCAACTATTTATTTCAAGTTTTGAGCGATCGCATTAACTGGCATTGGCACATGAGATACCATTGCGATCGCAGTTTTCTCACTTAAACCAACAATAACTCCCGGTTGCACTCCCATAATCAGCAGGATGACTGCTAATACTAAGGACGGAATGCGATCGTTCCACCGCACTTGTGGTAAATTAACCACTAAATCCGAAAGACGACCAAAAAAGGCACGGTTGACCATAATTAAAAAATAAATTGAAGTCAAACCTGTCCCGATCATGCACAGCAAAGTTTGCACCGGAAATGCTTGCAAACTACCTCGAAATACCAAAAATTCAGCAATAAATCCCGCCAAACCCGGAATCCCCGCACTTGCCATCACACCTACAATCATTAAACTGCCAATCACTGGCAAACCGCGATCGGGATTGAACAAACCTTTGAGAACATCTATATTACGACTGCCGGATTTTTTGTACACTACACCGACAGTCAAAAATAGCAGGGCCGAAATTAAGCCGTGGCTGACCATTTGCAACACAGTTCCCAACATACTCACCGGAGTAGCAGCGGCGCTAGCTAAAAGAATATAGCCCATATGAGCGACGGAACTATAGGCTACCATTTTTTTCATATCTTTTTGGGCGATCGCGCAACTAGCCCCATACAGCACGCTAACCACCGCCCAACTCGCCAACCAAGGCGCAGCCACCGCCCACGCATCGGGAAACAAACCCAAACCAAAGCGCAACATCCCATAGGTTCCTAACTTCAAAAGCACTCCCGCCAACAACACCGAAACCGGTGTCGAAGCTTCTACGTGAGCATCAGGAAGCCAAGTATGAAAAGGCACTAAGGGAATCTTAATTCCAAAAGCCAGCAATATCCCAGCTAACAACACAATTTGCCTCACCAAAGGCAAAGGCGAACCTCCAGCCAAATGCGATTCACCAATCGCACCAACCATATCAAAACTAGAAGCACCACTCAGCCAACCAGTTCCCAAAAAAGCAGCTAGCAGCACAATCCCGGCAAATGCAGTATAGATTAAAAACTTAGTAGCAGCATAACCCCGACGCGCACCTCCCCAGATGGCAATTAGCAGGTAAAGCGGGATTAGTTCAACCTCAAAGAACAAGAAAAATAGGAGCAAGTTCTGAGTCAAAAATGCCCCAGTCACGCCACCACTAATTAGCAAAATCAAAGAATAATAAAGTCTTGGCCTGCGAATAGACTCATCTGTACTATAAATAGCCACCCCTGTCAGCAGACAATTTAAAATCACCAGAGGCAGAGACAAACCATCAACACCGAGATTGTAGTTCAATCCCAAAGTATCGATCCAAGGAATGAATTCAGCAAACTGCAATTCACCGATACTGATATCAAACTGAGTAGCCAAAATTACCGATAAAATAAAAGTTATAGCTGCAATGGCGATCGCAACATTCCGAACAACTTTAGAACTTACTGAACTAGGCCAAAACCCAATCAGAGCAGCCCCCAACATTGGTATCCAGATTAAAGCACTAAGCATCAATTAAATTTTCCATCTTACACAGCTTTTCAAACTATATTTAACGGTAACGCAAACCCAGAAAATATAAAAGCGATCGGCTGATTTTTTTGGTTGACATATATTCAAATTATAGAGCGAAAAGCAGACAAAATTAGAATAAAATTATCTGCGCTCATCTGTATTCATCTGCCTTGATCTGGGGCTTAAAACTGCCAAATGACTAACGCCAGTAAGCCAGCTATACCCGCTGTAATAGTCAATACATAAAACTGTGACTGACCTGTGCCACTATACTTCAACCCTTCACCGCTGAAAATTGTCGCAAAACCAAATAAATTAACCACCCCATCCACCACATACTTGTCAGTCCAAGCGCTGATTTTAGAAATAGAAGCGACAGCCCAAACCACAGTTAGCATATAAATGCGATCGATATAAAAATCGAAAGCCAACAAGTCCTGCAAAACCGGAACTGGCAATCGTACTGGCCGAGGTAAAACGCCATACCAATAAATCGCCACCCCAATCCCACAACCAATCAATCCAGATAACATTAACAGCGGTATATCTAGTGTCTTCAGAAGCAAGTTTATTGAATCAAAATCTCCTGTTTCTGCCCAAGGCCCGCTCCAACTAATTAATAGTTGCCACTCCTGTAACATCCAAGGCACTATCAGCGCGAATACTGTCAAAATTACCATCGGTAAAGCCATTGGCCAACCCACTTCTGGAGCTCTGCGAGTTTTCGCCTGCGGTTTCCCGGCAAACACTAAACCGAATACACGAGTTAAATTGAGCGCCGTTAAGCCATTCACTAATAGCAACACAACTACCAACCACAAAGGTACTGTCCAAAAACCATTCAGCCAGCGCCGCATTGCCCAAAAATTACCAAGGGGCAATAACGCTACCATACCGACAGCACCTACTACAAAGGCCGTAGCCGTGGCAGGCATTCTCGACCACAAACCTCCCATTTCTGTTAAATCTTGAGTGTTAGTTGTGGTAATCACTGAGCCTATGCTCATGAATAATAGTGCTTTGGAAATTGAGTGTGTGAACAACAACAACAAAGCAATATCAACGTGATTTTGGCCTACGGCAATAAACACTAAACCCATAGAAGCGCTAGTAGAATGAGATAATACTCTTTTAATGTCAATTTGGGCGATCGCCACCAGAGAAGCCCCAATCGCCGTCACCGCACCCACAACCACCAGCACTCCATCAGTCACGGGTGACAGCGCCAAAACAGGCTGAAGTTTAATTAAAACATAAGCCCCAGCACCCACGACTACGGTATTCCGCATAATCGAAGCTGGGTTAGGCCCTTCCATCGCCTCATCCAGCCACAAATGGAAGGGAAACTGAGCGCACTTAGCCGTAGGTGCCGCAATTAAAGCCAAACCCAAAAGAGTCGCCAATAAAGGAGACAAAGTTGCAGTTTCTGCCCATTTCTCCAAATCGGAAAAATTCAAACTTCCTGCTATAGTCGAAAGTGTCACTACTCCCATTAACAATGGTACATCTCCGACACGCTTGGTTAAAAACGCATCACGAGCGGCTGTTACTACCAGCGGTTGAGCGTACCAAAACCCTACTAGCAAATAAGTTGAAAGCGTCAGCATTTCTAACAAACCATAGGTTAGAAGTAGTGAGTCACTAATCGCAATGCCGCTAATTGCCGCTTCAAAAAACCCAAGCAGCCCAAAAAATCTAGCTAAGGCCCAGTCTTTTTCCATATAGCCGAGAGCATAAATTTGTGCTAGCAAACTTAGAAATGTCACTAACTCCATTGCTCCCGCGCTCACCGTGGATATTTCTAGTGCAAAAGATAGATCTAAATCTGCTGCTTTTACCCAGTGTATGAGCAATTGTTGGGGGGGTTGATCCCAAGTTGCTACAAAAATAACTGACCCGTGTATGAAAGCCAAGACAGTCATTAGCAAATTGAAGTAAGCAGCCGGTCTGGGCCCTGTTTTACGAACGGTTCCAGTGGACCAGGGCAAAGTTAGAATTGCGCCAATTAATCCATAAAAAGGAACCCACCAACAGGCTTGGAGGAGAAATTGAGTCATTCGATTTTAGATTTTAGATTTTAGATTTTAGATTTTAGATTTAGCTCACAGTTGAATCTGGAAGCTTATTGTCAAGATGCTAGGCTTTTATGTGTTTCCACTCTTAGCTTGCGAAGTATTGAATCCGCAGGCAAGAGACCAAATTGATTTCGGTCATTATTGTAATGATGGACTATACTTTAAAATTAGCGACTGCCTTTTACAAAAACAGTCGCTGACGATCGCACCGCACCCTAGGACTTCGGTTAAACCAGATCGTGTAGTTCTGGTTAAAAAAATCTATTCAAAATTTAGTATACATTAAAAAATACATTAAAAAAGGTAAACTTATAATTGCCTCACTAAAAAAATAAATTTCATCAAGACTCAGCACAGCCAGAAAAATTAGCCCAAAACTTGGCTAGCAAGCGGGTCTTTTCCGTTTCCCCGCGATCCCTATTCTTAAAAACCCCAAGTCTCCGTAGCTTGACCAGCCCCATTTTTCCCGATCGCCCTCTAATCTTCAAGTATTTCTACTTATGACACTTTGCGATCGGCACCAGTCTCTACTCCTTTTGATATTAAGTTTATTAAATAAATATTAAGTTATTTTAAATAACATAAAAAATTTTAATTTTTGTTATTAAACATTATGATGTTAGTTTATGTTGTCAAGGTGCACCGCTTCCCCTATTGTTAAAGTATAGGAAGCCTTAAACCGTTTTCCTAAATAATGTGGCCTTCTCCGTCCAAATTTTGAAATTTGTCAAAGATTTGTAACGGTAATTCCGCTAATTCTCTAAAGGAGATTCCAAAATGTCAATTGCCGTGGGAATGATTGAGACCAAAGGTTTTCCAGCCGTTGTGGAAGCCGCCGATGCTATGGTCAAAGCTGCTCGTGTTACCCTCGTGGGCTATGAAAAAATCGGCAGTGCCCGCGTCACAGTAATTGTGCGTGGCAATGTGTCCGAAGTCCAAGCCTCGGTAGCAGCAGGAGTAGAATCCGTCAAGCGGGTGAACGGCGGAGAAGTTGTCTCCACCCACATCATCGCCCGTCCCCACGAAAACCTCGAATATGTTTTGCCGATTCGCTACACCGAAGCAGTCGAACAGTTCCGAGGCGACTAAGTTCTCACCGCACGGAAACTTAGTTTCGTGAAAAATTAGTGCAAGCCTCGAAAAATCACCGTTCACTTCCCCAAATATTGAATCAGGAGTAGAAAAAATGGCAATTGCAGTTGGTATGATCGAAACTTTAGGCTTCCCAGCAGTTGTGGAAGCCGCCGATGCGATGGTCAAGGCCGCTCGCGTCACCTTGGTAGGTTACGAAAAAATCGGTAGCGCTCGCGTTACCGTCATTGTAAGAGGAGATGTCTCGGAAGTGCAAGCTTCTGTGGCCGCCGGAGTTGAGTCAGTGAAGCGCGTTAACGGCGGACAAGTTATGTCCACCCACATCATCGCTCGTCCTCACGAAAACTTGGAGTATGTCCTACCGATTCGCTACACCGAAGCTGTGGAACAGTTCCGGGAAGGCGTGAGCGGCATTCGTCCTCTCAATAGATCTTAAAGACAGGCGATCGCAAATGGGGCATTTGGTAATTAAAAATTAAAAATTGAAATTAAAAATTGTGTTAGTTTTTGATTTGGTATTTTTAATTTTTAATTGAAAAGGCAATGGAAGATTGGTTATTAGTCATTAGTCATTAGTCATTAGTCATTAGTCATTAGTCATTAGTCATTAGTCATTAGTCATTAGTCATTAGTCATTAGTCATTAGTCATTAGTCACTAGGCAAATAACTCTAAGCAACTGACAAGAGACTGACAACAGACTGAGATAAGCTGATTGAAGAAAGACAAATAACTGTCAAAATGACAATTACCAATTACCAATTACCTGTCACCTAAAATGCAAATGGCAAAAGTTCTCGGCACAATTGTCAGTACCCAAAAAGAGCCTACTTTGAGAGGGTCTAAATTCTTACTGCTGCAATTTATCGATCAGGAAGGTTCGCCAGTTCCCGGATATGAAGTAGCCGCTGACTGTGTGGGCGCTGGTATTGATGAATGGGTTTTAGTAACCAAAGGAAGCGCAGCCCGAATTGCACCTGGGAACGAAAACCGTCCGATTGATGCTTTGGTAGTAGGAATTATAGATACTGTCAATGTAGAAAATCGCCTCATTTACAGCAAAAAAGACGACGGATACCGTTAGTTGGCAGCTAACAGCTAACAGCTAACAGCTAACAACTAACAGCTAACAACTAACAGTTAACAACTAACAGTTAACAACTAACAAGCAATTTTTTCAGTTCAGGAGAACTTAATTTATGGCAGTCCGCAGTGTTGCGGCTCCCCCGACGCCTTGGTCGAAAAACTTGGCAGAGCCCAAAATTCACGAAACCGCCTATGTACATTCCTTTTCTAACATTATTGGGGATGTGCATATCGGTTCTAAAGTGCTGATTGCCCCAGGGACATCTATCCGTGCTGATGAAGGAACTCCTTTTTATATTGGAGAAAATACTAACATTCAAGACGGGGTAGTAATTCACGGTTTAGAACAAGGCCGAGTCACCGGAGATGATGATAACTCCTACTCAGTTTGGGTTGGGAAAAATACTTCCCTGACTCACATGAGTTTAATTCACGGCCCGGCCTATGTGGGCGATGACTGTTTTATCGGTTTTCGCTCTACTGTGTTTAATGCCAGGGTGGGAAATGGTTGCATTGTGATGATGCACGTACTAATTCAAGATGTAGAGATTCCCCCAGGCAAGTATGTACCTTCGGGAGCTGTGATTACTAATCAACAGCAAGCCGATCGCCTGCCTGATGTTCTTGATTCAGATGTTAAATTTGCTACCCACGTTATCGGAGTTAACGACGCTCTGAGAACTGGTTATCGCTGCGCCGACAACATTGCTTGTTTGGCACCTATTCGCAATGAACTTTCTAAACATTCGGACATGACTCCAATCACTTATTCTACCCAATCCACCAGCCAGTTGAGCAATTCGTTGGTCGATAGCGTCCGCAACTTGCTAGCTCAAGGATACAGCGTTGGAGCGGAACACGCCGACCAACGACGCTTCCGCACAGGTTCTTGGCGTACTTGCGGGCCTATCTCGTCTACTCGCGAATCTGAAGTAATCAATGCTTTGTCGGCTTGTATGACAGAGCACCAAGGCGAATACGTTCGTTTAATCGGGATTGATACTAAAGCTAAACGCCGCGTACTTGAAGAAATCGTGCAAAGACCGGGCGACAATGGCTCTAACGGTTCTAACGGCGCGACAACTCACCAATCTAATGGCAAAGTTGCCCAAGCTCCTTACCAGAATGGCGCTGCTGCGTCAAATGGTAAATTGACTGGAGATTTTGTGGGAACTGTTCGTAGCTTGCTAGCTCAAGGCTACAAGGTGGGGACAGAACACGCTGACCAACGACGTTTTCGCACTAGCTCTTGGCAAAGTGGAGCTTCTGTGCAAGGGCGGAATGAGTCTGAGGCGATCACGACTTTGGAAGCTGTGATGCGCCAGTACCCAGGAGAGTACGTGCGTTTGATCGGTATCGATCCGAAAGCTAAACGCCGGGTGGTTGAAGAAATTATTCAGCGCCCAGATGGCCCGGTTGCTCAATCTGCTCAACCAGCAGGGACGGCATCATACAAAGCAACTTCGACGGCGAGTGGGAGTGGAGTATTGACCAGTAAGACGATCGACCAAATTCGCAATTTGCTTTCTCAAGGATACAAAATTGGTACGGAACACGCAGATGTGCGCCGTTTCCGCACTGGTTCTTGGAACAGTTGTGCCCCGATCGCATCTAATCGCGAATCGGAAGTAATTTCGGCTCTCGAAACCTGTCTGAAAGAACACAGCGGCGATTATGTTCGCTTGTTGGGAATTGATTCCAAGGCTAAGCGCCGGGTGCTTGAAGAGATTATTCAGCGTCCTTAATTGGCAAGTAATTAGCGTTTTTTCCCGTTAACTTGTCTCTGAGTTGACGGGAAAAAATGCTAGTAAATTAAAGTCAAATCGGAAGTTCTTAGAAGGCTGGATCGATAATCTATTGCTGAAAATAAGGGATTTTATCTATCAATTAATAGAGTGAAAAATATCGGTGTTAAACCTAAAATCCTAAATCTAAAATGGTTAAGTTGAATGTATTTATCGCCACTGCAATTAAGTAGCAATTTTCAGGTTTGTATCAGTGGTGATGTGGTTGTTGATGAGGGTGCTGCGATCGCCCCTGGAGTGATCCTACGAGCAGATCCAGATAGCCGGATCTCGATCGCGGCAGGTGCTTGTATTGGTATGGGTGTAATCATTCATGCCCGTGAAGGTACTCTGGAAGTAGGAGCGGGTGTGATCCTCGGTGCTGGGGTGTTGATAGTGGGTTCGGGTGCGATCGGGGCAAATGCCTGTATCGGTGCGGCAACGACGCTGATTAATCCTTGTGTTGACAAAATGCAAATTTTGCCCGCAGGTTCTTTGATTGGAAATGATGACCGCCAAGTTACATTAGAAGCAACCGTAGAACCAAAAGCAGAACCAAAAGCAGAACCAGAAATCCCCGCAGCCACTACGCAACCAGTGGAAGAACCAGTCGAAACATCAGAAGCCGATCGCACAAAGCCTGAAACGCCACCTGAGACAACCTCATCGTCAGAATCAACAGCCGCAGAGCAAGCTCCTCAACCGGGAGAAGTACCGACAATTTTGTACGGACAAGCCCACATCAATCGGCTGCTGGGAACGTTGTTTCCCTACCGACAATCTTTTAATCGATCTGACCAAAACGGTCAAACTTCTTCTGACGGTTCAGAATAGTAGTTTTTTCAGCAAAAGGCAGTTATGCTGAAGGTATAAATATCAAATATAAATAGGTAATCTAAATATTATTGGTCGCCCAGTAATTTCTAATGGCTTGTAGCAAAAATATGTGTCTTGAAGATCATGTAATATCTCTGATGATCTGACACACTCAAATTATAGACAAATTTTTATTTTTGGCAGTTTCTAAGGGTCATAGAAAATGAACGGACAAACAAATAATCCTGGTGGCCAATCGCAATCTCAGCGTCAGGAATACTTCAAAGATACTGCTTTGGGCTTAGTATCGACCAAAAGTTTTCCGGCAATTGTTGGGACTGCTGATATGATGCTGAAGTCGGCTGGGGTGATTTTAGTAGGATATGAAAAAATCGGTTCTGGTCACTGTACTGCGATCGTTCGGGGTAGAATTTCTGATGTCCGTTTGGCTGTGGAAGCTGGAGCTCAGACAGCCGAACAGTTCGGTCAATTTGTTTCTAAGTTGGTGATTGCTAGACCTTTGGCTAATTTGGAAGTGGTTTTGCCGATCGGCTTTCGGCTAACTCAACTATCCGAAAGTGGCAGTTATTCCCGTCTGAGCAATCAAGCAGTCGGTTTGCTAGAAACACGGGGATTTCCGGCAATGGTTGGAGCTTGCGATGCTATGCTCAAATCCGCAGACGTACACCTAGCAGCTTATGAGAAAATTGGTGCAGGTTTGTGTACGGCAATTATTCGCGGTGCCGTGGCCGATGTCGCTGTGGCTGTCGAGGCAGGAATGTATGAAGCTGAACGTATTGGCGAGTTGAACGCGGTGATGGTAATTCCACGGCCTTTGGAAGATTTGGAACAAACTTTGCCACTGGCGAGTTGTTGGATTGAGCATCGTCAACCTGTGATGATGCCGATGTCGATGAAGGAAAAGCAACAAGAATTGATCGAACTTCCAGATTTGGAGAAGTTGAGAGTTTCTGTGGAAGAGGAAGTCAATCGGTAGTTGAGAATTGCGAGCCAATTGCGGAAAATACTTAGGCGAAGTTCTCAGTTAATGTATAAATTGAAGTCTTATGGAGTGCGTACAATAATGATGCCAGTTATTGACTTAAGTTGAATTTGGCGATCGAACCCTCGCAATTCAAGAATCAGACACAAGACAGCAACTCGAATGAGAATTTTGAGTGGAACTTGGTATTGTAAATAATCGAACTTGCAAAGTAAGGCGCTCCGAGCTGATGGATCTCTCCAGATGATCAAACTGCTGTTAAAATAAACCTAAAATCCTGTTTTGCGTTGATATCCTGGAATAACTGAATATTTACTTTTGGTACAGGTAAGTGAGCAACGGCTAAAAAAAAGGGGATCATAGCGAACTAATTAGCAGCACTCGGAAAGTTTAACGGTTGTCAGACCAAAAAATGACTACCAACAACTCAACCACTAGAATCAAGAAATCCTACAAGTTTAACCTATGAACCTAAAGCAATTTTACAAGCGCGGTTTACAAAGCGCCAAGAAAGGAAACTATGAAGCGGCACTAGGCGACTTCGAGCAGATACTGCAACTCAACCCTGCCGATGCCAAAGCCTATAACAATCGTGGCTTAGTCTACTATTACATGAAAGATTACCAAAAAGCAATTGATGACCTCAGCCAAGCACTGGATATTAATCCTAATTTGTTCGAGGCATATTTGAACCGAGGCAATGCTTGGCGACATCTTGGGGAACACGAAAAAGCTATTGAAGATCTCAACTGTGCTTTAGCAAATAATCCTGAAAGCCATGCTATCTACAACAATCGTGGACTGGTACTTGCTAATTTAGGACATTACGAAGAAGCAATTAAAGACTACAATCGAGCACTATCGATCAATTCCCAAAATTATAAAACCTATTACAACCGGGGACGGGCTTACTACCTTTTAGGCAACAAGGAGGCAGCAATTGAGAATTTTAACGAGACGCTACGGTTGAATCCTAAATATATCAAAGCTTATATCAATCGTGGCCTCTCGCATCATCAATTAGGAGGCAATCCGGCTGCGATCGCAGATTACAACACTGCGATCGGTATCGATCCTAAAAATGTCTATGCCTACTATAACCGAGGTTGCGTCCGCTACAAGCTAAAACAGATGAAGCTTGCCATTGAAGACTTTGACAAGGCAGTGGAAATCGATCCGAGCTATGTTAAAGCTTATCTCAACCGGGGTTTAGCTCTGTATAAGCTTGGAGATGTTATGACAGCGAACAAGGATTTTTACCACGTAATGTGCATTAATGCTGAAGCTTATTCATACTATCAAGCGCAGCGCTGCACACCTGATATTAATTCCTACTTCAAGGAAGCGCCACAAATGGAATCGAATAATGCTGTGGAATACTACAACACAACATTAAATAATACCATGTCAACTTCATTCAGTTCGGCAGCATTAAACTCGGTTTGGAATCAAGAAGATTTGGACAAAAGAGATTCTATTATCTGTGAAGGTGAATTTATGAATGATTGATGTTTTTTGAAGGAAGAAGGAAGAAGGAAGAAGGAAGAAGGAAGAAGGAAGAAGTTGATATGTAGGTTGGGTTGAGGTAACGAAACCAAACTTTTCATGCTCAAATAAGCTGTTGGGTTTCGCTATCGCTCAACCCAACCTACTTTTAAAGTCCTTGCTTTTAAAGTTCGGACTGTGAATCAAACTAAATACTAGCCATTACTTCACGAGCAGCGGCCAAAGTGCGATCGACATCTTCGTCAGTATGAGCCAAAGAAGTAAATCCAGCCTCAAACTGCGAAGGAGCCAGATAAATTCCGTGCTCCAACATTCCCCGGTGAAAGCGGCCGAACTTTGCCACATCAGACTTTTTCGCATCATCATAATTATGAACTGGGCCGGCTGCAAAAAACAAGCCAAACATCCCGCTAATTTGTCCGCCACAAGCCGCGTGTCCGGTTTCTTTAGCAATTTGCAGCAAGCCGTTAGATAATTTTTTGGTAATTCTATCTAACTGTTCGTAAGTACCAGGTTTTTGCAACAATTCCAAAGTCTTAATCCCAGCAGTCATTGCCAAAGGATTTCCAGAAAGTGTGCCGGCTTGATACATCGGCCCAGCAGGAGCTACCATGCCCATAATATCTCGTCTGCCGCCATAGGCTCCGACTGGCAAACCGCCGCCGATAACTTTACCCAGAGTTGTCAAGTCTGGGGTGATACCGAATTTTTCCTGAGCTCCGCCGTAGGCTATACGGAAACCGGTCATTACTTCATCAAAAACTAATAAAGCACCGTTATCTTTGGTAATTTCTCGTAAACCTTCGAGAAAACCTGCATCCGGTACGATAAATCCGGCATTCCCCACAACTGGCTCTAGAATTACGCCTGCTATCTCGCCTGGATTTTCGGCAAATAAAGCTTTTACTGCTTCCAAGTCGTTGTAGGGAGCGTTGAGGGTGTTGGCGGTAACGGATTTTGGTACGCCTGGAGAGTCGGGAAGACCTAGGGTTGCGACACCAGAACCGGCTTTTACCAAGAACATATCGGCGTGCCCGTGGTAGCAGCCTTCAAATTTAATTAGTTTGTCGCGCCCGGTGAAGGCTCGCATAAGGCGCAAAACGGCCATGCAGGCTTCGGTGCCGGAATTGACAAATCGCACCATTTCGATGCTGGGAACGGCATCAATGACCATTTCTGCGAGCACGTTTTCTAGGAGAGAGGGGGCCCCGAAACTGGTACCTTTTTCTAGGGCTTCGTGAAGGGCTTTGATGACTTCGGGGTGGGCGTGGCCACAGATTGCTGGGCCCCAAGTGCCTACATAGTCGATGTATTGGTTTTCGTCAACATCCCAAATGTAGGCTCCTTTGACTCGATCGAATACAATAGGTTGTCCGCCTACAGATTTAAAGGCTCGAACGGGGGAACTGACACCACCAGGCATCAATTTCTGGGCGGCGGCGAATATTTCTTCTGATTTGGTGGTTTTCAAGGTTGTGGAAGCCAATGTTTTCTCCTTAGTTAATGTCATATCACTAGAAACGCTTTTATTGGAGTAAAGCGGAGTCAATTCACGTATATTGATAACCATCCTGTTTGTGCAAAAATTTGACGTTGCTCATATCTTTTGTACTCAGTCGAAAATCACCGATCTTGATCTCAACACCTTTATCTGTTGGAGTCTTGACCCGTCCCACGTAAAGTCCTGATTGGAATCGCTTGCGGTCTTCTAGAAGCTGAATGGCAACAATGTCACCAGTCCTACAATGAGTGAAAGACTGTCTAGGCTTGGCACAAGGAAAACCGTATTTATCATTTCTAGTGGACTGTCGATTTCCTTGTCCTGTTGATTTAATCAGCAAGGGCTGATTAGTTAGCACTTCCAAGAAATTAATCTGACCCACACAAGCCGCATCTAACCAGTGAGTTTTAGGTAGGCTTAATCGAGTGCGGTTGTACTTGGTGAGACCACCCGAACCTGTGGAGACAGGAAGACCCGTTTCTTTCAGTCGGTTGAACAATGCCCATCGGGTTGAGTTAACCGCCGCCGCGTCTTTTAAGGGGCGCTTTGCTTGAGCTAGAACCCGCTTCAAAACATCTGGCTTTTTGGCTAAGAAAACGCTAATATCCTGAGTCCCTTTTTTGAGATTGCATTTCTGGCAAGCCAGGCACAGATTAGAGATCCGATTTGTGCCGCCTTTTGCTTTGGGCTGGATGTGTTCCACTTGGAGCGGAACGTTCTCAATTGAGCAGTAAGAACATTTACGCTCCCATTTGTTAAGGAGATATTCGCGAACTTCGTAGCCAGCGAGTTCACCTTGCTGATACTCAATGCCTGAGATTTCAGGGTTTTCAAATTTCTGCAAATCAAATCTGACAAGCTCCTGAACGATCTCACCGATGGGTGCAAATTTGATTAACTTGTTCACAAGAGTCAAAGTGGTTTCTACGCGATGCTGCAAACTTGGGGCCAACCAGCAGGTCGGACGGGTGCGATTAAGAAACCGTGCTTGCCGATAGCGAGTGTGACGAGAACGCCTCCCCTGACGTAGAGAACGACGGGATTCTAAAGACGCTTTGATGGTTTGACCGCGATGAGTTAACTCAGCACCAAAGATTACTTTGTTGTTTTGAACAAGAGCAATCCCTGTGATTTTAGAACCGGGGTCTAGTTTAATCGTGACGGGTTCAGGAATATCTGCAACCTCTTTCTTGAGAATGATGCTGAACGGGTATTTTCTGAACACAGAGGCTCTACCCATCTCCAGTAAACGTCTCGCCATAGAAGGCTTACAGGGTGTAAGCGGCTTCTTGTTGGCATCAATTACAAAAACGAAATTGGGTTTCAACATTTTGGCGTTGGTTCCTAAAAGTAAAGTTTGCTTCAACCCTGTTATCTTCTCGGTACTATGCAGATTGCACTTCCTCTAACCAATTTCGGATGTTTAACAATCTGCTTACAGAGCTTGGAACTAGCGAATCCCAAGGTGTGAACTTAAACGCTTAGAGATAACGATTACTATGATTGAGTGGTCTGGAGTAGCTGCAATACCTCGGATTACTCCGAAATACTACGGGTTGGTGCTACTCTGTTGTTGGTAGAATACTTTAATAGCGACTTCAGGATAAAGGTTAGGTCGATTAAGGAAACTATGTTAATAGATTTTAGGATACAAACCAATGAGTAGCAATACTAGCTTGGGTTTTTTAGGCTCGATCGCACTAGCATCGTGAAGCGAAGCTATCCCGTAGGGAATCGCGCTAAAGTGTAATTTTTTGTAAAGTAGTTCTTGACAATTTACCGATCGCTTGCCTAATCTCCTCTCTTCTCTCTGTGTCCTCTGCGCTCTCTGCGGTTAATAAAAAAAATATCCGACAGCAAAGCGTAAATTTATACTATAAAGTTGCAATTAAATTATGTCTGTTAATGATTTATCTAGTTTGAGCCGATCAATCCCAGTGGAAAAGATCCGCTACGACGATCGCGGTTTAGTACCGGCGATAGTCCAAGATTACTTAGACGGTACAGTGTTGATGATGGCGTGGATGAATCGAGAGTCGCTGCAAAAAACTCTCGAAACTGGTCAAACTTGGTTCTGGAGTCGATCGCGCGCCGAATTTTGGAACAAAGGGGCAACTTCGGGACACATTCAAAATGTGAAAGGGCTGCGCTATGACTGTGATAGCGATGCTTTGCTGGTGACTGTGGAACAAGTTGGAGATATTGCTTGTCACACGGGAGAAAGAAGTTGTTTTCACCAAGTTGATGGGGAAATTTCAGCGCCACCGGGAGATATGCTTTCTCAGTTATTTGACGTAATTTGCGATCGGCGCGACAACCCGAATGAAACCTCTTATACTTGCAAATTGTTCGCGGGCGGCGACAATAAAATTCTTAAAAAAATTGGTGAAGAATCGGCCGAAGTCGTAATGGCTTGCAAAGATGATGACAAAGATGGAATTGCTGGGGAAGTTGCTGATTTATTTTATCACGCTTTGGTGGCGATCGCTCATCATCAAGTTGATTTGAGGGAAGTTTATCGCAAATTGGGCGATCGCAGAAAATAAATTAATCGGAATGATTAAACCGCGAAGACACAAAGAGCGCAAAGGAAGAACCGGATCTTCTTCTTTCTCTTCTTTCTCTTCTTTCTCTTCCTTTGCGTCCTTAGCGCCTTCGCGGTTCGTTTAATCTTACTCCATTGTCAACGGATTTGAGATCAATAGCCATTTATTCTATTTGATATGATTAGATTCTACTTTTTAACCTGCGATCGACAATCTCCAAAATCAAGATAGCAACGCTGATACTCAAAGCCAAAGCCAACCAAAAATTATTCGCTGCAAATTGCCCTTGATCCAAAGCCCAACCACCCAAAGGTGGGCCGATCAAATAGCCGATCGCCCAACACTGAGAATTAATCGACAAATACACGCCCCGCAAAGACTCTGGGGCTAATTCCACCACCAAACCAGAGGCAAAAGGAGTGTAGGCAACCGTTGCAACTGACAAGAAAAATAAGCCGACAACAGCTAATAATAGATTGCCAGTTGTCACCATTCCCGTCAAGCCGATCGCAATAAATCCAATCCCCCAAAGTAAAGCAGAAATCATCAAGGCTCGCGGACAAGAAAACCGTCTCAAAGCCCTCGCGATCGGCATTTGCAAAGCCACAGTTAAAAAAGTGCTAAAAGCAAACAAAATAGTGATTGTCGCTGTTGAAAAGCCTTTTCCCGACGCATCTACCGAGACAAAGTTGCTAAAATACAGTGGCATCGTAGTTTGGATTTGGGCAATATATAAAGTAAACATAGTATTGACAACAGCGTAGATCAGCAAAGTGCGATCGCGCAGCGCCACCATCCAACCATTTTGCTTGCCTTTTTTTCCCGTCTCTGCGGAAATAGATGGTTTGTAGGTTTCAGAAACTGCGCCCCAAACTACCGCAAAAAATATCACAAACGAGATACCATCAATCACAAAGAGCGATCGATAATTCCCGGTTAGCGCAATCAAAAAACCGCCCAGAATAATCCCTACTTGTAAGCCCAAATTATCAGCCAGTCGCGTCAAAGCAAAAGCTTCCTGTCGCTGTTCACCATCTGCCAAATCTGCTACCATACTTTCCGTTGCCGGCCAATACAAACCAACACCAAAACCCATCAGTAAATTCGCCACAACTAAGCTGCGGAAATCATTTGCAGCCGCCAACATGAAACAAGCCACTGCCGAAATAATTGCCGACAGTAATAAAGTCCGCCGCCTTCCCCATTTTGGAGAATCGGAAAAAGAACCACCTAAAATCCGACCAAATATGCCAGAAATGGAACCACTACCCAAGCCAATACCAACAGCAGTAGCAGATAAACCGACTTGAGAGACAAAATATATGGGCGCGTAAAATAGGGTAAAACCAGTGCCACTTTGGGACAAGAATCTGCCGATCGCGAGAATCCAGACTTGAGAGGAAAGATGGGGAAACCAAGATGGCAATTTAGGCACTTTTATTGACACTCCCCGACTATCAAGGTAGGGGGATTCTTAAGACATTTCTGTCACAATATCCCTATTGCTAGGGTTCCCAGGCTGACTACGTTTGCACTAGAAAGTGCGTAGTCATATCTCCTCAAAAATGTTTTGGGCGTAGACTTTCCCCCAGTCCGGGGGTAGGTTTTTTAAATCTTGTCTGATGTGTTTATTCTACCATATTCATTTGTGAAGATGGATTTGTTATTTTACTTAACAATGGCAAAAAGCCGTCCTACAAGGCGATGTGAGTCAGCGAAGCGTCGCCTGATCCCTTCGACGTAACGGGGTTTTAGACCCATCTCTCTGATGAAATTTATGAATCGATTACACAAAAGTTAGCATTAAATTACAAATACTTAACACGATTTGATGAAAAAATTGGTTAAGCTCTAAAAAGAGGCAGAAAAAATTTTAAGAGGTTTCGTTATGACAGCTATTACTACATCAAGAGTAGAATCTATAAGACCGCGCTGGCAAGCTATTGTGATGGTGGCATTAATTTTTTGGCTGAGTGGCAGCTTAATTATCGACTTAGTAATCATGCCCAGCTTGTATGTGTCTGGGATGATGACATCTCCCGACTTTGCAGCGGCGGGAAACTTAATGTTTTGGGGATTCAACCGCGTTGAGTTAATTTGTGCAGCTTCGGCTGCGACGGGTTTGATGGTTTTGAGCAATCTCGGCAATGGCTTGGGCAAGCAGAGTCGCACAGCTATTATATTATGTTTGGTGCTTCTGGCGATCGCCCTGATTGACACTTACGCTCTGACACCACAAATGAGCGCTTTGGGAATGCAGCTAAATCTGTTTGATACAGCAGAAGTCCCCACCAGCATGAATCTACTGCATCAAGGCTATTTCGTTTTGGAAGCAGTCAAGTTGGCTATTGGTGGCACACTGCTTAGCTTCTGCTATCAGCATCAAGCGTAATCAACGATAAAAATTAGGACACGGCAGTGCCGTTTCCCTACAATCAATTGTGGTAGCCTAAATTAGGACACGGCAGTGCCGTTTCCCTACAATCAATTGTGGTAGCCTAAATTAGGACACGGCAGTGCCGTTTCCCTACAATCAATTGGGTAGGGACACGGCACTGCCGTGTCCTCTTCTCTTATTCAGATTTAGGCCACAACAAGCGCAATCCCATCACAGCAAATCCGATCGCAGCTATCCCCTTTACCAAACTTGCCGGCAACACCTCTGCCGTACCTTGGCCAACCACAACACCAATAAAACTCGCCAACAGTAGCGCCGACGCAGTACCGAAAAATACAGCCCGTGGCGATTCACAACTGCTACCAAGCGCGATCGCAGCTACCTGACTTTTGTCTCCCAACTCTGACAAAAACACAGTAATAAAAGTTATTCCTAAAAGTTGCCAATCCATATTTTTTTAGTAAATCTCGTTTTAGATAACCAACAATTAACCCAACACTTCCCACAACAATACTGCCGAAATCCCTAGCAAAATCCCTCCGGCTACTCTCTCCAAAGTTCTCGGATCAATCCGACTTGCTAGCCACCTTCCCAGCAAAACTCCCAGCAAACTCGTTGCAATCAAAGCCGAACCAGCACCGGCAAAAACGATCCAAGGATTGTGAGATTCAGCCGTTATTAGTAGAACCGCAATTTGTGTTTTATCTCCGACTTCGGCAAAGAAAATAGTTACAAAAGTAGAGGCAAAAATAGTCCATTCTTTCTGACTAACCCCCTTTTTTTCTGGAGATAAATCAGGATTTGAACTTACTGAAACTTCCACCAATTCTGGGATGAGGTTTGAAGAAATCTCAGTAGAGTCAGTCAGTTTGAGCTCTAACTGTTGCGACAAATCGGAATTGGGAGTTGCTGACTTAGAAGCAGACAAATTTGGCAGGACAGAATTAAGTTTCACGGGCAATTTTGCTAAACCTTATTTATTTTAACTGACTTAGAATTTACACATTACTGGCTGATTAAGTGCCGTAAGTGCGATCGCCCGCATCACCCAACCCAGGTACAATAAAACCCTGTTCGTTGACTATTTCGTCGATCGTTGCAGTATAGATATTCAAAGTTGGATACTCAGCACTGAGGCGCTGCAAAGCCACAGGAGCAACTACCACAGATATAATCCGAATCAAACTCGGATCCACTCCCCGCGAAGTCAACTCCTGCATTGTCGCCATAATTGTCCCGCCAGTCGCCAGCATCGGTTCGCTAATGATCACCCGTGTTTCTGGGTTAAACTGCGCCGGCAATTTGTTCAAATAACAAGTTGGTTCCAGTGTCTCCTCATTTCTTGCCATGCCGAGGTGGTATACCGAGGCTAGTGGCACTACCGTCTGAATTCCTTCCAGCAGTGACAGCCCCGCCCGCAAAATCGGAACCACACATAACGGAGCTTGCGGGTTGATAAACGTCGCCGGACATTCGCCTAAAGGACTCTGTACCGTTGTTTCGACTGTCGGCAACCAATCTCGAATCGCTTCGTAGGCTAGCCATCTTCCCAATTCTGTCATTGCAGAACGAAAAAGTACCGATGGGGTACCTGCGTCGCGGGCGACAGCCAGCCAGTGCTTAATTAACGGATGGGGAGGAACGTAAACGCGGAGTTGCAGGGGCATTGGAAAATTGGGGGAATTTTGAAGTTTTAGGGATTTTGTGCGATCCTCTTCGAGGGCTTCGCGCACAGACGATCGCTCGCTCTGTCAACTTATCATATCCTGAAGCGTATACAAGCCAAGCCCTCCATTAGAACCCATTCACTACTCAACTCATGTCAACTTATTGAAAAACTTTTCCAATAGTATTGACATAGATTAGCAATAACGCTATATTGATTTCAGTGTTCTCCTCTCAAAGGATCGGCAGACGAGAGCAGTCGGCAATGGTAGACTGCTCTCGCATTTTTTTTGAAGCAGGCATAGGTTATAGGGCATTAGGTATTGAGTATTATCGCTTGCCGAACTTCTTTCTGGAGCGATCGACTGTAAAATCATAGAAATATTAAGATTTTTAACCTAATGCCTGCTCCTACTCAATCCCAGTTATTTTCTGGCAAAACCTCTCCCACAGTCCAAGAGTTTGATGCGATTGTCATCGGTTCCGGCATTGGCGGACTCGTGACTGCAACCCAGCTAGCAGCCAAGAAAGCCAAAGTTCTCGTCCTCGAAAGCTACCTGATTCCCGGAGGTAGCGCTGGATATTTCGATCGCGAAGGCTACAGATTTGATGTCGGCGCCTCGATGATTTTTGGCTTCGGAGACCGTGGCACCACCAACCTGCTCACCCGCGCCCTAGCAGCAGTCAATGTCAGCCTAGAAACAATTCCCGATCCCATTCAACTTCACTATCACTTACCGGGCGGTCTGGATCTTGAAGTCCCCCAGTCTTATGAGAAATACTTGCAAGAATTAGTTGACAGATTTCCTCACGAAAAGGAAGGACTCACCAAATTTTATGGTGAATGCTGGAAAGTCTTCAACTGTCTGAACGCGATGGAATTGCTGTCCCTGGAAGAACCGGGATATTTAATGCGAGTCTTTTTCCAAAATCCTTTTGCCTGTTTAGGATTGGTCAAATATCTGCCTCAAAATACTGGCGACATTGCTAGACGACACATTAAAGACCCTGTGCTGTTGAAATTTATCGACATGGAATGCTACTACTGGTCAGTAGTTCCCGCAGACTTAACCCCAATGATTAATGCCGGAATGGTATTTTCCGACAGACATTATGGCGGTATCAATTATCCCAAAGGCGGAGTTGGTCAAATTGCCCAAAAATTAGTCGAAGGATTAGAACAATGCGGCGGGCAAATTCAATACAAAGCTAAAGTGACAAAAATTATTACAGAAAAAGGTCACGCTGTCGGAGTTGAGTTGGCAACAGGCGAAGTTTATCGGGCCAAGCGGATAGTTTCTAATGCGACGCGGTGGGATACCTTCGAGAAATTGCTGCCCGCCGCAGAGATGCCAGTTAGCGAGAAGAAATGGCAGCAGCGTTATCAAAAAGCACCCAGTTTCTTGAGTTTACATTTGGGAGTGGAAGCGGATGTAATTGCTCCTGGTACGGCTTGTCATCACATTTTGTTAGAAGATTGGGAGAAAATGGAAGCGGCAGAGGGAACTATTTTGGTGTCAATTCCCACGTTGTTAGATCCAAGTTTAGCACCGGAAGGATTCCACATTGTTCACGCTTTTACTTCGAGTTGGATGGAGGAGTGGGAAGGACTTTCACAGCAGGAATATGAAGAGAAGAAGGAAGAAGCAGCAGGCAGAATTATCGATCGCCTAGAACACATTTTTCCTGGTTTAGATGCGGGTTTGGATTATATGGAAGTTGGCACAGCCCGATCGCACCGTCGATTTTTAGGCCGTGAAGATGGCACTTATGGGCCGATTCCGAAACAAAAGTTAATGGGTTTATTGGGAATGCCGTTTAATCGAACTTCGATGCCCGGTTTGTATTGTGTGGGTGATAGTACGTTTCCGGGACAGGGTTTAAATGCGGTGGCGTTTTCTGGGTTTGCTTGTGCTCATCGTATTGCAGTGGATTTGGGGCTGTAGATATATCAAATCCCCGACTTCTTCAAGAAGTCGGGGATTTGTTTGGCAGTGAACATTTTGTAACTCAATCACTGATCGTAGCTACCACCAACGCCGATTTGGGTATTGTAGATTTTGGCATCAGTGATGACCATACCTTCCATTGATGCACCGGATACATCTGTGGTGTTAATAATGGCGGCGGTTAAATTTGCCCGATCGAGATCCGCACCATTTAAACTGGCATTAGTCAGAAAAACTGCTGTTAAATTAGCACCTGTCAAGTTAGCACCAGTCAAATCTGCGCCTTCGAGGTTTGCCTGATACAGATTTGCTCCTTGCAAATTAGCTTCTCTCAAGTCAGCACCAATTAAATGAGCTCCTCTTAAATCAGCCCCTCTTAAATCACATTGAAAACATTGACCAGTTGCCAATAACTGCTCAACTTCAGGAGAATTGTCAGCGCGGGCGGGGTTTGCTAACAGTAGGGGAGTAACGATGAGAGTAGCAGCTAACAGATTGAGTTTCATAGTGAATTTCTCCTGGGTCGCTTTCGGTTTTTAAGTTTTTTGTTTATATCTCTAATTTTAGCACAGTTGCTTTTGGAAGTTGCGATCGAATACATAGCTTTATGTGACATCGATCGCGATCGCAACTTGCTGTCTAGATATTCCTGAAATCTTCGTGAAACTTAACAATGCCTAAATTTTAGTACATTATATTTTGGTAGCAATACTTTGTATATTACAGGCTCAAATTAACATAGTTGTCTTTCTACAGATAGAGATCAGCGGCGATCGAAGATGTGGCATTAGAGACTGAACGTTTTTGTTAACCTTCGCATAACCAATAACTAATAACACACAGTCAACAGTTATCAGTGAACCGTTAACCATCAACAGTAGTTTCCGCAGCTTCGATATACTGGCTGTCTAGAAGGAAAGCACCGTTTTCAAAACGAATGCCCCAATAATTGCCGGGACGCCGATCGAACACAACACCCTCAGCCCCGATCGCAATTACACTCGCAGGGCGTAGCATCGGCATCCGTTCGGCGGTTTTCACGTAGGGCGGCATCGCCACAACACGCACTTTTTGACCAACAGTAAATTCTTTTTCCATGAGTTTTATTTTTTTTGGCGATCGGACTTTGCTTGATTTTATATTGAAGAGCCCCATTAATTACTGATTTAAATAATCCTGTAGAAATTCTCGATAATTTCGAGTTTTTTGATGAACAAAATTTGTGATAAATTCCATTTTATAATCAGTTTTTAGGCAAGTTTCTTCCTCCAGTTCTCGCACTGCGGCCTGCTTTGGACTTTCTCCAATATCCACGCCACCACCAAAAGTAGAAAGCATTCCTTGACTTGCAATACCTAGAATATTATCTCGCAGTTGTGCCACAATCTGGCCATTCGGGAGGATTATAAAAATGCGAACAATTGACTTAGGAATATTCATATCAAGTATTTGACAATTTATAGTTGAGAAATTAGGAGACGGCAGTGCCGTGTCCCTACCCTGACGGAATTTATATGACGCAAAAACCCGATCGATCAACCTAATTCAGTTATTTTAGGCTCAGGTAGCGCTACAATTGTCAATTGGGATAGAAACGACCGATTTAAAAGTAGGGGATAGTTGGTATGGCTACAAGTCGTCGCATAGAGCGCGTAGCTTCAATGATTAAACGAGAAGTCAGCCTAATGTTGCTGAACGGCATTAAGGACGATCGAGTCGGCGCAGGTATAGTTAGCGTTACCGAAGTAGTTGTTTCGGGAGACCTTCAGCACACAAAAATCTTTGTCAGCATTTACGGTACTGATGAAGCCAAGGCCGAGACTATGGAAGGTTTGAAATCGGCTACTAGCTACGTCCGCAACCAGTTGGGGCAGCGGTTGCAACTGCGCCGGACACCAGGAGTGGCATTTCTAGAAGACGGTTCTCTGGAACGGGGTGATAAAATGGTGATACTGCTGAATCAGCTTTCTGCCGATCGCAAACCGGATCTAGAAGATTCAGATGCAGAATTAGCAGACGATGAAATTGCCGAAACAGATGATGATTAGTATTTGAAGTCAGTTGGCAGTTGGCAGTTGGCAATTGTCAGTTGTTATTCGTGAGTTGCTACCCCTAACGAATAACCAATTCCCAATTCCCAATTCCCAATTCCCAATTCCCAATTCCCAATTCCCAATTCCCATGATGATTGATAATCTTTCCCTACCAGAATTAGTAGCCCAGATGTTCGTAGTACGTGCTTCTGGTTATTTATTCGATCACCAAATTCGCTATCCCGAATGGGAACCAACCGCCGACAAACTCCGATATTATCTGGAAAATCTCGGTGTTGGTGGTGTAATTTTGGCTGGGGGAAGTGCTGCGGAATTGGCTATGCGATCGCACCAATTGCAATCTTGGGCAAAATTTCCGTTGTTGTTAGCTGCGGATATTGAGGAAGGTGTTGGCCAGCGATTTGCGGGGGCGACTTGGTTTGGGCCACCGATGGCAATTGCCGAAATTGCCAGAAAAAATCCTGAAGCGGCCGATCAATATGCCGAACAAATGGGCGCTGTGACTGCGATCGAAGCTAGGGCGATCGGTCTAAATTGGGTTCTCGCCCCAGTCGTTGATGTCAACAACAATCCCGACAATCCTGTAATTAACGTCCGCGCTTTTGGCGAAACACCAGAAATTGTCAGCCAATTAGCCAGTGCTTTTATTCGCGGCGCTAGCGGACAATCGGTTTTGACCACAGCTAAGCATTTTCCGGGTCACGGAGACACGGCGGTTGATTCTCACTTGGAATTGCCGGTTTTGCCACATTCGCCCACTCGATTGGCTGAAGTTGAGTTGCCTTCCTTTGTCGAGGCGATCGCAAATGGAGTCGATGCTGTGATGACGGCCCATTTGCTGATTCCGGCTTGGGATGCCGAGTTTCCGGCTACTCTTTCTCGCAAAATTTTGATAGGGAAACTCCGCGAAGAGTTAGGGTTTCAGGGTTTAATTGTAACTGATGCTTTGGTGATGGGCGCGATCGCCAATAAGTATGGTGCCAATGAAGCGGCTGTTTTGGCGGCTGAGGCTGGTGCTGATGTTTTGCTGATGCCCCTTGACCCCCAAGGCGCGATTCAGGCTGTCTGTGAAGCTGTTACTCAAGGCAGACTCTCTTTATCACAAGTCAAGGAATCTGTCAAGCGAATATGGGACGCGAAGCGGAAAGTTGGTTTGCCGATTTCTGACTCGAAAGAACAAGAAGACAACAGAAGAGGAGACAACAGTGTTGTGTCCCTACAGGAGGGGAGTAAGAAAGAAAAAGGAGACAACAGTGTTGTGTCCCTACGGGAGGGGAGTAAGAAAGAAAAAGGAGACAACAGTGTTGTTTCCCTACGGGGTGGCAAGAATCCAGCATTAGTTGACTTGAGTGTGCTCTCAACTTCAGAGGCAATGACAACTGCTACCAATATTTTGCGGGATTCCTTGAAATTTGGCGGAAATCTACCTTTGCCACAGCCCCCAAAAAATCAGTTGTTGCGGAATTTGATTGTTGTAGATGATGTTCTGGGATGCGAGTTTTTGGGAAACCACACTCCGGCGATCGCCCTGCCCGCACAGTTTGGTTACGAATTGCAACTTATTGACGATCGGGCTGGTGCGATCGCTGATACTGCCAATACAGATTCATTTTCTCCGACATTGCTGCAAGTTTTCATTCGCGGGAATTGCTTCCGAGGAAGTGCGGGTTTGACCGAAGCCGCTCAAGACTGGTTTAAGAAATTATTAACAACCGGAGAACTGCAAGCTGTGTTAATTTACGGAAGTCCATACGTTTTAGAACAATTTTTGCCATACCTGCCTCCAAGCATTCCCTATGTATTTTGTTTCGGGCAGATGCCGGCAGCACAAACCATAGCCCTAGAATTGCTATTTGGTCTTGACTGACACTCTCAGGTCTAAAGACACCCTCGATTCTGCGAACGCGAGTAAAACTCTCGCTACGACCGTCAAACGCCGTCTACTTAGTCACCAATCGTCAAGCGATAGTTACTAGCTACTTTATTTAGATTGTAGCACATTGTTAATACCACGGCGGTTAAAACCGCACGAGTCGCTTCCCTCCCAGGTCTAAAGACTCGCTCGTTTCCCGAATCCCGTATTACTTTTATGAATCAAACAACGGGTGTAATTTTCTGTCTTGCCTATATTCTGGGATTGATTTCTACAGCGGTTTCTTGGGGTGGTTACGGTGTACTTTCCTTGGGAGTTGTTAGCGCGATCACTCTGCCAAATTTTTTGCGAAAACTCACTCGAAATGCTGTCAGAAATCCTAAAAAAAGACGCAGCCGAACCACCAAAAATGCTGGTGATTCTTCCTTAGAAAAAATAGAAGAATTGAGTTTTTATCAGATGCTGCCTCGCTCGAAATGGGTTTGGGCAATGGCAGGTTTGGTCGGATTTCTCGCTAGCTTTTATTTTCAAATCCGATCGCCAATACCAGCAATTAATGACATCAGTAAATTGATTGCGGCTGGGGGAAATACTCAAGAAATCGCGGTGACAGTACGTGGCAGAGTTGTCAGTACACCGCGATTGACTCGATCGGGCCGATCGCAATTTTGGCTAGAAACTAATCTAGTTAGCGAAATTAACGGCGGCGAGGGAGGAGTAGTCGTAAATCGAGAAGTATCCGGTAAACTCTACGTCACACTACCTTTGTTGCAAGCAACTGGTTTATATGAAGACAATACGATCGCGGTGGTAGGATCTTTGTACAAACCGCAACCGCCCTCGAATCCGGGGGCTTTTGATTTTGAAGCATATTTAGCCAGATCGGGGGCTTTTGCAGGACTCAAAGGGCGACAAATTGACTGGAAGACAAAAAATGCGATCGCGGCTGTTAATCGAGGTGACAACCAAGCTGCTGCCTTCTCCGAGTCCAGCGGAATGCCACAATCGAAGATTCAAGCGATGCGACAGCGAATTGTTCAATCGCAACTATTGTACTTAAATGTTCCTGAAGGGCCGTTGATTAGTGCGATCGCCCTGGGCAAGCAAGCAGTAGATTTACCTTACAACATCCGTGACTATTTTGTGCAAGTTGGATTGGCTCATGCGATCGCAGCTTCAGGCACCCAAGTTTCGATGCTTTTGGCTTTAGTTCTAGCTTTGACTAGAGGGTTTTCCAAACAGTTACAATTTAGTTGCGGTGTCGGTGCTTTATTTTTGCTAGTGGGATTAACTGGCTTTGAATCTTCAGTATGTCGCGCGGCTTTAATGGGATTTGGAACGCTATTTGCTTTGGTGTTGAAGCGAGAAGTTAAGCCGCTAGGATTGCTGTTAATCGCTGCAATTATTTTACTGTTAGTTAACCCTTTATGGATTTGGGATCTAGGTTTTCAACTTAGTTTTCTAGCAACTTTGGGATTGATAGTTACCACACCACCATTGATGGCAAAGTTGGACTGGATGCCACCCGCCATTGCTTCTATTTTTGTTGTTCCCATCGCTGCTTCGGTTTGGGTGCTACCGCTACTACTTTATGTTTTTAGTGTGGTATCTCCCTACAGCATTGTTGTTAATATTATTGCGGCTCCTTTACTCTGGATTTTGAGTATAGGGGGGATGATTAGTGCTTTAGCTGGATTGATTTTCCCCCTCGCTGGCAGTGTGTTAGCGCAACTGCTAGACTATCCAGCAAAGGGGTTAATTGCGATCGCACAATATTTCTCTCAGTTACCCGGTAATTCGGTAGCTGTTGGTCAAGTATCGGAGTTTCAGTTAATCGCACTTTACAGTTTAATTTGCTGGGTTTGGCTGGGGGGAGGGCAGAAGATAACCCCCCAAGGGGGGAAAGGAGAAGAACCCCCCCCTACCCCCCCCAAGGGACAAGAACCCCCCCCTACCCCCCCCAAGGGGGGAAAGAAGAGAAAAAGCACAGTTTTTTCGCTGCCTATATTTTCATCCGCTGCAATTTTACCGCTGGCGATTGTGGCGGGAATTAGTATCATAGTTTTACCAGCTTGGCATCGTCAGGCATCTTTATTCCAAGTTACTTTGCTGGCGACATCAAGGGAGCCTGTTTTGGTAATTCAAGACCGGGGAAAAGTGGTACTAATTAATAGTGGTGATGAAAATACAGTCCGGTTTATAGTATTACCTTTTTTGCAGAAGCAAGGAGTTAATTCTGTAAATAGTGCGATCGCCACCCATCCTCATTTAGGTTTAAATGCAGGTTGGGGAAAATTATTAGAACGCTTGCCAATTCAAGCATTTTATGATAACAATGCTCCCACACAAATCCACTCTGGCAGTCGTCAGGAATTGATGACTGCGGTACAATCTCGCCAAGGAGTTTACTTTCCTTTAGAAACTAATAGCACAATTAATCTGGACTCTGTGCAGTTGCAGTTTGTGAATGCGGAAATCCCGGTGGTAGAATTGCTGCTGGGTGAGCGAACTTGGTTGATGCTTGGTGACATCGCACCGGAAGCCCAACAAAAATTAGTAGCAACGGGAACTCTGAAGCCAGCTCAAGTGCTGTGGTGGTCGGGAAAAACTCTCATACCGGAGTTATTGACAGCGGTTGGCCCAAAAGTGGTGATCGCCTCTGCCGACGAAATCGACCCAGAAACCGCAGCACAACTTCAAAAAAACAAAACTCAAATTTTCTGGACTGGACGCGATGGAGGGATACTGTGGACACCAGTAGGCGGATTTAAAACCACGCTGGAATCGGAAGAAAATCAGACTTCTTTTTTTTGAAGATTGGGAAATGCTAAGGGCGATCGGGTAACATCGAATCTGTTGGCATTATGAATTAACATTACTTGAAATGAGGAGACGGCAGTGCCGTGTCCCTACAATGTTATTTTGCGTAGGGACACGGCAGTGCCGTGTCCTCTATATCATTCCGATGGCATCGGATTTGATATGAGTTGCTTTTTGGCTCTTGTTGTGCAATCATTGTAAAACGGCTAACCAATTGGAGAGGTGGCAGAGTGGTTGAATGCGGTAGTCTCGAAAACTACTTTAGGGCGACCTAACGTGGGTTCAAATCCCACCCTCTCCGTTTCAATTTCAAATCAAACGTAAAACAACTAAAGTCCTGACTACGAACCTGGTTTATAGTCGGGACTTTAATTCTGATTAGACAATTTTGGTGTCGCTGACAGCTACTTCGGCTTGGGCTGTGCAACGTTAATTTTAGCTGGGGTAGCATTCGGTTTCGACTGGGCTTTCTGATCTCCGGTTTTGCCAGTCACTTTTTTGGTCAAAACCTCCAAAGCTTTGGCATACTGTGGATCTGCTGTCGTACCGATTTTATCGCGATCGCGCCTTAACTCTTCTTTTTTAACATCGGTGAGTTCAACTTTAACATCCGGTTCAATACCCAAGTGGTTGATATCACGTCCGCTAGGAGTAAAGTATTTAGCGATAGTAACTGCTAAACCGGAACCATTTCCCACGCTGATTACCGACTGCACTAAACCTTTCCCAAAGGTTTTTGTTCCTACCAAAGCCGCGCGTTTGTTGTCCTGCAAAGCACCAGAAAGAATCTCGCTAGCACTGGCAGAACCGCCGTCAACCAGTATAACTAAGGGTTTGTCAGTAATCGCTTTTTTATTGGCAGTTTGTCGATCGGTCTCGCCTACGCGATCGACCGTAGAAACGATCGTACCTTCTTTCAGCCACATCCGAGCAATCTCAATACTCCCGTACAGCAAGCCACCCGGATTGGAACGCAGGTCTAAAATATAGCCTGTCACCTTTTTCTTTTCCAAATCCTCCATCGACGATCGCATTTCCGATGCAGCATTTGCACTAAACTGATTTAGGCGAATATACCCAATTTCTCCGATCGAACTTTTCTGCACCGAATACCGCACAGGATGAATTTCAATCTTAGCCCGCTTCAGCTTAAATTCTATTTCCTTATTTTTGCGGATAATAGTCAGCGTCACCTCAGTATTAACCTGACCTCGAATCAAACTTACCGCTTGATTCGTATCCATCCCATCGGTTTTTTTACCATCAATTTTACTGATAATATCTTTTGCTTGAATACCAGCATTAAAAGCAGGACTATCCTCGATTGGAGAAATCACCACTAACTTCTTAGTTTTCTCATCTTGAGTCAACTGAATCCCCACTCCTGTCAATTCTCCAGAAGTGTCAACCTTCATATTTTTGAACTCTTCCGGGTTCATAAACCGCGTATAGGGATCGTCCAACTTCTTCAGCATTTCCCGAACCGCCTTATAAGCTTCCTCATCGTTGCTATAAGTCCGGCTCAAATAATCCTTCCGCACCGCTTTCCAGTCAACCTGGTTAAAAGTGCCATCAACATAACTTTTGTCAATAATGTGCCAAACTTGATCAATCAACTCTTTAGTAGGACTTCCCCTAAAAGAAGCCAGAGATTTAGAACTGCAACCAGTGTTGGCAAAAGTTACAGCAGTGAGCACCACTGCCGCAGCACTTAAAAGGAGCTCTCGTTTTGTGATAACCATCTGTATGACGCCGGAGGAGAAGAGTTCAAATAATTAAGCTTAATCTAACACACGTAAGGCCGTGTCGCAGTTGAGATAAGCTGTGGAGCATTTAAACCCCTAACGAGGCCTGTAGGGTGCGTCAGCTAGAACACTGACTATACATGGGAAATACCTTAAAACTGACGCACCCTACAATCGTCTTTTAAATGCCGAACAGCTCACATATATTATTCCACATTGCCGAATCCAACGTAAAATACAGATGGCTAAAAAAGCCCAGTGTATGAGCATTCTTCCTACTTCCTTCTACTTAGATGAAAATCGCCACCTGGAACGTCAACTCAATCCGCACCCGCATCGAACACGTCATTGACTGGCTACAAGCAAACCCTGTAGAAGTTCTGTGTCTGCAAGAAACCAAAGTTATAGACAAAGATTTTCCCCTGCAACCCTTTCTCGAAATAGGCTATAACTGTTACATTTCCGGTCAAAAATCCTACAATGGGGTGGCGATTTTGAGTCGAGTGCCAATGCAGCAAGTCAGCGCCGGATTTGCACCCGTTCTCGGTGACGAAACCGTCGGCAGTTTTGATGAACAAAAACGCCTGATCGCTGGAATAATCGACGATATTCGGATCATTTGTGTATATGTTCCCAACGGTTCAGAAGTTGGCTGCGATAAATATGAATATAAACTATATTGGCTCAAATTGTTACAACAATATCTCCAAATTTCTCTTGATAAATCACCCAATTTATGCATTTGTGGCGACTTCAATATAGTTCCGGGCGATCTAGATATTTATGCCCCCAAAGCTTGTGCTAACTCCGCCGGACTATCAGTCCCAGAGCGCCTCGCACTAAAAGAAATCATAGAATTAGGATTGAACGACCCCTTTCGTAAGTTTACCTCAGAAGGTGGCCATTATAGCTGGTGGGACTATCGCGCTGCCTCATTTCCTCGTAACAATGGCTGGAGAATTGATCACCATTATCTCAGCTTTCCCTTGTACGAAAAAGCTAAAAATTGTACCATAGATATTAATCCTAGAAAATTGATAAAACCGAGCGACCACGCCCCTGTGATTGTTGAATTTTGATTGTTTGATTTAGTAGGGAAACGGCAGTGCTGTGTCCTCAGAAATCAAATGTTATTTTGGGTAGGGAAACGGCATTGCCGTGTCCTCATGAATTGGGAGA
The DNA here is from genome assembly GCA_043718495.1 of Oscillatoriales bacterium. GTDB lineage: Bacteria > Cyanobacteriota > Cyanobacteriia > Cyanobacteriales > Microcoleaceae > Microcoleus. The sequence continues at coordinate 17,031 of JAYSVM010000013.1, read as the reverse complement.
CGGCAGTTTACTCAGAAATCAGGAGACGGCAGTGCCGTGTCCCTACTGTAGAGCAATTCTATTTTCAAAGCCTCTTCAACTCTTTGATATTCTGCTTGAACCTGTTCTAAAACCACACAGGCTTTCGTAGGCAAAGACTTGTTCGCATCTGTCCCCATTCGGCCCATTAATTCGAGTTCTTCGCAAAGCTCAAATAACCGAAAAGCACCGAGAGTACCACTAATTGATTTTAAAGAGTGAGCCGATCGCCTTAAAGCCAGCGGATCGGAACTATTTACAGCCCCAGCGATGCCCAGCAGCAATTGGGGGGCTGTTTCGAGGTAAATCTCGATCGCCTCATCAAGAGCTTCTACTTCCCGCAGCCCATCAATAATTTTTTGGCTAAGCGAGTTGCGATTTTCTGGTGTGCCCAACCCAGGAGATTGACCAATTGTGAGTTGTAGATTGTCAGCAAAATTCAAACTCGTTAGCCCAGCCCTCGAAGAGGATTGCACTTCCAATTCATCTTTTCCGATTTCTTCAGCATTGGAAGTCACAGAAATCATCGATTGCCAGCGATCGAACTCGATAGGTAATCGCGACTTACAGGCGGTTAAAACTCGAACCAACTCATCAATCTCGATCGGCTTGCTCAAATAATCATCCATCCCCGCAGCAATACACTCTTCGCGATCGCCCCGCATCGCATTTGCCGTCATTGCCACAATCCAAGGTTTCGCAGCAGCATCCCATTCCTGACAAATCAGTCGAGAAGCTTCCAAGCCATCCATTTCCGGCATTTGCACGTCCATGAGTATGACATCGTAAGGCTGGCGGCGCAAAGCTTCCAGGACTTCATTGCCATTTCCCGCCACATCCGCACGATAGCCCATCCGCTGCAAAATCTGTAAACCCACCTTCTGATTCACCAAATGATCGTCAGCCAAAAGAATCCGCAGTGGCAACTCCTGAGCAATTATTGGTATACTTTTGGAGAAACGCCCGCTGCTGCGCTGCACTCTCACTTCACTGGTCGATTCCCCAAAAATATTGATTAAAACATTATAAAGCTGAGATTGTTTGATCGGCTTGTTTAAAAAAGCAGCAAAATTCACCTCAATCACAGGAGTGCGAATTTCCTGCCTACCCATCGAAGTCAGCATCACTAACGGCAACTGTGCGCCCATCTCTGACATCCGAATTTGCGCTGCTAAAGTCAGCCCGTCGATTTCGGGCATCTGCATATCCAAAACTGCCAAGTCAAACTCTTCTTTGGCAGCGAGTAAATTTAAGGCCAAACGAGCCGAAGCCACACTTGTCGGTACCATCCCCCAAGACTTAGTTTGGAGAGTCAAGATTTGGCGATTGGTGGCATTGTCATCGACAATCAAGACTCTCTTGCCAGCTAATTCAGGTTGAGAATTACTCAAATTAATTGGTAATGGACAGTGACAGCAGGGAACGATCACAGTGAAGTAAAAAGTAGAGCCAACGGACTTGAGATTATCGGTTTCATTGTCAATGTCACTGAATTCTGCTCGATCGCCATTTTCTCCAAATTCCCCATCCAAAACTGCCAGTTGAAAATCTTCTGGAGGATTGCCAGCCACATTGCCCATGCTTTCCACCCACATCCTGCCGCCCATCAATTTGGCTAAACGCTTGCTAATTACTAAGCCTAATCCTGTACCGCCGTAGTGTCGATTTGTAGAAGAATCAACTTGACTGAAAGATTTAAATAGTCGATCCATGCGATCTTTGGGAATACCGATTCCAGTATCTTTGACCGCGAATTGTATTTCGTATATTTGGTCAATTGGTGATGATTGACCATCAAATTCTGGCTGTTGTTTCGCGATCGGCATTGGCATCTTTTTTGCCGACATGACAACCACAACCTCTCCAAACTTGGTAAACTTAACTGCATTGCTGAGCAAATTGATTAAAATTTGCCTCAAACGAGTGCTATCCCCGATCGCAGTTGTCGGCATAGAACCATCTATCAAATAACCCAATTCGAGTTTTTTTTGTGCCGCCTTAGCAGCTACCAAGTCCAGAGATTCCTCAATACAGGTACGGATATCAAAGGGATGTTCCTCCAAATCGAATTTGCCCGATTCAATTTTTGAGAAATCTAAAATATCATTAATCAGCGTCAGCAAAGCATCGCCACTGCTGCGGATAGTTTCTACAAAATCTCGTTGTTCGGAAGTTAAGCTAGTATCCAGCAACAAACCCGTCATGCCGATAACTCCATTCATCGGAGTGCGAATTTCGTGGCTCATAGTGGCTAAAAACTCACTTTTGACTCTAGTAGCCGCCAGTGCTTCGTCACGAGCTTTTGCTAAATCGACACCTGATTGCTGGCGTTCGAGTTCGCTACCTACCCACTGGGCCATCAGTTTCACCAATTCTCTATCTACCACTCTGAAAGGTTCTGTCAGGGGGGTCGCACTCCAGAAACACAGAGTACCGTAGACTTTTCCAGCCACCAAGACAGAAATGCCCATGTAGGATTCTATGTTGAAAACAGACTCGTTATTGAATGAGGGGTCCGAGGTGTCAAAAGACAAACACAAGAACCTCACCGACTCAAAATGAAGCGGTTCCTTTGACCTTGCTGTAGCAACACAGAAGGTTTTTTGTAAATCATAGACTTGCCCGATCGCGATCGACTCATCTGGACACTTAACCGCCCTGATTTGATAGTTTTCGCCTTCAATAGCCGACAAAACCCCCACTTCCATCCCAAACTGTCTACATCCCATAGTCAGCAGTTCTTGGAGCCGCAAATCGAAGGTTGAGAGGCGATTGAACGGGTCTGTACGAGGAGCTGAGGTCACTTGATACAAAGCTTTAATGGCAGCTTCGCTTTCCCGCAGTTCTTGTTCTGTTTGTTTGCGGAAGCTGATGTCGCGGGAAATGCCGATAATTTCTTGGACTTCGCCGGAAATCTCGTCACGAATAGTGCGGCTAGTAGTTTCAAACCAAATATACTTGCCGTCTTTGCGACGGATGCGGTAACTGAGGGTGTAAGTTACTGCCAGCGCCATCAATTTCATGTGCGCTTTGGCTAACTTTTCTAAATCTTCTGGGTGAAAATAATCCTTCGGAAACCTGCCAACCAGTTCTTCAGGTTCATATCCCAGCAAAGCCCTGCAAGCTGGCGATACATAAACAAAAACACCTTTGGGGTTGTGTCTGCTGATCATGTCGGTGGAGTTATCAGCCATCAACCGATAGCGGTCTTCGCTTTCATTGCGTTCGACTTGAGAAGCGTTTAAGGCTTCAAGCATCTGATTGATGGTTTCAGCCAAGCTCGATAGTTCATCAGATCCCGGCATATGAACGCGCAAGTCTGGGTCGCCGTTGCTGGCGATGTTGCTGACGCTGGTACTCAAGTCTTGCAATCTTGCTAAGACCAATTTTTCTAATAATAGTAGGGCGATCGCGCTAAACACCAAACCTACTGCCAATATCGATAAAGTAAACAGTTCTAGCGTCGCTTGACCTTGGCTATAAATTACTCGATCTACTTCTACTCGCAGCATCAGTCCTGGCTTACCACTGATATCCCGGATCAAAGCGTATCCTGCGACTAAACTGCTGCTGAGCGGCTCGACTAAAATTTCTACTGATTTGAGGCTAGAAATTCTGATTTTGAGATTTTCCAATTCTTGCTGAGACAGAACTCTCGTTTTCGCCCCAGGCCCGTAGTCGCTGGTCGATTCGACTTGAAAATCTAAACTCGGCAACCTAAAGTCCACGGACAAGTGGGTCAGTTTGGAGATCAACTCGACCTCGGTGTTGTCTAGGTAGCGTCCCACTATCAGAGTGCCACGAGAAGGACCGATCGCATTGCTGTTGAGGATGGGCCTTGAGCTAATCAGCAGCGTGGCTTCTGGAAGAGTGAGAACACCTGTTTTTGCTTCGGGGACACCACCAGGCTCTGCCCCAAAGTCTAGCAGCGCAGCAGTCAGGTGCTGTTTCAAGCTTTCTGGAATCGAAGTCTGGGTTTTCGACTTCAGGTCAAAACCTTTACTAAAAACCGTTTCACCCTTGGAGTCCAACACCACCAATAAATTAAGCCTTAAATAAATAAATGTAGAATCTACAAAATTTGATTTAACAAAATCCTGACTTTGTGTATTGACAAAAGAGTAAGTGTCATCCCACTCGGCATAATCTTGGGCGCTAGTCTCTAAATTCGACAAATCGTCATCTAAAGCATCCAAAGCGCGCGCCACATCCTGACGGACATATTGCGCCTCCAGATTGTGGAAATCGTGCAGCAAAATGGTCGATGCCGTCGCATAGAGAACCACAATTAGACAAATTAGGGCTGCACCGACGATTAATAGTGTTTTTTTTCGGAGTTGCATCGTGTGGCTCTCCTCAAGATGCCAGTAGGCAATTTGCCTGGTTTGGTTTGAGATCTAAGTCGTTCAGCATTCGATCGGGATAATTTATATATTTTAACTGGGTTGGGCTAACCTGGAAAAGCCATTGTTATGCCCCAAGGTATCAAGTATATTCACCACCACAGTCTAATCTACTATTTCAATAGCTTTAGCTAGACAGGCGAAAATCCCCAGCCCATAATCTTTGACTTGGGGTAAGGAAACGGCACTGCCGTGTCCTTTGATACCTTCCTACTGCTTTACCTCCACAAAAAAATAGAAAATGGAACAATGTATCGTTGTCCATTTCCTATTTAGGTTGAATCGACTTAAGTCGATTTCTGACCAAGGACGAATTAGAAATGCCTAATTGCGATCGCAGTTACCTGATCACAGCTAGAGCACCAGCACCGGCTGACGCTGCTGCCGAGGAAAGTGCGGTAAAAAACAGCCACCAAGACGCAACTTCTGCCGCTTTGCGGGTTTCTTCGGCTTGTTTTTCTGCTTGTAATTTAATACTTTCCAGGCGGAGTTGTGCTTCTTGCTGCAAGCGTTCAGCTCTTTGCAGAACAGTGTTTCGGCTTTTTTCGATCTGGTCGATCAAACGGTTGGCGTCTGCTTCGGAAATATCCTCGCGGGAACTAATTAGTGCTACTAAAGTATCGCGGTTGAAGTGCCCCAGCCGATCGCGCAAAGCATCAAATCCCGCCTGCGGGTCATCAAATAACTTACGAACATCCCGCGTGATACCCTCATAATTGAGTTCTGGGCGATCGAGCGAATTGAGATAATCGCGCACCTTTGCCAAAACCCCATCAATTACCGACTGAATTCCCTCCTGAATTTTCTGAATTTGCTGCTGGAATTGGTCACGCACCGACAAAACTTGATCGACAATGCGATTCGCTTCTGCTTCCGAAATATCCTGGCGCTGAGACAACAGAGAAACTACCGTAGCGCGATCGATATGCGACAGCCGTTCACCCAAACTATAAGCCCCGACTTTCGGATCGTGCAGCAACAATTGCAAATCGCGCTTGATAGCTTCAGGATTCAATTCATCCTTACCAGTATTCCGCAAATAATCTTCTAAAACACCCTGAAAATCTTGCGCTTGACTTTGCATCCGCCTTGCCAAACGACGCGGCGATTTCACAATCGAGCCGATCGTATTTTGCACTTGGTCAATAATTTGATTAACTTGTTCCTCAGTCAAATCTTCTCTTTGAGAAAGCAGTTTTACCAAAGTATCACGGTCAAAGTGCGACAACCGACCTCGCAGCGCTAAAGCTCCTTCCTTCGGATTTTCCATCAGTTTAGTCAAATCCCGCTGAATCCCTTCAGGATTCAGTTCAGACTTGCCCGTATTTCGCAGATAATCTGCCAGCGCAGTAGTTGTTTCGTCGTACTGTTCCTTAGCTTTGTCAGCAATCTTTTGCGGTGCAGCCAGCGCGCTGTGCCAATTGTCTTCGGCGCTGTCTAGAAGTTGATTAACTTGGTCTTCACTGAGGTCTTTCCGCTGAGATAGCAATTTTACCAAAGTTTCGCGATCGAACTTAGAAGCTCTCGATCTCAGCGCCCACATTCCTGCTTCAGGATTTTCTAACAGAGTTTTGAAATCCCGCTTAATACCTTCGGGATTGAGTTCTGATTTACCCGTAGACTGCAAATATTCTTGCACCTTTTGCCATTGATTGTCGATGCGAACTTTAGCTGATTCTTGCAGACCTTTTGAATCTGCTAAAACTACATCTTTTGTCCTTTCCAATTCTTTGACAATCTCTTCTACTTCCTGGAATCCGAAATTTTCACGCCCTCGGATAATTTGCACAAAACTATCGCGATTGTAAGGAGCAAGCCGATCGGACAAATGCTCATAAGTAGCATCAGAATCTTCAAGAATTTTCTTAAAATCCTTGCCAATGCCTGTTGCTGTCAGTTCCTCTTTTGGCGTCAACTTCAAATAAGTTTCCAATCGCCACTGTAAATCACGGACTTTTTCTTGTTCCTCAGCAAAAATAACAGTGTTTAAAACTCGCTGTCTAATTGCTTCCAACTCATTGACTATTTCTTTGATTTTGCTTTGAGTAAAAACTCCTCTGCTGGCAAGAACTTCGGCAAAGTGTGACTTCTTGAGTTTTTCTAACTCGCGCCGAACTGTTCCCGGATCGGCGCTAGGATCGTAGATAACTTCTCGAAACTCGCGCTCGATAGTTTGCGGATTCATTTGCCAAGAATAAGCGTTCAGCAGGTAGTTTTCTACATCGGCGCGAATAGAACTGTAAGGTTCTGGTTCACCTTTGACTTGAGCAGTAATTTTATCAGTTTGCTGGCCAACTTTGTCTTTAGCTGTTTTTAGCTGACCGACTACTTTTTCCACATCAAAGTCAGAAATATCTGTGCGTCCTAATACTATTCCCATTAAAGCATTGACTGCCATTGTCGTTGCTTGGGACATCATTGTCGGGCTTTGTCCTGGAGTTTGATCGCCCAGATTTCCCAGCGCTTTTTCTACTCTGCTGGTCAATTTATCTGAGAGCAATTCTCCCGATTTTGCAGATTTAAAATATTCTACTAATTGGGCAATACCGTCTGTTGGCTGTCCTTGTTTTCCGACTTGTTTCCAAGCATCTTGGAGTTGGTCTACAATGCGGTTGACATCGCGTTTTGATAAGTCCGATCGCGAACTGACTAAATCTACCAGGGTTTGGCGATCGAGATTTGGCAAATTTTCGCCCGCAATAGACTTGAGTTGCGGATCATTGAGCAACTTTTCAAACTCACTTCGCATCCCTTTGATATCTAATTCCGGCGGTTTCAGACCTTGGATGTAGTCTTCGACGTTTTCCCGTAAACTTGTAGGATCGATCGCACTACCGAGCTCATGACCCACTGCTGCGGCTGCTGCTTTGGCTGTAGCCACAACTTGATTGCTAGCTGCTTTTGCGCCCAGGGCAGCGGCTGCGGTACCGACAATGGCTTGAAAGCCTGATGTGGCGGTGTTGACAACGGAACCAATCAGGGAACCGACGGTAGTGGAGCTCACCCACACCAGCATAGAGAAGTACGTGGCCCACACGACTAAACCGACGATCGCACCCAAACCGGGGCTGCTAATCAAACTCAGTTTAACTGCTAGCAAGCAGGCGAAGAATAGGGCGATGGTAACAGTGATTAGCGTCCAAGTGCCTACTTTTTTACCGATGTGTCGCACTGGGGGGCTGTCGCTGTGAGAATGGGAACTCTCGTGGGATTGATTTCCCATGTAAGAAAGGCCAGCAGCCACTGATAAGTTGGTTAGCAAGAGTTGGAATGCGAAGGCTAGCACTACTCCTGCGATTAAAGCGATAAAAAATTGTGGCCCGGAATAGAGGAGTGCTGCGTCTTCTGCGGTGTTGACCGTCCGCTCTGCTGGCACTTGGGCTAGCCAGTGGCTGATATTATACAGTTGTGAAGTTATTGGCAAGTTTTGATACATAGTATATTCCTCGTTCAGGTGCGGGTTCGCATAATTGAATTGGCGCGCGATCGGCTCATGTATAGTTTCGGTTTTCGGCCCTCAATGCTAAGCATTACCTGATTAACGAGCTAAAGCATCCCCCTACAGTCGGAAGTATATAAATATGTCTGTGGCTAGGTGTCAATTTGGGAATAATTGTGCTATGTGAATCTTGTCTGATAATTAGTTGTTAGTCAGATACCCATTGCACACCATATAAAGTTACGCCCTTGGCTGTAACCTCATGTTAAAGAAGAAAACGGAACTTTGAACACATAATGCACCTGTACTGCCGTACCAATTATTCCTATCAACATTCCCATAATCACTTGGAGTAGAGTATGCTTTTTCATAATTAATCTTGAGAGTCCTACTAAGGGAACTATCAAATAAAGTGGAAAAACCCAAGTACCAAAACTATAAGTTAAGGCGACTAAAGGACCACCAGCCGCAGTTGTATGAACGCTAACTTTCCACCATACTGTGATTATAAGTACCAAAAGAGTATTAGTGGCATAGCAAAACATTAATGCTTGAATGATTGTAGGAGCATTTATTGCTATCAGTACAATAAAACCTGCAAAGTAACTGACTATACCCACTATGAACGGTAAAAAACGTTGTGCCCTTTCGTCAGTATCTATCCAATTTCTTTGCGTGTATATAAATAGTATGGGTACGATAGAGGAGAAGAAAGTCACTGTTGCAAATAAGAGTAGTTTTTGCTGTGTGGACTGATTGCTAGCAATAATCAGCCAGAGAAAAGCTACTGATGAAAGTGTCATAGGATGGAAAATGTTAGATACTAGCTTTGCAACTTTATATAAAGAGCTATCTTGCCTTGTATTAATGTCTGAGTCTGTAGTATTCATTTGGAACCTCCTAGTATAAATTCAAAACACAATTGTAGGGGCTTTCAAGTGACAGAGAGAGGAAATCATTAAACAAACACTTTTAACATATAAGCAGAATAAGGTCTATTCTGACTTTTTGGCGTGTTTCCTCTCTCTTGAGTTTAAGGACTTAACAAAGCATCTAAGCCAGCGGTGATTCTATTTTATCCCAAGATTGCGGTTAAGGCGATCGGGCAATTAGTCAAAAAAAGGTAGAAGTTCGACTAAAACCTCCGGGTAGCGGGGGATGTGGAGGCTACCTAGAAAATGAGGATGCAGTGTTTTTTTTAATCTAGAAATTCCTACTAGATTTTGAGGTCGCTTGATGTTAAAATCACAATAGTCATAAGCTGTTTGGCATTTAAAAAACGATTGTAGGGTGCGTCAGTTTTAAGGCATTTCCCATGTATAGCCAGTGTTCTAGCTGACGCACTCTACAGGCCTCGTTAGTGGTTTAAATGCTCCACAGCTTATCAAATCCTCATTCCACCGTCACAGACGTGAGTTCAGGCAATTATTCTGTACCATTAAAATGAAACTTTTGGATAATCAGCTAGATAGCAACGATCCATCTTCAGAAAACAATCTGCAAAAAACTGTAGTCATTGATACCGATGGGGAAGTTATATTCTATCCCAATTTGTTTAGCATCCAAGAGAGCGATCGCCTTTTTTCCGATTTATCTTCTAGTATTAAATGGAGACACGATACCATTCATATTTATGGAAAAAAGATACCTTTACCCAGACTTACAGCTTGGTATGGAGATGAAGGCAAATCTTATATATATTCGGGTATAGAACACTATCCCGAACCTTGGACTTCCACACTAACATTAATTAAATCAAAGGCTGAAGAGATATCAGAAGTTACTTTTAATAGCGTTCTTCTCAATCTATATCGTCATGGCCAAGATAGCGTTTCATGGCATAGCGATGACGAGCCAGAATTAGGGAAAAATCCGATTATAGCATCAATTAGCTTTGGGGAAACTCGCCGATTTTTCCTAAAGCATAAAATATTACAAGACCACAAAACTGCTCTTAATTTGTTCCATGGTAGTTTGTTGTTGATGAAAGGTGAAACCCAGCACTTTTGGAAACATCAAATCGCTAAAACTGCTAAATCTGTTGAACCCAGAATCAATCTAACCTTTAGAGTGATCAAACCAGTTTGAAATAAAAAAAAATAATCAATTTATGAAAAATGTATTTTTACTAGGAACAGGGTTAAAAAGCTATTTTATGTTGATATATGAAATTTATCCATTTTTGAATCGCTCCTTTTCTACAAGAGAACAAGACTTATTGCTACGGAAAGTATCTATAAATCTCTTTCCGGTGTAGTAATCAGGACACGGCAGTGCCGTTTCCCTACAATTCAATTGGGTAATCAGGACACGGCAGTGCCGTTTCCCTACAATTCATCTGGGTAGGGACACGGCATTGCCGTGTCCTCCATGACATTGCCGTGTCCTCCATGACTAATAATTCTTCATCGCCGCCTGAAACAAGGCCACTAAATTCTTCGCTTCCACAGCCACATTATGCTGTTTCGCAACCCGCAAAGCTCCAGCCTTTCCCATCTGTTCCAATCGTTCCACAGGCGCTTCCAAAGCCTCCTGCATCGCATCAGCCAAGGCTTCTACAGAACCAGCCGGAATCAACCAACCGCAAACACCTGGCTCCACGAGCTCCGGGATACCAGCAACATAGGTGCTAATCACAGGCCTGCTAAGAGCCAAAGCTTCCATAATTACTACTGGTAAACCTTCAGCAAAACTCGGCAAAACCATTGCTCGTGCAGCTAAAATTTGCTGCTGAACTTGAGCACTATCAGCCCATCCTGTAATTTCTAAATGATTTTGTAGTCCGTATTGGTCGATCGCCTTTTCGATATCCGATCGCAACGGCCCATCACCTACCAATATTAACTTAAACTGTAAACCAAGGCTAGCCAACTTACCCGCAGCTTCGATTAACAGCAAATGACCCTTTTGTTCGCTGAGTCGGCCAATGCAAACCAAACGAGGTTCGGAAGTTACCGGAACATAGGGTAAATCCAAAAATGCTGCATCCACACCACAGTGGATTACATGAATTTTAGACCAAAAAGCGCGATCGCACCATCGATACAACTGACTTTTGCCAAAAGAACTAACCGCAGCCACAAAAGCCGCCCGCTTGATTTTTTCCTCAAAGCCAATCACCGTAGCCTTGTCGAATTCTTCAGGGCCATGAACCGTGAAACTATAGGTAGGCCCACCAAGCGCGCGACACAACATCGCTACCGTGGTTGAATTCGTTCCAAAGTGCGCGTGAACGTGTTTGATTCCCTGGGTGGAGAACCAGTTTAACAGCACGCAAGCTTCGGCAAAATAAGCGAAGTGAAGTACAATACCGCGATCGGAATGCCAACCTACTTTAAACATTAACCGCAAAGCTTCGACAAATCGAATCGGTCTAGTTATCGCCACCCGCAGCAAAGCCGATGCTAAGCCAAGAATGCCAACTCCTAACACAATCTTGGTCTGTTCTTGCTCTTTTTTGTCTTCTTCGTCCACAAGTTCCGACTCGCAGGAGCGGATTGAAAAACGGGCAACTTTCAATCCGCAATTCTCTACAGCCAAAATTTCTCTGCGGACAAAACTGTGGCTAACTTTGGGATATTGATTAACTAAATAAGCAATTGTCATGGGCTGTCTGAAAATGCTGTTGACTGTTGACTGTTGACTATTGACTGTTGACTGTTGACTCTAGATTGCTTAGCCATCACAGAAGGGCGTTTTATAAGAACCTAATTTTTGTTCTAAAATCAATCTAAAAAAAGGCAGAGCATCTACCAAATATCTTCTCCACAGCCGTTTCGGTTCGCTTAACAGTCGGTAAGCCCATTCTATGCCGACTTCGCTCATCCATTTGGGAGACCTTGCTTTGCAACCAGCTTCAAAATCAATTGTTGCACCTATGGCCAAGAAAACTTTGATATGTGTCAATTTGTGTCTATATTTAACCAACCATTTTTCTTGCTTAGGCGCTCCTACCCCTATTGCCAAGACTGTAGCCCCTGATTGATTGATAATGTCAATTATTTTTTCACACTCTTCTGAATTTTTTTCAAATCCAAAGGAAGGAGAATAGGCAGCAACTACTATTTCTCTGCCAATTTTTAGGTTAATTTTTTCCTGAGCTTGAATAGCAACTCCTTCCGCTGCTCCTAGCAAGAAAATCTTAGTATTTTCATTATCTTTATGATAGCTATAAAATGCCGGGAACAAGTCAGACCCAGAAATCTTTTCTTGGATGGGAGTACCCAAAAATCTGGAAGCATACATCAATATTTGACTATCGCAGACTCTATAATCGCAGCTATTGTAAGCTTCATAAAAGTCTCTATCATACTGCAATTTAATTAAATGGTCTACATTAGGCGTAAATACGACACCGCCTCCGTTTTCTAGCCTCTCAAACAGCTCTGTAATTGAAAAATTATCAACGGAAACATTCAATAACTTAACAATTTTCATTCTTAATCAACCTCAATGTTTTATACTAATGTCAAACTCACGGTACAACGCTGTATTTGCAATACTTGGATGCTTTGGTGAATAAACTTTTTTCAGTATATCCTGTTCACCCTACCCCTTTAATAACTAATTTTAAAGATTTCGTAAAGAATTAGTCTTTATAAGAAAGATTATAAAATATATTTTTTTACAATTCACAACATAAGTTATCAATTTATACTTTTCTAAGATTTCCTCCAGTCACCATAAATTATGGTGATTTTTGTGGAGTCAAAGACCGTTTAGTTGTTTTTGAACTAATTTTTTTTGCCTTCAGATTTTCTGGAGCTTTTACTACCAGACCAGATATTGCTCCAGCGATGAGCATGAAAATTGGGTTAGTCATGGCATTCAAAACACAGTCAAACGCATACATGGTTAAAGTTATTCCCAATACCGCTGCTGGCGCGACTTTCGGATTAGACCAGGTTCTGGCTGGATATTTGAAACACAAGACGAGCACAGGAAGTAGGAGAGAAGTAAATAAACTGATTAAACCTACTACACCATTCACGCCAAATGCAATAATCCACAAGCTGTCAGTCACAGTTATATCATCACCATAGTCATTATACACGCGATTTCCACCAGAATCCCCCCAGCCAAAAAGAAATTGTATTCGCGCTTTCTCCCCTAAGATCTCTTCATTTTGAAATCTAAACCCCAGAGAACCCGCTCGTTCTTCGCCAAACACTTGAGATATGAAGCTAATAACTTCAGCGCTGGAAAATTGACCAGATGCAGCTAGATACAGATAAAATATGATATATCCAATGATAAACAATAAGGGCAAAGATGTTTTAAACTGTTTGGCGCAGAATAATACAATCAGTGACATTGCAAATAAACTGTAGGCACCTGTAGAACGACACAAGAAAAAAGCGATAATTAGTACAATTACCAAAGTCTTCATATTGCGACCTTGAAATTTTTTGACCGCCCCGGTTTGCCACAACCAAAATCCTACTAAAGCAGCGGTCATCATCCACAGCCCCACCATCAAACCGTGCTGCATGAATACTACGGGTCTCCACCCACCCATACGCCTGGCCTGACCCCAGTCGTTAAAAGCATTAACACCGTAAACTGTTTGGTGCATAATTGGGCCTCTAATTCCTTCAATTAACGTAAAAGGAATGTAGGCTAAAGCACCTGCAAAAATTCCGATTGCCAACTGTCGTATGCCATCTAAATTATTGATATACAAGCGTCCTAAAAGATAAGGCAACCCCCAAGTAACAATTTGGTTTAAAGTTGGAGATAGGGGGCTGCCACCATTAGTAACTTGTGAAGCAATGGGGCATAAACATAAAATTAGGATTGGCAGGTCCATCAAACTAGGCTTGAAAGATGCAAACCGGGTAGTATCGTAAATAAGAGTACCTAGTAAAACGCCGTAGCAAGCTGCTGACATCTTGGTATATGGTGGCAATCCAGGGATGCTCAGAGCAACTTGTGGTAAAAACTGCCACGCTACAATCATACTTATGATCACTGCTCGTTGAGGTGGAAACCTTACAAATAGGTATAAGACAATTGGAATCCAGCCGTACATTACAAAAGGAATTATTGCGGTCATAGGCTTTTTTGGGGAAATAAGATTGCAGTAATTCTGAATTATTAAGACTAATTAATTAAAAAAATATATAAATGTTAGACTCTGTCGTTAACTTTGAGGGGGTTTGTACCCCCTTTCCAGGGCGAATTTTACAAGCTGAGACCGATTTTCTATGTGTAATTTGCTGAAAATACTGCCTAAGTGAGCTTGGACAGTTCTGGGGCTAATAAACAGTCTATGGCTAATTTGTTTGTTGGTGTAGCCCTGAATAACTTCCCAAAAGACTCTTTCCTCTGCTGGTGTTAAAGGCAAGGGTGCAGGTGGTGGCGGCGCTACTGCCAAGGTTTTTGGCTTCATTGCCAGTGAGGTGGAATTTTGAAGAAGTCGGACAATCTCCGCGTGAATGCGGTGAGAGCGTTCTAATTGCGCTTTGACCTTGGCTAATATTTCTTCAGACTGAAAAGGTTTGACTAGATAATCATCTGCTCCGATCGAATGACCTTCGACTTTTGATTCTATCTCACCTTGACCAGACAAAAATATAAACGGCATCAATTGTCCTAAGCGGGTATTTCGCAAGCGGCGACAAAACTCAAAGCCGTCCATTTCGGGCATCATGACATCAGAAATCACCAAATCTGGAGGGTCATTCTCAAAAATCGAGAGTGCCTCAATGGCAGAAGTGGCGCATTGAACCTGGTATCCCTGGCCTTCTAAGTACATTGCCAAGACTGTTTGACAGTCTGCTTCATCGTCAACAACTAATATTCTTTCCATGCCAGCCTTGCACCAATTCGTGTTGACAGTTAGTAAGACTGTAACTCGTTAATCTAAAAATCTAAAATCTAACATCGGCTGACATTGAGAGGTTTTTAGGTTTTTCTCGATCGGAAAAAGGTACAAAAGATATAACCTGACTAGATACTGTCGCTGTCGGCAACTCTAACAAATGCTGATCTGCAACCAATAAATTTTCAAATATTGGTGCTGGTTGGGGACGGCTAAACAGGTATCCTTGCATGATATCGCACTGGTGTTTCTTCAAAAAGGCTAGTTCGGCTTCTGTTTCCACCCCTTCAGCAATTACGGTCATGTTTAAGCTGTGACCCAGTAGAATTACAGCAGTGGTGATAGCGGCATTTTGAGTGTCTTCGTTAGCGTTGCGGACAAAAATGCGATCGATCTTTAAACTGTCAAAGGCAAATTGCTTGAGATATCCTAAAGTAGCATAACCAGTACCGAAGTCGTCAACAGCAATCCGAATGCCTAGAGCTTTGAGTTCGTTTAGAGTGGCGCCTGCGACAGCAGCATTTTCTACCAAAGCACTTTCAGTCATTTCTAGCTCTAAATTAGCAGGCTCCAGACCAGTAGTTTCGAGGATTTGGACAATTCGCGCCTTGAGTTGGGGGTCGGATAATTGTCGGGCTGACAAATTTACTGATATTCTGAACGGCGAAAACCCAGCAGACAGCCAACTGGCGGCTTGAGCGCAAGCTGACAGCAGCACCCATTCTCCAATCTGAATAATTAAGCCTGTTTCTTCTGCGAGGGGAATAAATTCGCATGGAGAAATTATACCTCGATCGGGATTTTGCCAGCGGACCAAAGCTTCTGCACCGATAATTTGTCCGGTAGCAATATCCACCTGGGGCTGATAGTATACCTGAAATTCACCTTGTGCTAAAGCCCGACGTAGCAAAGCTTCCAAAGCCAATTTTTGGGGACAGACAGGGTTGGAGGTGGTCGAGTCCTTTAGTAAATCGTTGAGTCTGGCTTCTGCTTGTTGGAGTGCGATAGTCAGGGGCTGAGTAATCGTTTGTCGTTTGGAGACGCGAGAGGAAATCGCTCCCAGCAATTCTGCTTTAGTAAACGGCTTGGTCAAATAATCGTCACCCCCCAATTCCATCCCTCGGCGAAAATCCGCTTTGGCGCCTTGAGCTGTGAGGAAAATAAATGGAATTGTTGCAGCTAGGGAGTTTTGGCGTAGAGTCCGCAACACCTCATAACCGTCGAGTTCCGGCATCTGCACGTCGCACAGAATTAAATCGGGAATCTCTGAGAGTGCCATCTGCACGCCTACTCGACCGTTTTGGGCGACAATGACCCGATAGTTTTGAGATTCCAGGAGTTGCAGAAGAGTTTCCCGGATTAATTCGTCGTCTTCAATGACCAAAATTTTGAGCATGATACCTATATAACAGATGGCACTATATATACTGAAGCCTGACTAACACTAGCATAGTGAAATTTTTGACTAACTGATTAGGCCAATTAGCCAATATGTGATTAGCCATTTAGCTAATCATCGGGAAACCCCACAGTAGAGCGATGAGCAATCAGTGCGATCGCACCTACCATGATTTTATGCTCTTGTACCTGTATTCTAGCGTGTAGAGTTTCTGCGGTATCGTCGGGCAATACGGGTACGGCTGCTTGCATGAGAATTGGGCCGCTGTCAACTTCCAAATGGGCGATATGTACTGTGCATCCAGTGATTTTTACTTTGGCGGCAAGTGCTTGTTCAACAGCGCTGATTCCTGGAAAACTTGGCAGTAAACTGGGGTGAATGTTAATAACTTGGTCTGGAAAAGCATCGAGTAAAACTTTGGTGACTATTCGCATCCAGCCTGCCATAATCACCCATTTGACATCATACTCTTGGAATATTTTGACGATTTTATTGTCTAATTCTTCGCGTTTTTTATAGTCGCGGTGATTGAGCAGAATGGAGGGAATTCCATATTTTTCAGCTCGCGCTGCGGCTTGGGCTCTGGGGTTATTGTAAATCAATATTTGGACTTGGGCGTTGAGCTGTTGGTTTTGGATGGCTTGGGCAATTACTTCAAAGTTGCTGCCACTTCCTGATGCGAGAATTCCGAGTTTTAATGGTTCACTAATAGAAGATTTTTTTTCGATGTCGGTGGGAGGAATTGCGGGAACAATTAAACAATCTCTGGAATTAGTATTTGCTATTATCATGCAATTTTTACTGTTATATCAAATGCTAGAAATTGACACTCCTCGGCCTGAAGGCACGAGGATTCTTAAGACATTCCGGCCTTAATATCCCTAGTGATAGGGTTCCCAAACTCACTACGTTTGCTCTTGGAGCGTGGTGATATCTTTTGGGCGTTTAG